>NZ_JBQEQB010000006.1:0-298703 GCF_052046055.1 Pseudomonas sp. 22082
CATTTCAGTTGTGGGAGCGAGCCTGCTCGCGATGGGGACGATGCGGTCTACAGGCCCGCAATCAAATCCCGATAATCCTCGACCGCCGCGAACTCCCCGGTGTCCTTCGGCCCTTTGCGGCTGTCCGGCTCTTTCACGGCCAACAGATGCGCCACGCCGAAATTCCGTGCACTGCGCAGGATCGGCAAGGTGTCGTCGATGAACAGACTACGCGCCGGGTCAAAACCGATGTCGGCCTGCAAGGCGTCCCAGAATTGCGGGTCTTCCTTGGGGAAACCGTAATCGTGGGAGCTGATCAGCCGCTCGAAGTACGGCGCCAGTTCGATGCGTTCCAGTTTCAGCGACAGTGAATCGCGGTGGGCGTTGGTGATCATCACCACGCGTTTGCCGGCTCGCTTGATCGCCTCCAGAAAAGTGTCGGCGTCCGGGCGCAGGGCGATCAGGTGGGCGGTTTCCCGTTTCAGTTCGCGAACTGACAGCTTCAGTTCGGCGCTCCAGAAGTCCAGGCAGTACCATTGCAACTGACCGGCATGGCGCTCGAACAACGGCTGCAATTCCATTTCCGCCATGGCCCGGCTCACGCCATGCAGTTCGGCGTAGCGCTGCGGCAGGTGTTCGAGCCAGAAGTGGTTGTCGAAGTGCAGGTCCAGCAACGTGCCGTCCATGTCGAGCAGAACGATATCGATGTCGGACCACGGTAATGAAGGCATGGCAACGTCTCGAACGGTAGAAAGATATCCGACGCAAACAATCGGAAAAGCCGCGTTATAGTAGCGCGTTCACGCCAAGGAGCTTTGCATGCGCCAGAAACCCACCGTACTCGCCCGCGAGATCGTCGCCACCAGCCGGCTGTTCTGCGTCGAAGAGCTGAAGCTGCGTTTCTCCAATGGCGTGGAACGCACCTACGAGCGACTGGTCGGCAAGGGCGCCGGCTATGGCGCGGTGATGATCGTGGCGATGCTCGATGCCGAGCACGCGGTGCTGGTCGAAGAATACTGCGGCGGTACCGACGAATATGAACTGTCGCTGCCCAAAGGCCTGATCGAGCCCGGCGAAGATGTGCTGGCTGCCGCCGAACGCGAGCTCAAGGAAGAAGCCGGTTATGGCGCGCGACAGCTGGAGCATCTGACCGAGTTGTCGTTATCCCCCGGTTACATGAGCCAGAAAATCCAGGTGGTGCTGGCCACCGACCTGTACGAAGAGCGTCTCGAAGGCGACGAACCCGAGCCGATGCGTGTAGACAAAGTCAATCTGCGACAGCTGTCGGCACTGGCGCAGAATCCGAATTTCAGTGAGGGCCGCGCCCTGGCGGCGCTGTACCTGACCCGCGATCTGCTGACCCAGCGCGGATTTTTCAGTCATGAGTGAGATATCGATGAATTTTCCCCATCCGTTGATGACGCCGGTGGTTGAACTGGCCCTGCGAGCCGGTGAGGCGATCCTGCCGTTCTGGCGTGCCGATGTGGCGGTCACCGCCAAGTCCGATGATTCGCCGGTGACGGCGGCGGACATGGCCGCTCACCACGTGATCGTGGCGGGCCTGACGGCGCTGGACCCGAGCATTCCGGTGCTGTCCGAAGAGGACGCCAACATCCCGCAAAGCGTGCGCGCAGGCTGGCAGCGCTGGTGGTTGGTGGACCCGCTGGATGGCACCAAGGAGTTCATCAGCGGCAGCGAAGAATTCACCGTCAACATTGCGTTGATCGAAAACGGCCGGGTGGTGTTCGGTGTGGTGTCGATGCCGACCACTGGGCGGTTCTACGTCGGCGGTGCGGGGCTCGGTGCCTGGCGCGGCGACACGGGCGGCACGCCGGTGGCGATTCAGGTTCGTGACGTACCGGGGCCTGGCGAAGCGTTCACCGTGGTTGCCAGCCGCCGTCATTCGAGTCCGGAGCAGGAACGCTTGCTGGCCGGTTTGAGCGCCAGCCTTGGCGAGTTGCAGCTGGCCAACATCGGCAGTTCGCTGAAATTCTGTCTGCTGGCCGAAGGTGCGGCGGATTGTTACCCGCGACTGGCGCCGACTTCGCAATGGGACACGGCGGCGGCGCAGGGCGTTCTGGAAGGGGCGGGCGGTGAAGTGCTCGACCTGAGTGGCGCAGCGTTCTGTTACCCAGCTCGGGAGTCTTTGTTGAACAGTTTCTTCCTGGCGTTGCCGGCGAAAGCCGCATGGCGGGCGAAGCTGCTCGAACTCGCCCGCTCGTAAGCGTGTTCAGTCTTCAGCGGTGCAGGACGTACTGCCCGCTGAACGTCACTGCATCCTCATCGCTCCCGGCATTGACGACCCGCGTGTGCAGCGTCAGTCGCGCCCGCCCGTAGCGCTGATACATTGTCAGAAATTTCTTCCACTGCGCTGCGCTCGGTGACGGGCAAATCGCAATGGCATCACCGGTCACCGGCAGTGGATAACTGATCTGCCCCTCCTGGATCACGATGTGGCCGTCGGTGATGCCTTCTTCCTTCAATCGCAGATGCAGCCAGCCCCAACCGGCCAGCACCGCGCCGCAATACAGGCTGCCGCCGAACATGGTGCTCTTGTGATTGACGTTGGCGTCCAGCGGCAAGTGCAGGCGTAGTTGCTGTTCCTGCCAGTCGAGCACCTTGAGGCCCATGTCCCGGGTCAGCGGGATGTCGTGGTGAAGAACGGATTCCAGATAACGACTGTCGTGCTTCATGCCCGGACCTCTTGCGGCAGAAAAGTGAATTGAGCGTGCTTCATTCGGATTCGTCGGAATGGCCGCCGCTGCCAGCGAAATTCAGCCCGTGCTTGCGCAGTTTGTCGTGCAGGGTTTTGCGCGGAATGCCCAGGGCTTCGGCGAGACTGCGCACGGAACTGTGAGAGCGGGCCAGTTCGGCGGCGATGAGGGATTTCTCAAAATTTTCCACTTGTTCGCTGAGCCCTCCCGCCGTGATTTCGACGGTGGTGCCGGGGCTGCCATCGGGTTGCGTGTTGTCCAGTGCCAGTTCCAGGCCGAGGGCAAAACGCTCTGCCGCGTTCTGCAATTCCCGCACGTTGCCCGGCCATGAATGGCGCAGCAGCAACGCCCGTTGCGCCGGTTGCAGTTCATGCGGTGGTAGACCGTGGCGGGCGCTGGCTTCGTCGGCGTAATGCTGGAATAGCATCAGCGCGTCCTCGCCCCGTTCACGCAGTGGCGGAATGCGCAGCGGTGCCACGTTGAGGCGGTAATACAGGTCGGCACGGAAGCGTCCCTGATCGGCGGCCTGACGCAGGTCTTCCTTGGTCGCGGCGATGACGCGGATGTCCAGCGGGATCAACTGATTGCCGCCCAGCCGTTCGACCACGCGCTCCTGCAGCATGCGCAGCAGTTTGACCTGCACGTCCATGCTCATGCTTTCGATTTCGTCTAGGAACAGCGTGCCGCCATTGGCGAATTCGAACTTGCCGATCCGGCGCTTTTGCGCGCCGGTGAAGGCGCCGGGTTCATGGCCGAACAGTTCGCTCTCGACCACCGACTCGGCCAGCGCCCCGGCGTTGATCGCCACGAACGGGCCGTTGCGCCGGCTCGACAGGTCATGCAGGGCGCGGGCGACGACTTCCTTGCCGGCGCCGGTTTCGCCGAGGATCAAGACGTCGGCTTTGGTCGCCGCCAGCGCGCCGATTTGCTCGCGCAGGCGCGACATCGGCGCCGACTGACCGACCAGCCGCGCGCTCAACTCGTTGCGATCACTCAGGGCCATGCGCAGGCTGCGGTTGTCCAGCACCAGACGCCGCAGGGCCAGGGCGCGGCGCACGCTGTCGAGCAGGGCGTCGCTGGCGAAGGGCTTTTCCAGAAAGTCGTAGGCACCCGCGCGCATGGCTTGTACGGCCAGCGGCACATCGCCGTGGCCAGTGATCAGCAGCACCGGCAACTCGGGATCCTGAGCATGCAACTCGCTCAACAGTTCCAGTCCATCCATGCCGGGCATGCGGATGTCGCTGACCACCACGCCCGGCCAGTCGCGTTCCAGTTGCGCGGCCAGACCCTTGGCCTCGGACAGCGGAAGAATTTTCAGGCCGGCCAGATCCAGAGTCTGGCCAAGGGCCTGACGCAGGTGTGGATCGTCGTCGATCAGCACCACCTGAATGCGGTTGTCGATGGTCATGCGCTTCGATCCTCGGACGGTTGCAGGCTGACCCCGGGCGCGCCAGCGCGCAGCCGCAGGGTGATCAGGGCGCCCCCTTGCTTGTGGTTGGCGAACGACAGTTCACCGCCGAAGGCGCGCATCAGGGTTTCGCAAATGGCCAACCCCAGACCGAGACCCTGAGTGCGGGTCTTGGTCGTGTAAAACGGTTCGCTGGCGCGGCCCAGGGCTTCCATGCAGAAACCCGGGCCATTGTCGCGAATGTACAGATTGACGCCTTCGTCGGTGGATTCGGCACTCAGCCACAATTTGCGCGGCGGGCCTTTTTCGGTCAGGGCGTCGAGGGCGTTGGCCAGCAGGTTGCCCAGTACCTGGCGTAGACGGGTTTCCCCGGCCTCGACCCAAAGGGTGGCGGCCGGCAGGTCGCGGATCAGTTCGACATCCATGCTCCGGCGACGTTTGGCCAGCAAGGCAAGTGCGTCGTCCAGCGCCGGTTGCAGGGCCACGCTTTCCGGGGCGTGGCGGTCACGCCGGGCGAAGGCGCGCAGGTGGGCGATGATCGAGGCCATGCGCCCGGTCAGCTCGCTGATCAGTTTGAGGTTGCCTCGTGCGTCTTCGGTGCGTTCATGGTCGAGCAGCACTTCGGCGTTTTCGGCGTAGCTGCGGATCGCCGCCAGCGGCTGGTTGAGTTCGTGGCTGATGCTCGCCGACATCGTCCCCAGCGCCGACAGCTTGCCAGCCTGTACCAGATCGTCCTGGGCGCGCACCAGTTCCTGCTGGGCCTGTTCGCGTTCAAGTACTTCCTGTTTCAGTCGGCGGTTGAGCCCTTCGAGATCACTCGTGCGCTCGGCAACCCGGCCTTCGAGTTCCCGTCGGGCCTTGGCTTCGAAGGCGATCCGTTCCAGGTAATGACGACGACGCTGCATCATCAGGCCCAGCAACAGCATCACCACCAGCAAGGTGGCGCCGCCGATCGCCACGACCGTGCGTACCGGTCGGTCGATCAAGGTACGCGGGGCAAGAATGCTCACGCTCCAGCCGGTTTCCGCGATCTCCTGAGTCTGTGGCAGCCACGCGGTCGGGCTCAGGTTCAGCGGGCGTGGCTCGCGGGTAGGGTAGGGCTGGATTGCGGTGATCGCCGCGCGCTCGGTATCACTCAGGGTGCGGGTCGCGCGAAAGCGCCATTCCGGGCGCGAGGTGAGGATGACCACGCCGTTGTGGTCGGTCACCAGCAGTTGTTCCGGGGTTTTGCCCCACAGGCTTTCGGTGTGGTCGAGGTCAACCTTGATCACCAGCACGCCGATGATTTTTTCGCCGTTGCGCACGGCGGCGGCGAAGAAGTAGCCGCGCTTGGCAGAGGTAGTGCCCAACCCGAAGAAGCGCCCGAGGCGTCCGGCCATGGCTTCGCTGAAGTACGGCCGGAATGAGAAATTGCGCCCGACGAAGCTGTCGTGTTTGTCCCAGTTGGACGCCGCGAGCGTCTGGCCGCTGGTGTCCATCAGGTACATGACTTCGGCGCCGGTCTGTGCGGCGATATTCTTCAACAGGCGGTTGGCGTTGCCTTGGGTCACGCCGTCGTCCGGCGCCCCGAGCACCGCGCGCAGGGCGGGCAGGTCGCCGAGGATTTGCGGCAGCACTTCATAGCGATGCAGCGTGCCCAACAGGTTGGCGACGTAGAGGTCGAGGGTCTGGCGATTCTGACCGGCCAGTTCGCTGCGGTAATAGCGCTCGGCCAAGTGTTCCAGCGGCCACAGCAGCGGTGCCAGGCACAGAGCCAGCAGGGCAAGACTGCGCCAGCGGGGGCGACGGGGAAGGGTCGGAGTCATGAGCATCGGGCGCCTGTGGGTACAGGCGCATTATGCCTAGGCTTGCCGGCGCAGTCTGCGCACCCGTGGCCGGGTGTGCAGCGGCGCTGAAGATTCACACAGGACTTCAGGAAAAGACGTCGGCGTCCTTGAGGAAGGCGGCCGCCTGATCCTTGGCCGACAATTTTGGCGCTTCGTCGAGTTGCCAGTCGATGCCCAGATCCGGATCGTCCCAGCGAATGCTGCGCTCGGAGGACGGGTTGTAGTAGTTGGTGGTCTTGTAGAGGAATTCGGCGAACTCGCTCAGCACCACGAAACCGTGGGCGAAACCTTCCGGTACCCACAGTTGGCGATGATTGTCGGCGGACAGGCGCACGGCCACCCACTTGCCGAAATGCGGCGAGCTGCGACGGATATCCACGGCGACATCGAGGACTTCGCCAGCGGTAACGCGGACCAGTTTGCCCTGAGTATTTTCCAACTGGTAATGCAGCCCGCGCAGCACGCCTTTCTGCGAGCGCGAATGGTTGTCCTGGACAAACTGCGTGTCGAGGCCGGTGGCGTCCTGAAAGGCCTTGGCATTGAAACTTTCGTAAAAGAACCCGCGCTCATCACCAAACACCTTGGGTTCGATGATCAGGACACCAGGCAGGTCAGTGGGGATTACATTCATGGGGATATTCCAGTGGCAGGTTTGAATGGCCGACATTCTTGCGCAAAGTGCCGGTGGGTGCGAGAGGGGCATGCAAATCCCCCTGCTTCGCAACCTGTCAGGGGACGGATGGTCTGGGGGTTGCTTATCGCCTGAAGCAATGGCGATATAGGCGCCTAATAAAATTTCAGGGGTCGCTCCATGTCGTTCGCCACGTTGATTCATCGCGCCAGTTTGCCCAGCCCTCAGGTTTCGCTGGAGCAGGCACGGCATCTGCTGGCGCAGCATTACGGCTTGAACGGTACGTTGCAGGCCCTGGGCAGCCAGCAGGATCTCAATTACCGGGTCGACAGCGAGCGTGGGCGGTTCGTGCTGAAGATCTGCCGGGGCGATT
Source organism: Pseudomonas sp. 22082 (assembly GCF_052046055.1). Lineage (NCBI taxonomy): Bacteria > Pseudomonadati > Pseudomonadota > Gammaproteobacteria > Pseudomonadales > Pseudomonadaceae > Pseudomonas > Pseudomonas sp. 22082. Next base: position 6,932 of record NZ_JBQEQB010000006.1, read on the forward strand.
ATTCGCTGGTCGAGCTGCAAGCCCAGCACGCGGGCCTGAAATATCTGGCTGAACACTGCGATGTCCACGTTCCCCGGGTCATCTCGGCCAGTGACGGCCAAGACCTGCTGACCCTGGACGTCGAGGGCGAATCGGTGCATGTGCGGCTGCTCGATTACATCGAGGGCCAGCCACTGACGGCTCTCGATCATCTTGGCCACGAAGTTGTTGCCGGGTTCGGCCGGCTCTGCGGCGAAATGGATCTGGCCCTGGCCGGGTTCGACCATCCGGGACTCGAGCGCACGCTGCAATGGGACGCGCGCCACGCCAGCGCACTGATCGAGCACCTGCTGCCGGTCATCGAAGACGAACGCCAGCGCGCGCTGATCGCCGAGGCTGCCGAACAGGCCAGACTTCGTTTGCAGCCGCTGGTGGAGAAGCTGCCGGTGCAGGCGATCCACATGGACATCACCGACGACAACGTGGTCTGGCAACGGGATGCCCGGCGGCACTGGCAGTTGCAGGGCGTTATTGATTTCGGCGACCTGGTGCGCACCTGGCGCATCACCGATCTGTCGGTCACCTGCGCCGCGCTGCTGCATCACGCCGCCGGCGATCCGTTGGTGATTCTGCCGGCGGTGCAGGCCTATCACGCGGTCAATCCGCTGCAGCACGAAGAACTGCTGGCGCTGTGGCCGCTGATCGTGGCGCGGGCGGCGGTGCTGGTGCTCAGTGGCGAACAACAGGTCGGCATCGATCCGGGCAACACCTACAGCCGCGACAACCTGACCCACGAATGGGAAATCTTCCGGGTCGCCACCTCGGTGCCGCTGGCATTGATGGAGGCGGCGATTCTTACGGCGGTCGGCCAGACATTGCCGGCCATCGACAGTGAAGGTTTTGCGCCGCTGTTGCCCGATCTGGTCGGGCGCGAATTCGCGTTGATCGACCTGGGTGTGTTGAGCGCGCACTTCGAGGCGGGGAACTGGGAGCAGCCTGGCATCGATCAGCGTCTGTTGAACGAGGCCGCTGTCATCCATGGTCTGGCGGCCAGTCGATACGGGCAATATCGGTTGTCGCGCACCCGGCCCGACAGCGCCGATGAGCCAGAGACTTTCCCGCTGCACGTCGAATTGCATGTACCCCAAGGTTCGACGGTGGAGGCGCCGTTCGCTGGCGTACTGCACCTGTCGGCCGACGGCGCACTGCGACTCGACGGCCCGCAACTTAGCCTGCGTCTGTGGGGCGTGAAACCTTCGTTGCACAGCGGCGCTGCGCTGGTGAAAGGTCAGGTGCTGGGTTCGGTGGACGGTCCGTTGATCGTGCAATTGATTCGCGGCGCACAGCTTGAGGCGCCGCTGTTCTGCACGCCGAGCCGTGCGGCTGCTTGGCAAGCACTTTCCCCATCACCGGCCGCGCTGCTGGGTCTGGCCTGCGACGCCGAACCCGAGCTGGACGCAGCAACCCTGCTGGCGCGCCGCGACGCCAGTTTCGCCCGCACCCAGAAGCACTATTACGTCGACCCGCCGCGCATTGAGCGCGGCTGGCGCAATCACCTGATCGACATGCAGGGCCGCTCCTACCTCGACATGCTCAACAACGTCGCGGTGCTCGGCCACGGTCACCCGCGCATGGCGGCGGTGGCGAGCCGGCAGTGGTCGCTGCTTAACACCAATTCACGGTTCAACTATGCGGCGGTCGCCGAGTTCTCCGAACGCTTGCTGAAGCTGGCGCCGGAGGGCATGGATCGGGTGTTCCTGGTCAACAGCGGCAGCGAGGCCAATGACCTGGCGATCCGCCTGGCGTGGGCCGCCAGCGGTGGCCGCGACATGATCAGCGTGCTGGAGGCCTATCACGGCTGGACGGTCGGCGCAGACGCGGTCTCGACCTCGATTGCCGATAACCCGCAAGCCCTGAGCAGTCGCCCGGACTGGGTGCATGCGGTGACCGCTCCGAACACCTATCGCGGCGAGTTTCGCGGCGCGGATTCGGCGCCGGATTATGTGCGCAGCGTCGAGCATCATCTGGCGAAGATCGATGAGCAGAAACGGCAACTGGCCGGGTTCATCTGCGAGCCGGTCTACGGCAATGCGGGCGGGATTTCGCTGCCGCCGGGTTATCTGAAAAAGGTCTATGAATTGGTGCGCGCCCGTGGCGGCGTGTGCATCGCCGATGAGGTGCAGGTCGGTTACGGCCGTATGGGCCATTTTTTCTGGGGTTTCGAAGAGCAAGGCGTGGTGCCGGACATCATCACCATGGCCAAAGGCATGGGCAACGGCCAGCCGCTGGGCGCGGTGATCACCCGCCGGGAAATCGCCGAGGCGCTGGAGGCCGAGGGCTATTTCTTCTCGTCCGCCGGCGGCAGTCCGGTGAGCTGCCAGATCGGCATGGCGGTGCTCGATGTCATGGAAGAAGAAAAGCTCTGGGAAAACGCCCAGGTGGTCGGCGCCCACTTCAAGGCGCGGCTGGAAGCGCTGATCGATCAATATCCGTTGGTCGGCGCAGTGCACGGTTCGGGGTTCTATCTGGGGGTCGAGCTGATCCGCAATCGGGAAACCCTGGAGCCGGCAACCGAGGAAACCACCCTGTTGTGTGATCGCCTGCGCGAGCTGGGGATCTTCATGCAGCCGACCGGCGATTACCTGAACGTTTTGAAGATCAAACCGCCGATGGTCACCTCGCGTCAGAGCGTGGATTTCTTTGTCGACATGCTGGCGAAGGTGCTTGAAGAAGGGCTTTGAGGCGATCCGCAATCTTCAAATACCGATTTGTATCGGTATTTGAAGGGGTTAATTCAGATTGTTTTTTATTATTGGCTTCTAATGCCGATATTTATCGTTTATAAAGTCGCCATAGTCCGTCGTCCAACCTGTACGGCGTGTTGAAAACCCTCGACGGTTCCCTGGAGTCTGATCGACATGACCACATTGAAAAGCACACCACGCGCCGATGGCTTCTACATGCCGGCCGAATGGGCACCGCAAACCCAGACCTGGATGATCTGGCCCGAACGTCCGGACAACTGGCGTCTGGGCGGCAAACCAGCGCAGGCCGCTCACGCCGCCGTGGCCAAGGCCATCGCGCGTTTCGAACCGGTAACCGTGGCGGTGTCCGCCGGCCAGTACGAAAACGCTCGCGCTCGCCTCGACGTGCCGAATATCCGCGTGGTCGAGATGTCCAGCGATGACGCCTGGGTTCGTGACAGTGGTCCGACTTTCGTGATCAACAACAGCGGCGAAGTGCGCGGTGTGAACTGGGATTTCAACGCCTGGGGCGGCTTTGACGGTGGCCTGTATTCGCCGTGGAACCGTGATTCCCAGGTCGGCGGCAAGATCCTCGAAATCGAGCGCAGCCCGCGCTACCGCACCGAAGGCTTTGTGCTCGAAGGCGGCTCGATTCACGTAGACGGCGAAGGCACCCTGATCACCACCGAAGAATGCCTGCTCAACCGCAATCGCAACCCGCACCTGGGCCGCGAAGAAATCGAAGCGGTGCTCAGTGAAAACCTGTCGGTGGACAAGATCATCTGGCTGCCGGATGGCCTGTTCAACGACGAAACCGACGGCCATGTGGATAACTTCTGCTGCTACGTGCGTCCGGGCGAAGTGCTGCTGGCCTGGACCGACGATCCGCAGGATCCGAACTACCCGCGCTGCCAGGCCGCGATGAAAGTGCTGGAAAGCAGCACCGACGCCAAAGGCCGCCCGTTCACGGTGCACAAGATGCCGATTCCGGGGCCGCTGTTTGCCACCGAGGAAGAATGCGCGGGCGTGGACCCGGTGGACGGTACTCAGGAACGCAACCCGAGCGTGCGCCTGGCCGGTTCCTACGTGAACTTCCTGATCGTCAACGGCGGGATCATCGCGCCAAGCTTCGACGACCCGATGGACGCTCCGGCCCGGGAGATCCTGCAGAACCTGTTCCCGCAACACGAAGTGGTGATGGTGCCGGGGCGCGAACTGTTACTGGGAGGCGGCAATATTCACTGCCTTACCCAACAGCAGCCCGCGCCGCACAAAGAGTGAGTGCGGATGTAACAGCTTGAGTTGATTGGAAAATCGACCAGGCAGTCATTTGTTGCCCACGCTTGAAGAGAAACCCGCAGCCCGTCAGGACTGCGGGTTTCTTTATGTCCGCTGGTCGACAATTGCCAGACATTGGCATAGCTCTTGTATCGCTCATGGCGCACTAGGGAGGGGGGAGAACTTCAACAGTTCTGTCATATACCTTGGATAACTTAGCCGCTCATGAACGGGGAGAGAGCGCTGAAATGAACGCCGAAGTGAACGTAATCAGCGAGCGGACGTTGCATCCCATGGCTGTAAATAGTGAGTCGCTCCAGATTGTCGCGCACTGGTTGAAGTCCAATGGAACGCGTCAGATCAGGGAACCTGATCCGCGCCGGATGATGATCGAGCGTTACCCCGCTGGCCTGTTCAGCGAGGCCGAACTGGACGCATTGTGGGATGTGATGGAAGGATAAGAAGAACAAACAGGGATTGTAAAAAGCGCTGCCGGGATGGCAGCGCTTTTTTTATGAGCGCGATATCAGAAGCTGTAGGTGCTGGTGACCACCAGGTTGTCTGCCTGATCCGGTAGTGGCGGCTGCCGGTCTCGATTTGACCGATTGCCGAAACACACTGAAAGCCATTCCGGCGTTTTTCCGCAACGACCGAGGGACTAATGTGCCGACATCATTTCCCCACCTTCCAGCCGGAGCTTTCCGATGACCCTTCACTACATTTACGACCCGTTGTGCGGCTGGTGCTATGGCGCCAAACCGCTGGTGCAGGCCGCGCAACAAGTGCTGCCGGTGATCGTCCACGCCGGCGGCATGATGACCGGTGCCAACCGCCAGAGCGTTTCGCCGCAACTGCGCAATTACGTAATGCCTCATGACCGGCGGATCGCCGAATACACCGGTCAGCCGTTTGGCGAAGCCTATTTCGAAGGCCTGTTGCGCGATCACACCGCGGTGTTTGATTCGGCACCGCCGATTGCCGCTGTGCTGGCAGCGGAGAAAATCGACGGCCGTGGCCTGGAACTGCTGGGGCGTTTGCAGACGGCGCACTATGTCGAGGGGCGCCGAATTGCCGACGAAAGTGTGCTGTTGGAATACGCGGTGCAGCAGGGTTACGACGCCGCTACTTTCTTGAACGCCAAGCAGTCCGTCGACACCGAGCAACATATGAAGAACAGCCGCGCTCTGTTGGCGAAACTCGGCGGGCAGGGTTTTCCGACTCTCGCACTGGAGCAGGATGGTCAGTTCACAGTGGTGGATATCGGCCCGTGGCTCGGTAAACCGCAGGCCTTCGCTCAATGGTTGAGTGAGTCGTTTACGCCTGCGACAGCGGCGCATGCCTTGCCGGTCTGTGGCCTCGACGGGTGTACGTGACCCGGCATTAAAATCCCTGATTACAGGCGTTTCCCTGCACGAAGCCACCGCAAAATTTACTTTTTTTAGACGTTTTTCGCCTATTTAAAGACGATTCTTGAAATTGACACATTGTTGAGGGCGCGGCTACGATTCGGCCCAACGCCTGTGGCTAACCGCCATGACTCAAAATCAGGAGCAGGCCCGCCATGACATTGTCTTGAGCGGGTCTTTTTGTTTCGGGGTGAATAAAAGAGTGCAATAAGCGCCGTTTCAGCCGTTCGACACAGCGCGTTTCAACCCGTAATAAGGAAAACAAAATGTTGAACAAGCGAATCAGTTTGATCGCACTGGGGATGTTGAGTGCCACTTCGGCCATGGCTAACGACCAGGCCGAGTCCAAGGGTTTTGTTGAAGACAGCAGCCTCAAAGTGCTGCTGCGCAATGCCTACATCAATCGTGACTACAAAGATGGCAACCAGGACAAAGCCGAATGGGGCCAAGCGGCCATCGGTACGTTCTCGTCCGGTTTCACTCAAGGCACCGTGGGTGTGGGTGTGGATGCCTTCGGTCTGTACGCACTGCGCCTGGATGGCGGCAAGGGCCGCAGCGGTGCCGGTGGTATCGACTTCTTCAAACAGGGTGACAGCGGCAACGCGGCTGACGACCTGTCGAAGGGTGGCGCAGCGGTAAAATTCCGTATCTCCAACACCGTACTGACTTACGGTGACCAGATGCCGGCCCTGCCGGTGCTGAGCTACGACAACGTGCGTCTGCTGCCGGAAAGCTACACCGGTACTTTGATCACTTCCAAAGAGATCAAAGGCCTGGAGCTGAACGCCGGCCGTTTCACCGCCGAATCGCGCAAGAGCGCTGAAGGCCGTGACAGCGGTGGTCTGAAGTCGATCAACGTGTTGGGCGGTAGCTACCAGTTCACCGAACAGTTCAAGGCAGCGCTGTACGCTTCCGACGTCGAAGACGTGCTGAAGAAGCAATACGTGAACGCCAACTACGTGTTCCCGATCGACAAGGATCAGTCCCTGACCCTGGACTTCAACGGTTACCGCACCAAGCTGGACAACTCCTACGTCCGCGAAAACGGTGTGACCGGCGACGACAACAAGATCTGGAGCCTGGCAGCGACCTTCGCCACCGGCCCGCACTCGTTCACCGTGGCGCACCAGCGCTCCACCGGCGACAGCAACCTGGGTTACGCCTACGGCGGTTATCAGAAAGGTCAGGGTCGCGTGGGTGACGGTGGCAACACCATCTACCTGGCCAACTCCTACTGGTCCGACTTCAACGCTGAAGACGAGCGCAGCTGGCAGTTGGGCTACGGCCTGGACTTCAGCGCATTCGGCGTACCGGGTCTGAGCTACAACTTCGCGTACGTGCGTGGCGACAACATCACCACGTCCACCAGCGAAGGCGGCACCGAGCGTGAGATCTTCAACCAGTTCAAGTACGTCGTGCAAAGTGGCCCGGCCAAAGACCTGAGCATCAAGCTGCGTAGCTCGATCCTGCGTGTTTCGCAGAAATCCAGCGAATACAACGTCAGCGGCAACGAACTGCGTGTATTCGTGGATTACCCGATCAATATCTTCTGATGATCGGTTGACCCGCAAAACGCGACAGAAAAACCCCGACTGGTTCGGGGTTTTTTTTTGACGCTTTTTGAAAAAACAGCATAAAAACCCGTGTTTTTGTCATTTGAAATGCACTTTCAAGCCGTTTCAAATCGCGTTTCAAACAGGGCTTTAAATGCCTGAAATTCTTTCTCATGGACGCAAATTCTCCACCTAATAGATTAGGCCGCTCAATGCAGCGGAGAATTTGGTAATGATCGTTTTAACCAGAGAAGTGGGCGAATCGCTACGGCGCGACAAGTACGCCAATGTGCAGGGTGCTGACTTCAATCTCTACGGTCATTTCGCCGACTTCGTCAGACTGACCAAAAGTTGGGAAAACATGGAGCCTGACAGTTACTACGGTCAGGCCGAAGCCGGCATGCGTTACCGTCGTTACAGCGACTTTGAGTACAACCCCAAGACTCGCGAACTGAAGCAACTGGAACATCGCGCGTACGTGCAGTCCAAGGCCAACAACAGCTATGTGGGCGGCGTGGTACGGCACTTCCAGGACTTCTCGGACGAAGTCATCAGCTCGCCGGTGATGCGCAGCCTGATCGACACCGATTTCGAAGTGTACAAAAGCGTGTTGCCGGAAGAGCTGCACGATGAAATCTGGCAGTGCCAGATCCATCAGATCCGCATCGAGATCAAGCCCGGCAAACAACTGGAAATCACTCCGGAAGGGATTCATTGCGACGGTTACCCGTTCAGCGGCGTGCACTTTTGGGGGCGCAATAACGTCGAGGGCGCGGAGAGTCGTCTGTACGACATCCACGAGCAGCAACTGGCGTCGACCACTTACCAGGAAATCCTCGACACCACCTATTTCCTCGACCGTGACATGCGTCACTACGTGACACCGGCACGCAACACCCACTCCCACGCCATGGCGTACCGGCAGATCCTGGCGATTTCCTTCTCGCGGCCCGGGACCGCTTTCGACATTGTTCGCTAATCAGATCACCCCAATCGACGGCGTCGAATGCTCGACGCCGGTGGTGCTGCGGCGCGCGACGGCCAAGGACGCGCAGCGCATGGAGCGTTTCTTCCGCCAGTTCGACGAAGTGTCGTTCTGTGAATGGCAGGACGCCAAATGCCTGCGCGGCGTGTTGATCCAGAAAACCACCACGGCCTATCTCGCCTTCGACGTCGAAGGCGAGATCGTCGGCGCGGTGCTGGGCGGCATGCTCGGCAGTCGTGGCACGATCAACCATCTGGCGGTCAGCCTGCGCTATCGCAGCCAGGGCGTGGGCCAGCGGCTGGTGGAAGCGGCGTCGGCCGACATGAAACGGGTCGGAGTGCTGCGGATGTTCCTGTTCGTCGATGATGCTAACCTCGCGGGCAAGCGTTTCTGGACGGCCCAGGGTTTTTGCGAACCTCACGGCGAGCGGACATTTGAGAGGGATCTATGAATGAAACATCCGGCAGTGCGCCGCTGATGGTCGACCGTCAGCCATCGCGCACCTTTGCCGAAGCCAGCCCGGTGGTCGCTGGTTACTTTACCGTGTCGTTCGTGTTCGGGCTGATGGCGGTCAATGCCGGGCTGCCACTGTGGCTGCCGGTGGCGATGTGTCTGTTCGTGTATGCCGGGGCTTCGCAGTTTGCGGCGCTGGCGCTGATCAGCAGCGGTGCGTCACTGACCACCATCGTGCTGACCACGTTTCTGATCAACGCGCGGCACATGTTGATGTCGGTCTACATGGCGAAAGCCCTGCGGGCGCTGGGCCTGAGCCGCATGGAACGCTGGTGCTATGCCGGCGGGCTGACCGATGAGTCGTTCGCCTTTCACAGCGTCAAACTGGGCACCGGGGCACCGGTGAACGTTCGCTATCTGATCGGCTTCAACCTGTTCTGCCACACCTCTTGGGTGATCGGCGGATTGCTCGGCGCCCTCTGCGCACAGTACGCCTCGCATCTGATCAAATACCAGCTCGATTACGCGCTGACCGCGATGATGCTCTACGTGCTGGTCTCGCTGTGCAACACCCGCAATAAACTCATCGCCGCTATGGCTGCAGTCGTCTGCATGGGCGCACTGAGCCTGGTGGGCAGTTCGCCGTTCAACGTTTTCATCGCCACGTTTGTGGGCTGCGGAGTGGGTGTATGCCTGACCAAACGTTCCTGATCCTGGTGGTCGCGCTGATGATGGCCGTGACCTTCCTGCCACGGGCCTTGCCGCTGCAGGTCAATACCGAGCACTGGCCGCCCTTCGTCGCCCGCGCGCTGGAATACCTGCCGGTGGCGATCGTCGCTGCGATCAGCCTGACACCCTTGTTGATCAAGGATCAGCACATACAGCTCGATCGCCCGGAATTTTATGCCGCGATTCCGACGCTGTTATGTGCGTATTTCAGCAAAAACCTCTTTCTCAGTGTGGCGGTTGGGACGGCTGCGTACATTGCGCTCGGCTCGTTCATGTAGCGGCAGATCGACCACGTCGTTCAACGCCTGGCCGGACAGATCCGGGTTGTTCACCGCCAGGCGCACTTCGAGGAAATCCTCGAACCCGGGGAAGATCGTCAGGCCGTTCTTCTGCGCGGCCTCGCGGGAGACCATGCCGACCGCGTCCATCTGGGTGATGAGCGACAAGGTCAGCGTTTCGCTGCAGGAGTAGATCGTCCGCTGACTGTTCTCGTGATTGCCCAGCCCGGCGTCGAGAAAACGCAAAAAGCTGTGGGAATACGGACAATCTTCTGCGGGACGCACCTGAAACTTGTTGCCAAGCAAGGTCAGCGGATCGTTCTCCTGACCACAGTGCGCGCCGACCACCTGCACCTGTACTTCAGGCAGGACAATGCTCGGCAGACCCGGACGCTGCGGGCCTATCAGCACCGCAAGGTCAAAGTCCTCGTTCTTCAGCTTGCTGAGGTTTTCCATCGACTCGGCGTAGCTGAATTCCATCTGGTAGTCGGGAAACACCTCGATCAGGCGCCCGATCAATCGCCGGTTGAAATCCGGGTCCAGCGTGGTGTTCAACGCCACTTTCAAAGTGCGCTGTCCCGGTACCTTCAACGCTTCGACTTTCTCTTCCATCTGCCGCGTGGCAATCAGCACTCTGTCCATATAGGGCGTCAGCTCGGTGCCTTGCGGCGTCAGCGTCAGCCCCTTGTTGGATCGTCTAAACAAGCGGAAACCGAACTGCTCTTCGACCTTGTTCAACTGTGCGGCCAGGGCCTGCACAGTCAGGCACGAATGCTCGGCTGCGGCCGACAACGAGCCGGTCTGCACGATGCGCATGAGGTTGCGTAAGGTTCTGCTATCCATGGGTAATGCCCTCTGAAGTGGGCTGGGTATTGTTGTGTACGTGACAGCCTGAACGGCGCCATTTGCCGGCTATATTCCTGTACCTGAGCATAGTTGTCGCGCAATTAGTAGCGAATCGATGTCCCCGCCGATGGCTGGAGGCTGACACAGGATCGGGGTTTTTGGTGACGTGGGGGTGATTGGGGTCAAAAAAAGTGCACGGTTTGGGTGCGTCTGCGGGGATTTATCAAGAGAAACGACTGACAGGGTCGGCGCGTTATGTCAGCAATTGCAGGTATATCTCAAAGGAAGTTCAAAAAGCGCCCACAAAAAAGCCGACATCACTGTCGGCTTTTTTGTCGAAGTCACTCGAAATTGTGCTCCCTCAAGCAGGGGAGAAGAGGTCTCACCCGAACGCTGATTTTCAGGTCATCAACGAGGTTCCTAACGCCGACTATCGCCACCTGATGGCAGTCGGTTTCGCGCTCTTGGGGCCGATTCTCGGCCACTGAATCAGATGTGTCAACCTACGACTTCAATGGGTAAACGGTAGCGAGATGGGTGTATCAATTCATTACACCGCATCACAAATGAAGTACCCCACCCCTACTTTTTCCCCTCCCGGCACACGCCTACATTGAGCTCCAACACCTGACCATCATCCCGAGGGCAGGTCACTGGAGTAGTCGTCATGCCATTTGTCAGCGTACGCATCACCCGCGACGGTGTTACCCGTGAGCAGAAAGCTCAGGTGATCGCCGAAATCACCGAAACCCTGGAACGCGTCCTCAACAAGCGCCCGGACCTGACCCACATCGTGATCGAAGAAGTCGACACCGATAACTGGGGCTACGCCGGCATCACCACCACCGAATACCGCCGACAACTGGCGGAACGGGGCCAGTCATGACCCCGACCGTGACCATCGATTTCGTCTCCGACGTGGTTTGCCCTTGGTGCGCACTCGGGGCGACAGCGCTGGAGCAGGCGATCGGCAATCTGGCCGGCGAGGTGTCGGTGGAGTTGACCTACAAGCCCTTCGAACTCAACCCGGACATGCCCGCCGAAGGCGAACCGGCCGTGCAGCACCTGATGCGCAAATACGGCCGCACCGCCGAAGACGTCGCCGCCGGCAAGAAGATGCAGATCGAACGCGGCAAAGCCATCGGTTTCGAGTTCGACCTGGAGAAACGCACGCACTTTCACAACACCTTCGACGCTCATCGATTGCTGATGTGGGCGGCGCAGGAAGGGCGGCAGGTCGCGCTGAAAAAGATCCTGCTGCGCGCTTACTTCCGCGACGGCGACAACCCCAACGATCACCCGACGCTGATCCGTCTGGCGACCGAAGCGGGACTGGATGCAGCGAGAGCCCGCAAGGTGCTCTCCAACGACGAATTCGCCAGCGAAGTGCGGCAACTGCAGGCGTTCTACCGACAACACGGGATCAACTCGGTGCCCGCGCTGATCCTGAACGGCAAGCACCTGGTGTCCGGTTCGCAATCGGTCGAGTACTACGAACAAATGCTGAAACAACTGGCTACCGCCTGATTCAACACCTACTTATTGATTGAGGATTTCATCATGAGCAACTCGAAAAAAACCGTCGTTATCACCGGTGCTTCCCAAGGTCTGGGCGAAGGCATGGTCAAGGCCTTCCGTGAGCTGGGCTACAACATCGTAGCCACTTCGCGCTCGATCAAACCGTCGAACGATCCGCAGATCCTGACCATCGCCGGCGACATCGGCGATCCGGCCACCGCTCAACGCGTGATCAGCGAAGGCGTGGCACGCTTCGGCCGCATCGACACCCTGGTCAACAACGCCGGCATCTTCGTCGCCAAACCGTTCACCGCCTACACCCCGGAAGACTACGCCGCGGTGCTGTCGGTCAACCTCAACGGCTTCTTCTACATCACCCAACTGGCCATCGCCGAGATGGAAAAACAGGGCAAGGGCCACGTGGTCAACATCACCACCAGCCTGGTCGACCACGCCATCGACGGCGTGCCCTCGGTCCTCGCTTCGCTGACCAAGGGCGGCCTCAACGCCGCCACCAAATCCCTGGCTATCGAATACGCCAAGCGCGGAATCCGGGTGAACGCGGTCTCGCCGGGCATCATCAAGACACCGATGCACGGCGAGGAAACCCACGCGGCACTGGGTGCGCTGCACCCGGTTGGGCACATGGGCGAGATCGACGACATTGCGCAGGCGGTGGTGTATCTCGATAACGCGAATTTTGTGACCGGCGAGATTCTGCATGTGGATGGTGGGCAAAGCGCTGGGCACTGATTGATCCGGTAACACAAAGCCCTCGCCGCGATGCGAGGGCTTTTTTATGGGCGACGATTTATGGATCTGGACTCAACACTTTGACCGTGTCATCGACCAGCGCCTTGCTCAACTCCTGCAAATATTGCGAGGCGCAGGCGTGGAGTTCTGGATCGTTGGCGGCAGAGGTATCTGACGTGAGCAGTTTGGAAATGTGCAGCAGGTGGGATGCGTGGGAGAGGGCGGTGACGACCGGAACGCCGGAGTTGGTGTGGAAGAGTGCGTGGTTGGATTGGAAGGAAAAATGGGTGAGGCCGAGGGTTTTCAGATCGTGGAGGTTGGTCATGGCTTCACCTACCGTTGGCTGGTTGGTGGAAAGGGCAGACTTTGGACGGATCGATGCTAATCATTTGTGAAACTCCCTGTATCAAATGAGCGCTGCCACTTCGTTCTCAGGCGAAAGGGTGGCAGCTATGCGCAGGCTGAGAAACCGGAGATACAGGAACCCGGCAGGCTCGAAAGCCTCCCACGCACAGCCGCCATTGCACGGAATGCAGGCACAAAAAAACGCCGGCAAACGTGGGTTGGGGCGCTGGTGCGCCTGCATCTTACGCGGGTTCTCAGGCCCGGTCGCTGAATTGGCAGCGACGGGTTTGACGGTAGCTTGAGGGAAGGGGAGAGCGCAATCGTGGCCAGGTGGTGGCGGGTTAGCGATGTTCCAGATGTGTGGTGCAACAGTTATGTTGCATGCGTAACAAATATGTTGCACATTTGCTCGACCGAAACAGCGAGTGATGCACATGAAGTACAGCGAGTTTCGGCGATGGTTGAAAGCCCAAGGCGTCGAGTTCCAAACCGGCAAGGGTAGTCATTTCAAGGTTTCCTTGAATGGCAAATCAACTGTCTTTCCCGACCACGGAGCCAAGGAGATAGGCGAAGGGTTGAGAAAATCGATAATCAAACAACTGGGCCTCAAGGATTGAGACCTAGTTGTACCCCATGAGAGGAAACGTGATGTTCGAATATGCGTTGGAAGTCCACGAGGAGCCGAACAGTGTCTGGTTGTCCTGCGCAGAAATTCCAGAGATGCACGCCGCTGGCGACACCCTCAAGGAAGCGCTCGACGGCGCCATAGATGCAATGGAGACGGCCTTGTCGATTTACGTTGATGATCGCCGGTTGATTCCGACAGGTGATGCGGGAGAGCAGGAAAGTGACGCTGTTTTGCGTCTGCCTGCACTGACTGCCGCAAAGGTCGGGTTGTGGAATACCCTTCTCGAGTCTGGGGTGAGCAAGGCTGAACTGGCACGGCGCTTGGGTGTGCAACGACCCCAGGTAGATCGGTTAGTCGATTTCCTGCATCACTCCAAGATTGAGAATGTTGAGCGTGCGTTGCAGCAGCTTGGACGGCGGATTTTACTTTCGGTTGAGGCTGCGTAGGTTTCACAATCGAATGATGGAGAAAAGCCCCCGGCAGCAATAACTGTGGGGGCTTTTTCATTTGGGGCGGAAAACACAAACCCCAGAAACAACAAAGCCCCTGCATTTCTGCAGGGGCTTCGTTTTGTATGGTGCCGGCACCAGGAATCGAACCCGGGACCTACTGATTACAAGTCAGTTGCTCTACCATCTGAGCTATACCGGCGTGTGGGCGACGATTATAGCGACTCGGGTGCTTCTGTAAACCCCTGAATTCAGACTATTTTTGCGCCGTCTGCGAATCACGCCCGGCGCAGGACGTTGCGCAGTTTTTGTACAGCGCGCCAGGCGCGGCTGTTTTGCATGGCGTGCAACTGGGCCTCGGCTTGTTCGGCGCGTTGCAGGGCGGTTTCCAGGGCCGGGTTTACCGGGTGGGCGAGGTTGTGGCCTTTGCACAGCTGGAAGTTGTCGAGGTTGCACGGTGGCAGGTCGAACGCGGGTTTGAGGTTGATGTGTTCGTTGGCGAGGAAGAAGCTGTTGAGGCCGTCGAACAGGACGTTGGTATAGCCGGCGTCGGTCACCAGGTGTTCCCAGGTGTGGTCGCGCTCCCATGGGGTTTCGATGAGGATGATCCAGGGGCGGAAGCGGCTGAAGTCCATGCCGCGCAGGACGGTCTCTTCGTGACCCTCGACGTCGATTTTCAGGAAGTGGATTGGCCGCTCGGCGGCGTGTTCTTCGCAGATCGAGGTCAGTGTGCGTGCGTTGACAGTGAAGCTTTGCACGTCCATGCCGAGGTTTTTGCGTTCTTGCGCAACGACCGGGTCAGCGGTGGACAGGCCGGTGTCGGCAATGCCGTAGAAAGTCAGTTCGCCCGGCTGGTCGCTGGCCACGCATTGCAGCGTGGTGTCGCGGGGGCGATGCTGGCGAAGTGCGTCGTGGTAGTTCTGCATCGGTTCGACGTTGATGCCCTGCCAGCCGCGATCATAAAAAGCTTTGGTGACCGAATCGTGGATAGGGTCGTTGGCGCCGACGTCGATATAAAAACCGTTTTCAAAATACTGCAGGGCGCGCCAGAGGCGTACGTCCTCGAAATTCTGTGCGTAAGAAATGAACGTCACGGTCGCTTCCTGTCGGTCAGATTTTTCTTGTTCGGGCGTGCGCTACCTGCACGGCACAGGTCTGTATAGCAAGGGCAGATGGCCGGTGCAATTGTCCATTGCCGGCGTCCGCGATTCGGCGGTTATGTCCTTTTGGTCGAGGGCTTATGCACAACAGGCTTTGAAGAGGACGGGCTTAGAGGGGATTTTGTGGACGGGTTCTCATTTGAATCGCAAATCCCTGTTTTGCCGGTTTTTTATTCATATGAACAAAAAATGACCAGCGCTGTTAGTGGCCTGAAACAGCCGTGGATATTGGATCCACGATAATTCCATCAACAGAGTTATCCACAGGCTGTGGAAGATTAAACGCGTTCGGCCAGCAACAGGAAATTGCGCGGTGTGAGCGGCGCTTCGCAGAAGGTGCCGAGACGTACGACGTATCCCTGTTCGATGAGGAAAAGTGCCCGATCCAGATTCAGCCAAAGCTCCAGCGGCCGTCGGAACAGTCCACGCAGCAGTTCCAGGTTGCGAACTTCGGCCAATCGCTGCCAGCCTGCCGCTTCCAGTGCCACCCAATCTGGCGAGCCGATTGTGGATAACTCTTTCAGCGCTGCCAGATCGCGGCAGTAATCAGCGAACGGTTTGTCCAGCCAGGCGCTCGGCAGGGACGGCGTCGGCAAGTATTCGTCGACGCCACGCACTTGCCGTTGCAACAGATCGAAAGCCAGTCGGCGGGCCATGGAGGTGTCACGCTGACGTCGGACGCGGGCACCGGCGGTGACGGTTTCGCTCATCGGCAGGGACAGATCTTCCAGCGAGAGCTGTAGGGCGGAGCATGAACCTGCGGAGGACAACGCCTGATATTCAGTGCGACTGATCCGGTTGTAACAGCACGGTGCAATTGCCAGTTGTCGACAGCCAGCGGCGGAGGCCAATTGCATCAGGCGTACATGCAGATCGCCACAAGCATGCAGGGCGACAGGCGTGTGCTCGGCGTGCAGCAATGACGCGGTGTTCGCCGCGAGCACATCCTGCTCGACATGCAGCGCATGCAGGTGATGACGCTGACTCAGTGCCTGGCCGCTGGCGACCAACTCCGAGTCGTATTCCAGACAGGTGAGTTGCTGGCCAGTGCCGAGCAGACGCCGACCCAAATGGCCTTTGCCCGAACACCAATCCAGCCAGTGCTTCGGTTGCGCGGCAAACGACAAGCGGCTGGCGAAGGCTTCGATCTGCTGCCATTTGCGCCCCGGCACATCGACATTCAGACGGTGCCCGGCGGCTTTCAGCGAATGTGCAGGCAGCTCACCGACCGTACTCAATTCAAGCGACAACGCCGCCAATGAAGCGAACGGCTCCGGCGCATCCAAGAGTTCGGCAGGCTGGTTATGCGCGTTTTCCGCATCTTCCAGCGAACGTCCGCGTAGCCACGAGGACAATTCAGGGTAGGACGCTTCCCACGGCAGCTGCAGATGAGTGAACGGGCGGGGCTTCCATAGCGCCTGATGCGCTGTGAGAAATGTATCCAGTGCCGTGAAACGGGCGAGCAGGGCCTCGCCCGTCAACACGTCGGAAGAATCAGCGCCCCTGGCACGCATCGACGCGCAGCCAGCGTTCCAGTAGCTTGAAGCCGCGAACCAGCACGTAAGCCATCACCAGATAGAACACGCCAGCCGCGAAGAAAATCTCCACCGGCAGGTAGGTGCGGGCAATGATCGTGCGCGCCATGCCAGTGAGTTCCAGCAGAGTCACGGTGCTGGCCAGAGCGCTGGCCTTGAGCATCAGGATCACTTCATTGCTGTAGGCCGGCAGGCCGATGCGCGCGGCACGCGGCAGGATGATGTAGAACAACGCTTTCGGCCGGGACATGCCCAGCGCCCGCGCCGCTTCGATCTCGCCCGGCGGAATCGCCTGGATCGCCCCGCGCAGGATTTCGGCGATGTACGCCGCGGTGTGCAGGGTCATGGTCGCAGTGGCGCACCAGAATGGATCGCGCAGGTACGGCCACATCGAGCTGTTACGCACCGCGTCGAACTGCGCCAGGCCGTAGTAGACCAGGAACAGTTGAACCAGCAACGGCGTGCCTCGGAAAAAGAAGATGTAGGCGTAGGGCACAGCGCGCACGTACCACAGCTTCGAAGAACGGGCGATGCCCAGCGGAATCGCCAGCAGCAAACCGGCGATCACCGCGATGGCCACCAGCTCCAGGGTCAGCGTCGCGCCCTGAGCCAGCTTCGGCAGCCACTTGATGATGACTTCCCAATTCATTGAGCGCTCCTCGCGAAGCCGCGTGCGGCGCGTTTTTCCAGCAGATGCATGCCGATCATCGCCAGCACGGTCAGGCACAGGTACATGAGCGCCGCCACCATATAGAAGGTGAATGGCTGCTTGGACACGGTCACGCCGATCTGCGCGTGACGCATGATTTCTTCCAGGCCAATGACCGACACCAGCGCGGTGTCTTTCATCAGGATCATGAACAGGTTGCCCAGGCCGGGCAGGGCGATGCGCCACATCTGCGGCATGATCAGTTTGGTGAAGATCCGCCATTTCGACAGGCCCAGGGCCACGCCAGCCTCGCGGTGGCCTTTGGGAATGGCGAGGATCGCGCCGCGAAACACTTCCGTGGCGTAGGCGCCGAAGCACAGGCCCAGCGCAATGACGCCGGCGGCGAAGGCGCTGAGTTCCAGTCCGGGATTGCCGATAAACTCACCGAGCGCGCGCATGGCGTTGACCGTACCGAAGTAGATCAACAGCACCCAGAGCAATTCCGGGACGCCGCGCACCAGGGTCGAATAGGTTCCGCCAAGCCATTGCAACGGCTTGTACGGGGAAGTCTTGGCCAAGGCGCCGAGCAGACCGAGCACCAGCCCCAGGCACAGGGCCGAAAGTGCCAGTTTGACGGTCATCAGCGCGCCGGCGAAGAGCGCCGGGCCGAATCCGTAGAGGTCGATAATCATGGATTTCTTTTCAAATCGCGGCAGGCAAGGCCGGGGATCGGCACCGTCATGTGACGGCGCCGATCCGGCAGGTCAGGATCAGTAGATGCTGAACGGGAAGTACTTGTCGTTGATCTTCTTGTAGGTGCCGTCGGCAACGATTTCCTTCAGCGCAGCGTTCAGCTTCTCGCGGATCGGGTCGCCTTTACGTACAGCGATACCGATCTTGTCGCTTTCTTCCACCGGATCGCCCTTGAATTCATAGGCTTTGCCGGCGTCGCTTTTCAGCCACTCGTAGTTGACGTATTTGTCGGCGAGGATGCCGTCCAGACGACCGGAGGTCAGGTCGAGGTAGGCGTTTTCCTGGGTGTCGTAGAGTTTCACTTCGACGCCCGGCATGTTGTCTTCCATGAAGGTGCCGGCGAGGGTCGCGCGCTGGGCGCCGATCACTTTGCCTTTCAGGGAGTCCTTGTCGGTCTTGAACTCTTTATCCTTCGGCGCGATGAACTGCAGCTTGTTGGAGTAGTACGGGTCGGTGAAATCCACCGCTTGCTTGCGCTCGTCGGTGATCGACATCGAGGAGATCAGGAAATCGAACTTCTTGGCGTTCAGGGCCGGGATGATGCCGTCCCAGTCCGAAGTGACGACGGAGCATTCAACTTTCATCTTGGCGCACAGGGCGTCGCCGATGTCTTTGTCGAAGCCGACGACGTTACCGCTGGCGTCTTTGTTGTTGAACGGCGGGTAAGCCGCTTCGATGCCCATCTTCAGGGTCTCGGCCATGGCACCGGCGCTGAACGCGAGGGTGACGGCGGCGGCCAGGAAGACCTTTTTGTAGTTCTGCATGCGGGTAGCTCCGTTAGCGGTTGCTGGACATGAATTGTTTGCAGCGCGCCGAAAGCGGGTTTTCGAACACCTGCTGTGGCGATCCTTGCTCTTCTACCAGGCCCTGGTGGAGGAACACCACTTCGCTGGAGACCTGACGGGCAAAGCCCATCTCGTGGGTCACGAGCAGCATGGTGCGGCCTTCTTCGGCCAATGCGCGGATGACATTAAGTACTTCCTGGACCATTTCCGGGTCAAGGGCGGAGGTGGGCTCGTCGAACAGGATCACCTTGGGCTGCATCGCCAGCGTGCGGGCAATCGCCGCGCGCTGTTGCTGGCCGCCGGACAGTTGCGCCGGATAGGCGTGGCGCTTGTCGGCGATGCCGACCTTGGCCAGCAGCGCTTCGGCGACTTCGATGGCTTCGGCCTTGCTCTGGCCGAGCACGCGGCGCGGGGCTTCGATGATGTTGTCGAGCACGCTCATGTGCGGCCACAGATTAAAGTTTTGAAACACAAAACCAATCTCGGAGCGCAGGCGGTTGATCTGCTTGCCGTCTGCGGCAACCAGTTCGCCATTCTTGGCGGCCTTGAGCTTGAGTTCTTCCCCGGCCACCAGGATCTGGCCCTGATGCGGGTTTTCCAACAGGTTGATGCAACGCAGGAACGTGGACTTGCCGGAACCGGAGGAACCCAGGATCGAGATCACATCGCCGTCGCGGGCGGTCAGCGAGATGCCTTTGAGCACCTCAAGCTGTCCGTAGCGTTTGTGCAAGTTGCGGATTTCAAGCGCGGGCGTGGCCTCAGCCATGTGCGTTCCTCATATATGTTGCGCTCCTGCTGTTGGTTGGCCTTCCTGGCGAGGCGGCCAAGCTAGCATAGCGTTTCAATGGCAGCCAACAGCGCTACGAGCGGTAAACGGATGGCGTGTGGCAGGTTGTCGCATCGGCGCAGCAGACTGTCGCCCCATCAACAACCGAACGGGTGTTTGAACGTGGATTCCCGTGGGTGTCGCGTAAAAAAAGGCGCGATGTTGCCACCTTTGGCGGGGTGTTGGAAGCGCTATCCGGCCGATCGTTCCTCATTCGCCCTTTTATTGTGCATCCCGCACTTTTTCAGTGTGTTTCTGGTGCGCTCGTTCGTTTGAAAAGTGAGTCGCAGGGTAACGCTTTGGCGAAAGGCCATTATTCTCAAGGACTTGCGATGACTGTCCGGTCGCGCGGAAAACCGCACGGCAGAAGAGTTTGAAACATTTTGGCGCATTTATTGCGTGCAGAATCCGGAACGCCCCGTTGGATTCTTTTTACGAGAAGGAACGCCAGACGGGCCGGACGCAATCGCTTTCCTCGCAAAGGTAGTTCCAATGAGCAGTACCCAAAGCTCCAATGGCCTCGAACAGGGGCTCAAACCGCGTCATGTGACCATGCTGTCGATCGCCGGGGTGATCGGTGCAGGTCTGTTCGTCGGCTCCGGCCACGCCATCGCCGCTGCCGGTCCCGCTGTTCTACTGGCTTACGCCGCTGCTGGCGCGCTGGTTGTGTTGGTGATGCGCATGCTCGGCGAAATGGCGGTTGCCTCGCCTGACACTGGCTCGTTCTCGACTTACGCCGACCGCGCTATCGGTCACTGGGCCGGTTTCACCATCGGCTGGCTGTACTGGTGGTTCTGGGTTTTGGTGATTCCGCTGGAAGCCAACGCCGCCGCAACCATCCTGCACGCCTGGTTCCCGGGTGTGGAAATCTGGGCCTTCGCCCTGATCATCACCATGCTGCTGACCGTGACCAACCTGTTCAGCGTGAAAAATTACGGTGAGTTCGAATTCTGGTTCGCCCTGCTCAAAGTCGTGGCGATCATCGGTTTCATCATTCTTGGCGTCGCGGCCATTTTCGGCTTCCTGCCGAACAGCCAGGTCAGCGGCGTTTCGCACATCTTCGACACCCAGGGCTTCCTGCCGAACGGCATGGGCGCGGTGCTGGGCGCGATCCTGACCACCATGTTCTCCTTCATGGGTACCGAGATCGTGACCATCGCGGCCGCGGAATCGAAGAACCCTGGCAAGCAGATCTCCAAGGCCACCAACTCGGTGATCTGGCGGATCGGCTTGTTCTACCTCGTTTCGATCTTCATCGTCGTGGCCCTGGTGCCATGGAACGATCCGGTTCTGGCCAGCGTCGGTTCCTACCAGACCGTGCTTGAGCGCATGGGCATCCCGAACGCCAAGATGATCGTCGACATCGTGGTTCTGGTCGCTGTAACCAGCTGCCTGAACTCGGCGCTGTACACCTCTTCGCGCATGCTGTTCTCCCTCGGCAAGCGCGGCGATGCCCCGGCCATGGCGACCCGCACCAACAAAAGCGGCACCCCTTACTGGGCGGTAATGCTGTCCACTGGCGCGGCGTTCCTGTGCACTTTCGCCAACTACGTAGCCCCGGCGGCGGTGTTCGAGTTCCTGCTGGCCAGCTCCGGCGCGATCGCGCTGCTGGTGTACCTGGTGATCGCGATTTCGCAACTGCGCATGCGTAAACAGCGCATGGCTCGCGGCGAGAAAATCGTCTTCAGCATGTGGCTGTTCCCGGGCCTGACCTACGCGGTGATCGTGTTCATCGTGGCGGCCCTGACCATCATGCTGTTCCAGGATGCCCATCGCGTGGAAATCCTCGCGACCGGCCTGCTCAGCCTGCTGGTGGTCGCGGCCGGTCTGCTGGTGGCCCGCCGCCGCAATCTGGAAAAGCGTGGCGCCGCGGTGCTGAACTGATCCGCAACGCGTAACGCAAAACGGCCGCTGTCAGTGATGACAAGCGGCCGTTTTTGTTACTGCGAGCGGTTTATTCGCTCTTCTCTTCCTGCGCTTCCACCGACTGACCGTAGGTGTCCAGCGCAATCCCGAAATCGCTGATGAACTGCGGTTCGCTCAGCCAGGCCTGGGCGGTCTCGCGATCCATGCCATCGGCCCACATGCGGTAGTCGATCAGCATGTCGGCGGCCAGGTGAGTGGCGGCCATGCCTTCGTTCTCGGCATTTTCCATGTCCAGCAGTTCAGGATGGTCGACGATGATGAACGCCAGCTCACGCAGCAGCGTCAGCAGCATTTCGTTGCGGCTGACGGCTTCGGCGTCGCGCATCTTGCTGAACATCGCCAGGGTGTATTCCGGGATCGGCTCGGCCAGGTGACCGAGGTCATCGTCCTGCGCCAGGGGTTTGCGACCGACCATGCGGATCTGCTTGGCTTTGGCCTTGGCGCGTTTGGCGCGTTTCTGTTGCTTGTTCAGGGATGCCATGGGAACTCAGTTTTTCTGTTGGGTTTGTGCGGCGATTGCGTCGGACGCGGCCACATAGTCTTTCTGGAAATCCGGCGATTCGATCCACGCCAGAGCGCCAGCCTCGTCAGTCTCGGTGGCCCACTGGCGGTACTCGATCAGCGCGGCGAGGATGAAGTCCATCGCGCCTTCTTCGCCTTCCTGCTCGTACACCAGCTCCAGCAGCGGGTCTTCGAGGAACGCGGTGCACAGGGCCTGCTGGCTGATCTTTTCGGCGTCGATCATTTTCTTGAACAGTTCGGTCAGGTCCACCGACTCAAAATCGATGCGGTCGTCGTTCGGGTCCAGCTCGACCGGCGCTTCCGCACGTTTGGTGCGGTTCTGCTTGGCCTTGGTCTTGGCCCGGGCGGCGCGTTTTTGCTGCTTGTTGGCGGAAGCCATGGTGTGTGTTCCGTGGTGCGTTAAAGGGCTTGGCTGCGTGGGATCTTGCGCCCCGGTGTGTCGGAGGCCAGTTCGCCGGTCTGCAGCCAGGTCAGAGCGATGGGCCATAGTGTGGCTTGGTATGCGCTGCGAAAAAAGGCGAAATGTCCGACTTGCTGTTCGCCGATGTCCTGCGGCTCGATTCGCAGGTGGGTCTTTTGCGCATTGTGGAAGTAAGCCAGCAGGCGTTCGATGGCGGGAATCGTGCCGTAGGGATCGTCACTGATGCTGATTGCCAGGGCTTTGGCCCGGACGTTGGCGAAGGGCAGGTTGCGGATCGTTCTACCGCTCGGACGCCGCTCATAACGTGCGGCAGGTGTGCTCCAGTCGCGCACTACGCCGGCGGGCGTGTCTTCCAGCCAGCCAAGTCGCTTGCCCGGAAAATATCCACAGAACAGCGTGACCAGCGGCATCAGCAGATGCCATTTGCCGAACATCCGCCAGCGATGCTCGGGCGCGTAATCGCGCCAGTAAGCGAACTGCGCGCCGACGGTCACCAGTCGTCGGATTATCTTCCCGGACGCCCCCAGGCCTGCTGCGCAGCCGCCGAAGCTGTGCCCGACCACATCGATCGGCTGACCGGGAAACTCTCGCTGCGCGCGTTTGAGCATCGCCTCGAAATCCAGCGCGCCCCAATCCGTCCACGAAGCCTGCAAATGCCTCATCGACTTTGGCCGCGATTCACCAATGCCGCGGTAGTCGAAAATGATCACGTCGAACCCATTGGCGAACAGATACGCCGCGAAGCGCGAGTAGTGGCGGCAGCGCACGGACGTGGCGGCGTTGATGATGACCACGGGGCGTTGTGGATCCGGTGACGCGTGACGCCAGGTGAAACCGCCGAGCAGATAGCCGTCGGCGGCGGGCTCTTGGAAAGGCTCGCTTTCTGCTGACAGCTGACCGAGTGGCAGTGGCACGCTTTGGAGGTTCATGGCGATTCAGACTTTCGGGGACGGGTCGAGGATGAACTTCAAGCGGGTGGGTATGCAACGAATTGGAACGCAGTGAGTACCCAATTCGCGGGTTCATCAGGCAATTGCTGATTCGAGACGCAATGCGGCGCGAATCGTTGGTGGAATTTTCTGTAGTCCTTTTCGTATCAACCGCAACTCCCAATCGTTCTAAAACCCACCCCGCAAGACAAAATCTAAAAAGAGGTAACGATTGGGTTCCGCGAGAGCCCGGGAGTCGTCCTCATGAAACGCGTTCTTTCATTCGTGCTGCCCGTTGCCGCTGCTGCGGTGCTGCTGTTTCCGATCATGGCGCAGGCTGCGAGTCTGGCTCCGATCGACAGTTCCGCCGTGCAGGTTCAGCAGCAGGAGCAAAACGGTGTTCGTTATCTGGCCGGCGGGATTGGTGAAGATGAGTCGAAAGCCATTCAGCAATCCGCGGGCTACAACCTGCACATGACCTTCGCTGTCGGTACGCAAAACGAATATACCGCCGATGTCGACGTGGCGATCCAGAAAGCCCCCGGTCAAACCGTGCTGACGCTCAATCAAACCGGGCCATTGGTGTACGTTCAGCTACCGCCAGGCAAGTACACGGTCGTCGCCACCCGCAAGGGTGAAACGCGTCGGGATGTGGCGGAAGTAGGCGGCGGTGCTGCGCGCAATCTGGTGTTCCACTGGAACGACAACAGCTAACGTCGCCGACGGTCACGCCCGGGTGGCGTGACCGTCGCGGTGCGTCCCATCCAGATCAGAAGCCAGGCAGCGCCCGACAGGAAGAGTGCGAAGAGGCAGTGCGTGGCAACAGTGAACCAGAAGTCGAAGGACTGTTCGGCCTGTGAATACACGGCGAAGTGTTTCCCCCGCGCCATGTTGCTGATGCGTCCCTGAATCAGGCCGTTCACCGTTTCATAAGTGATCAGGCCTACGCAGAGGGTCAGTACGATGCCGAGAGCAATCATCAGCCAGTCGGTGCGTTTTACGGGTGGCGCAGGATGGGGCAGGGGGACGCGGGTTCTTTTCTGGTTCATCGCGGTGATGACCCTCTTCCGTAAGGGTTGAGCAACGTATCGCCAATTCCGGCCTGCAAGAAGGGCGGAATCGGGCCGTGATCAAATCGCAGGCATAAAAAAACCCTGAATCTTGCGATTCAGGGTTTTCGGTATTTGGTGCCCAGAGACGGAATCGAACCGCCGACACGGGGATTTTCAATCCCCTGCTCTACCGACTGAGCTATCTGGGCAACGGGGCGCATTAAAAGGGTTTTTCGGATTTACGTCAAACACTTTTTTAAAATTTCTTAAATTAATTCCGTCGCTTACGATCCGCCCCCCGATTTCGCGGGGTTTACTCTGCGGGCGGAACGTAGCCTTCGGCCTGAGCGTATTCCTCGCCGGAGAAGTACTTGTCCATTTCGCCCTGAAGAAATTTGCGGTCTTCGGCGTTCATCATGTTCAGGCGTTTTTCGTTGATCAGCAGGGTCTGGTGTTTCTGCCAGTCAGCCCAGGCCTTGGCCGAGACGTGTTCGAAAATATCCTGGCCCTTGGCGCCCGGGTACGGTGGGCGCTCCAGACCTTCGAGTTGTTCTTTGTACTTGCGGCACATTACGGTGCGGGTCATGTCGACTCTCCTGCATTCAAGACGGCGGCCGCGCGTTCGAGCAAGGTCTTGACCGGGGCGGCGAGGCCCAGGCGCGGCGGGGTGGCGAGGTTATACCAGAGCCAGTCGGTCTCGGCCACGTGACCGCCGGCTTCCTGCACCTGAACCAGCCAGGGTTCGATGGACAGCTGGAAGTGGCTGAAGGTGTGGACAAGGCTCGGCAGTGCCTGCTGCTCGCCCAGTTCCAGCGAGTGTTGCGCGGCGAGGTGTTGCAGGTCGTCGAGGTCGTCGAGTTCCGGCAGGCTCCACAAACCGCCCCACAATCCGCTGGACGGGCGGCGATAAAGCAGAATCGCGCCGTCCTCGTTGGCCAGCAGCGGCATCAGCGTGCGTTTCTGCGGGATGGCCTTGCGCGGCTTGGGGATCGGGTAGCGCGTTTCCAGCCCCAGCATGTGCGCTTCACAGCCGTTTTTCAGCGGACACAGCAGGCAGCTCGGTTTGCTGCGGGTGCAGAGCGTGGCGCCCAGGTCCATCATCGCCTGGGTGTAGGCGTTGACCCGATCCTGCGGCGTGAAGCGCTCGGCGTTGGCCCACAGTTGCTTGGCGACCTTCGGCTCGCCGGGGTAACCCTCCTGCGCGGTAAAACGCGCCAGCACCCGTTTGACGTTGCCGTCGAGGATCGGCGCGCGCAGGCCCATGCTGATGCTGGCGATCGCGCCGGCGGTGGACAGGCCGATACCCGGCAGCTCGGTGAGTTTCTCGACATCCCGGGGAAACTCGCCGCCGTACTGGCCGACGACGATCTTCGCGGTCTTCTGCAGATTGCGCGCGCGGGTGTAGTAACCGAGCCCGGTCCACAGGTGCAGCACTTCGTCTTCCGGCGCTTCGGCCAGGGCTTCGACCGTCGGCAGGGCGGCCATGAAGCGGTCGAAGTAATTGAGCACGGTGCTGACCTGGGTCTGCTGCAACATGATCTCGGACACCCACACCCGGTACGGGTTGATGTTCTGTTGCCAGGGCAAATCATGGCGGCCGTGGCGGTCGAACCACTCCAGCACCGCCGTGGAAAACTGCTCCGCTCTCATCGCTTGAACAGCCCCTTCAATGCGTTTTTCAGTTCCGGGCTGACTTTGTCGCCCAGTTTCTCGTCAATTTTTTCGCTGATCTTGTCGCCGGCCAGTTTGCTCGCGACCTGGCCCATGCGTTCGTTGTCCACGCGGCAGGCCTTGGCACCCAGCTCCAGCGGGCCTCGGCAACGCAGCGGCCATTCGATGCCGACGAATTTGTCGCCGACCTGGCAGGCCGGATCCGGCATGGCGCTGGTATCGCCTTCGACGATGATGCCGACGCGGTAGTCCATGCCCAGCACCTTGAGGTCGATATCGCCATCACCGTTGACGCTCATGCCGGGGATGCGCACTTTCAGGTCCGGGTTGCTGGCCACCCCGTTGCGGAACGTGAGGTTGCCCTTGAGCTCCTGGAACGGTGTGTCCTTGCCGCGCGGTTCGCCGCTCAGGGATTTACGGTTGAGGGTGGCGATGCCTTTGCACAGTTGCTGCTCAAGGTTGGCGTTGAGCAGCACGCCGTTGTTGATCACGAAACTGGCGTTACCGTTGAGGGTTTCGATCAGCGCCTGCTGGCTGTTGCCGCTGCCGGTAACGGTGCTGGTGAGATTGACCAGACCTTTGACCGGAGGATTCTTGCCCTGGCTTTCGAGGATTTTCTCCACCGGCACCCGGTTGATCCGGGTTTGCAGGTTCAGCACCGGCGCCGTCTGGCGCACGTCCAGTGTGCCCTTGGCTTCGAAGTCGCCGTTGTACAGCTCGCCGCGCAGGTTCTCCAGGGTCAGCAGGCCGCCCTGGCCGGTGGCTTTCAGTGCGGCGTTCTGGATCGGTAACTTGTCGAGGGTCAGCTGGCCGAAGGTCAGGTCGGCGTTGACGTCGAGCTTGCTCAGGCGCTCAACAGGGAGCAGGCGCTCGGTGCTCCAGGCGCTTTTGCTCGGTTTTTCCGGCAGCGGGGTGCTGCCGGCCCCGGCCATCGCATCGGCTTCGGTGCTGGCGACTTCGGCCTGACGGACCTGGGTAGCGGTGTTGGCTTTTTCCGATTTCGGCGGCAGGTAGCGGTCGACGTTGAAGGTGTCGGCCTTGAGGACCGCCCGCAGCGATTGCTTGGCGAAATCTTCGACGGCGATGCGGCCGCTGAAGCTGCTGTCGTCGAGTTTCAGGTTGATGTTGTCCAGCGCCAGGCTGGTCGGCGTCGCGGCGACACGGCTGACCAGTTCAACCTTGCTCAGGCTGCCTTCGGCCATGGCTGGCAGGGTCTGGCCGATGCTGTCGACGAATTTCGCCAGATCGAACTGGGCAATGGAAATTCCGCCGCTGATCTGTGGCGTCTTGTCCAGGTCATTGGCCTTTAACTCGCCCAAGGCACGCAGCTGATTGACCGAAAGCTTGATGCCGGTCCATTCGGCGACGTTGGCGGCCTTGTCCAGCAGCAATTGCCCTTGGGCGGCGAAGGTCACGGTCTTGCCCTGCAACGGATCGCCGGCGACTTCGCCGGACAGCTTCAGGTCTTCGAACTTGTAGCGTTGCAGGGCGCGCTCGAAGCGCAGCTCGCCGTTGAGCTCGGTGCGCACCCGCAGCACTGGCTGGTTGGTGCCGAGGAACGCGGTGGCCTTGACCGGGATGTTGGTCGAATCGTGAACAGCGCCGGTGCTCAACTGGATGCTTTCGGCGCTGAATTGCTTGCCGGTCAGCTCGTCGTTGTATTCCACGCGGGCGTTGTTGACGGTCAGGCTGTCGATGTCGAGGCGAATCGGCTGGGCCGGTTTTTCCACCGGGGCCGGTGTTGCTGGAGAGGCTTCCCCGGCGGTCGCTGGTGGTGTGCTTCCGGCGGGAGCCGGCACCTTGCCGATGTCTTCCCAGTTGCCGTGACCATTCTTGTCACGGTTCAGGCGCAGGTTCAGGCCTTCGACGCGCACGTCGCTCATTTGCACCTCGCGGCGCAGCAGCGGCAGCACGCGCACGGACAGGCCGAGCATCTGCAGGTCGGCGAACGGTTCTGCAGGCTTGGCCAGGGTCGCGACGCTGGCCTCGTGCAGTTCCAGGCCGAGCCACGGGAACAGGCTCCAGCCGATATCGCCATTGAGCGTCAGCTCGATGTGAGCCTTGTCGCGGGCTATCTGGCGGATCTCGTCCTTGTAGTCGTTGGGATCAAACAGGTGGGTCAGGGCGAAGCCCGCCGCCACAATGATCAGCAACAGCCCGAGAAGTACCAGACCCAGGATTTTGCCGAACGCTTTCATGGGCGAGTCCTTGTAAGTAGTCGAATTCGTAATTTAGCCGGGGAGTATAGCGCTGCATCAACCCTCGCTGTCGCGGTGCCCCGTCAAGGCTGCTGAACCGCGATATACAGCGCTTCGACAACGATCGGCATCGGGGTTCCCGGGCGTCCTGAGATCAGATGACATGAAAAAGGTGATATCAGTTTGGTTTTTCTGTCACGTGCAAATGGTAACCTTCGCCCGTTCGTCCGCCCATCTGCGACTTAACGTCGCGCTTTCAAGGAGCTTCACCCGCAAAAAACGGTCATGCCTGCGTGCATAAAGGCCGGGGTGGGCAGTGGCTGGCGAACCATACTAATAATTGGGGGATACACAATGAGCACGACCATTACGGCGGACGGCTTCAAAGCCGATCAGCCCGGGTTCCTGTCCAAGGAACGCATCATCGCCAAGCCCGGTTTCAACCGTTGGCTGGTCCCGCCGGCCGCTCTGGCCATTCACCTGTGCATCGGCATGGCCTACGGCTTCTCGGTGTTCTGGTTGCCGCTGTCCAAGGCGCTGGGCGTCACTGCTCCGGTGGCTTGCGCACCGGACATGAGCTTCATCGCACAAGTCTTCTCGTCGCAATGCGACTGGCCGATCTCCATGCTCGGCTGGATCTACACCCTGTTCTTCATCTTCCTCGGCTGCTCGGCAGCGATCTGGGGCGGCTGGCTCGAACATGCAGGTCCTCGCAAGGCCGGTGTTGTATCGGCACTTTGCTGGTGCGGCGGTCTGCTGATTTCTGCGCTGGGTATCTATACCCACCAGATCTGGCTGATGTGGATCGGCTCCGGCGTGATCGGCGGTATCGGTCTGGGCCTGGGCTACATCTCGCCGGTGTCGACCCTGATCAAGTGGTTCCCGGACAAGCGCGGCATGGCGACCGGCATGGCGATCATGGGTTTTGGCGGTGGCGCGATGGTCGGTGCGCCACTGGCGACCGCTCTGATGAGTCACTTCGCTTCGCCAACCGGTGTCGGCGTGTGGCAGAGCTTCGTGGCCATGGCCGCGATCTACTTCGTGTTCATGATCGGTGGCGCGCTGGCGTACCGCGTACCGCCAACCGGCTGGAAGCCTGAAGGCTGGACCGCGCCGGCGAAGAAAGCGTCGAACGCGATGATCACCCACCGTCACGTTCACGTGAACGTGGCGTGGAAAACCCCGCAATTCCGTCTGGTGTGGCTGGTGCTGTGCCTGAACGTGTCCGCCGGTATCGGCATCCTCGGCATGGCTTCGCCACTGTTGCAGGAAGTGTTCGGCGGCAAGCTGCTGGGTAACGATCTGCCGTTCGGTCAGCTGGACGCCGGTCAACTGGCTTCCATCGCTGCAATTGCGGCCGGTTTCACCGGTCTGCTGAGCCTGTTCAACATCGGCGGTCGTTTCTTCTGGGCCTCGTTCTCGGACTACCTGGGCCGCAAGAACACTTACTTCGTGTTCTTCGCACTGGGTTTTGCGCTGTACGCGCTGATCCCGAACCTCGGTCACCTGGGCAACGTTGCGCTGTTCGTGGCGGCGTTCTGCATCATCCTGTCGATGTACGGCGGTGGTTTCGCCACCGTTCCGGCGTATCTGGCCGACCTGTTCGGTACGCAAATGGTCGGCGCGATCCACGGTCGTCTGCTGACGGCCTGGGCTGCCGCTGGCGTGCTGGGTCCGGTGCTGGTGAACTACCTGCGTGAGTATCAGCTGAGCATCGGCGTTGAACGCGCCGCCGCTTACGACATCACCCTGTACATCCTCGCCGGCCTGCTGGTGCTGGGTTTCCTGTGCAACCTGCTGGTACGCCCGGTGGCCGACAAGTACTTCATGACCGACGCCGAACTGGCGGCCGAACAGGCGCTGGGCCACGACAAGGGTGCTGACGGCAGCACCGTGCTGGAGTGGAAAGCCGCGCCGGGCAGCAAGCCGTTGGCGATCGCTGCGTGGCTGGTGGTGGGGATTCCGTTGGCGTGGGGTGTGTGGGTGACCCTGCAGAAGACGGCGGTTCTGTTCCACTAAGTAGCCAAGCGCTGGCCTGAAAATCTTCAGGTCAGCGCCAAATCCTGTGGGAGCGAGCCTGCTCGCGATAGCGGTCTGACAGTCGNATGTACGACCCTCATCGCGAGCAGGCTCGCTCCCACAGTTGTTTTGGGCTGTCCGAAATGGCTTGTATGGACATGTCTATCCCCGACAGCACGGGGTTCTATCCGTCAGTCATTCCACCTATCGTGTTTCTGTTTCTGCCCCGCGCCCCTATAATGGCTGCCTTTTTCGCCCAATGATTTTGCGGAGCTGGTGATGGCCGAACGTAAGGCGTCTGTCGAGCGCGACACTCTGGAAACCCAGATCAAAGCCTCGATCAACCTTGATGGCACCGGAAAGGCCCGATTCGATATCGGTGTTCCTTTTCTTGAGCACATGCTGGATCAGATCGCCCGTCACGGGTTGATCGACCTGGATATCCAATGCAAGGGCGATCTGCATATCGACGACCACCATACGGTGGAAGACGTCGGTATCACCCTCGGCCAGGCCTTCGCGCAAGCCATTGGCGACAAGAAAGGCATCCGTCGCTACGGCCACGCCTACGTGCCGCTTGATGAGGCGCTGTCGCGCGTGGTGATCGACTTCTCCGGCCGTCCGGGCCTGCAGATGCACGTGCCGTACACCCGCGCCACCGTTGGCGGCTTCGACGTCGACCTGTTCCAGGAATTCTTCCAGGGCTTCGTCAACCACGCGCTGGTCAGCCTGCACATCGACAACCTGCGCGGCACCAACACCCACCACCAGATCGAAACCGTGTTCAAGGCTTTCGGCCGCGCACTGCGCATGGCCGTCGAGCTGGACGAGCGCATGGCCGGCCAGATGCCTTCGACCAAAGGCGTCCTGTAATGCAGACGGTTGCAGTTATCGATTACGGCATGGGCAACCTGCACTCGGTGGCCAAGGCTCTCGAGCATGTCGGTGCCGGCAAGGTGCTGATCACCAGCGATGCGGCAGTGATCCGCGAAGCTGACCGTGTGGTATTCCCCGGTGTCGGTGCGATTCGCGATTGCATGGCGGAGATCCGTCGCCTCGGTTTCGATTCGCTGGTACGTGAGGTCAGCCAGGACCGTCCGTTCCTCGGCATCTGCGTCGGCATGCAAGCCTTGCTCGACTCCAGCGAAGAAAACGACGGCGTCGACTGCATCGGCCTGTTCCCGGGCGCGGTGAAGTTCTTCGGCAAAGACTTGCATGAAGACGGCGAGCACCTGAAAGTCCCGCACATGGGCTGGAACGAAGTGAAGCAGGCGGTGGATCATCCGCTGTGGCACAACATTCCGGACCTGGCGCGTTTCTACTTCGTGCACAGCTACTACATCGCCGCCGGCAACGCACGGCAGGTGGTCGGCAGCGGTCATTACGGCGTCGATTTCGCTGCGGCGCTGGCCGAAGGTTCGCGTTTCGCCGTGCAGTTCCACCCGGAGAAGAGCCATACCCATGGCCTGCAATTGCTGCAGAACTTCGCGGCGTGGGACGGTCGCTGGTAAATGGCCGTCAAGAAATCCAAGCCGCCGATCCTGACCCTCACTCCCGAGCAGGAGAGCGAGGCCAACCGCAAGATTCAGCGGTTCATGGAGGATCGTTTCGAACTGGACCTGGGTTCGTTCGAGGCGGCGGAAATTCTTGAGCTGTTTACCCGCGAAATTGCTCCGCACTATTACAACAGGGCGATTTTCGATGTGCAGACCCACCTCAAGGAGCGGTTTGAAAGCATCGAAAGCGACCTGTGGGCGCTCGAGAAAAACTGATTTCCGAGCCAAGCTGAACATTCAAATTTGAAGGTTTGCCAGATGCTGATTATTCCCGCTATCGATCTCAAAGACGGTGCCTGCGTACGTCTGCGCCAGGGCCGCATGGAAGATTCCACAGTGTTCTCCGATGACCCGGTGAGCATGGCTGCCAAGTGGGTGGAGGGCGGTTGCCGTCGTCTGCATCTGGTCGACCTGAACGGCGCTTTCGAAGGCCAGCCGGTCAACGGCGACGTGGTGACCGCGATCGCCAGGCGCTACCCGACCCTGCCGATCCAGATCGGCGGCGGCATCCGTTCGCTGGAAACCATCGAGCACTACGTCAAGGCGGGCGTCAGCTACGTGATCATCGGTACCAAAGCGGTGAAGGATCCGGCGTTCGTTGCTGAAGCCTGCCGTGCGTTCCCGGGCAAGATCATTGTCGGCCTCGATGCCAAAGACGGTTTTGTCGCCACCGATGGCTGGGCTGAAATCAGCACCGTGCAAGTCATCGACCTGGCCAGGCAGTTCGAAGCCGACGGCGTGTCCTCGATCGTTTATACCGACATCGCCAAAGACGGCATGATGCAGGGCTGCAACGTGCCGTTCACCGCTGCGCTGGCTGCTGCCACGAAGATCCCGGTGATCGCATCCGGCGGCATTCACAACCTGGGTGACATCAAGTCGCTGCTCGACGCCAAGGCACCGGGCATCATCGGTGCCATCACCGGCCGGGCGATCTACGAAGGCACTCTCGACGTCGCTGAAGCGCAAGCTTTCTGCGACTCGTACCAAGGCTGAGGACTGACCATGGCGCTGGCCAAACGCATCATCCCTTGCCTGGACGTGGACAACGGCCGGGTCGTCAAAGGTGTGAAGTTCGAAAACATCCGTGACGCCGGCGACCCGGTGGAAATCGCCCGTCGCTACGACGAGCAGGGTGCCGACGAGATTACCTTTCTCGACATCACCGCCAGCGTCGATGGCCGTGACACCACGCTGCACACCGTCGAGCGCATGGCCAGCCAGGTGTTCATCCCGCTGACCGTCGGCGGCGGCGTGCGGACCGTGCAGGATATCCGCAACCTGCTCAACGCCGGTGCGGACAAGGTGTCGATCAACACCGCTGCCGTGTTCAACCCGGAATTCGTCGGCGAAGCGGCGCAGCATTTCGGCTCGCAATGCATTGTCGTCGCCATCGACGCGAAGAAGGTCTCCGGCCCGGGCGAAACCCCGCGCTGGGAGATCTTCACCCACGGCGGCCGCAAGCCGACCGGCCTCGACGCGGTCGAGTGGGCGAAGAAAATGGAAGGCCTGGGTGCCGGTGAAATCCTCCTGACCAGCATGGACCAGGACGGTATGAAAAACGGTTTCGACCTCGGCGTGACTCGCGCCATCAGCGATGCGCTGGGGATTCCGGTGATCGCTTCCGGTGGCGTCGGCAATCTGCAGCATCTGGCTGATGGCATCCTCGAAGGCCACGCCAGCGCGGTGCTGGCGGCGAGTATTTTCCACTTCGGCGAATACACCGTTCAGGAAGCAAAGGCCTACATGGCTCACCGCGGTATCGTAATGCGTTAAACATCCATACAGGCCAGTGGACAGCATGGCGTACCCAAGGCACTCTTGGGCACGCCATGGATTTCGGTAGCCCGACATGATCAAACGCCTGCTTCTCGCCCTCGCCAGTGCCTCTGTGTTGTTGATCAACACCGGCCACGCCGAAGAAAGTCCCGACACCGATCTGGTGCTCCTCACCGAAAACTTCCCGCCGTACAACATGGCGAAGAACGGCAAGAATTTCGCCCAGGACGAAAATATCAACGGCATCGCCACGGACATCGTGCGCGAGATGTTCAAGCGTGCCGGCATCACTTACAGCCTGACCCTGCGCTTCCCTTGGGAGCGGGTCTACAAGCTGGCGCTGGAGAATCCCGGTTACGGCGCGTTCGTCATGGCGCGGCTGCCGGATCGCGAAAAACTCTTCAAGTGGGTCGGCCCGATCGGCCCGGACGACTGGGTCATGCTGGCCAAGGCCGACAGCAAGATCACCCTCGAAACCCTCAACGACGCGCGCAAATACAAGATTGGCGCCTATAAGGGCGATGCGATTGCCGAGACCCTGACCAAGCAGGGGTTGAAGCCGGCAGTGGTGCTGCGTGATCAGGACAACGCCAGAAAACTGGTCAGCGGCCAGATCGACCTGTGGGCCACCGGCGACCCGGCCGGGCGCTATCTGGCGCGGCAGGATGGCGTGACCGGGCTGAAAACCGTACTGCGCTTCAACAGCGCCGAGTTGTATCTGGCACTGAACAAGGACGTACCGGACGAAGCCGTTGCCAAGCTTCAAACCGCGCTCGATCAGATGCGCAAGGAAGGCGTGGTCGACGAAATCATGGGGCGCTATCTGTAGCAGTCGACGAGCCCGGCGACGATTGTGCAACAACGCCGGCGCCGCTCGTGATGGTTTCCGTCGACGGGTTTGCCGCCATGACAGGCATCGGGGTTGCTGTCTCGACGGCTTCTGGCGGGTATTCACTCATGACAAGACGGGTGTCATCGGTGTAACCAAGCGGGACGGTGACTTCAGTGCCATCCTCCCGGAACAGCTCGTATCGACTTTCCATCTGATACACCGCGACCGATTTGAGTTTCGCCGCCATGGCGATGATGACCCGAGGGCCCGATTCGCTCCACTCGCTGGAGGACGTTTCGGTGTGAGTGAAATCCCGCGGCAGGCACGCCGAAAACTTTGTTGCCCGGATATCACTGAGCATCGCAGCCGGCCAGGCCTTGGTGAATTCGACGGCGGTATGGCGATTGAATAACCGCATGGCCGCGGCATTTTGCGCCCTTGGCGCTTTCCATTTGATCGACTGAGCCTGTTCCGTGGCATTTCGGCCGTACCCGACCAACACATATTGGTCGGTTCTTTTCAGATCGTAGTAACGCGAATGGTGAAATCCATCATTGGGTTGAGTGTAATCCCTGACTGCGAACCATGGCAGGCGGGCAGTCTGCGTGACCTTCGCCACTGCGCTTTCGGGATTGATGTGTGCAGTCAGTACTGGAGCTTCTGCAGGTGCGCTCACTTGAACCGGAATCGGTATCCGTAATGCATACGCGAAAGGGCCGGTTGTCGGTTTGTTGCGGCTCGGGGCGCCAATGAAGGTACCGGGCGCAAAGCAGATTTCGCCCGCCGCGGCGGTCGGGGGATCAATGCTCCAGGCGCTGAAGTTCAGCGTTGCACCACTGCCTTTGTCATCCCAGAGCAGATCACCGAGGTCGGCAGCAACGACCAGATCGGCCCTGACGCAACGGATGGCGTTGAGTGAGGGTTTGCCGTGATCGCTGGAGCAGGTCATACCCAGGGCGACATAGCCTTGCGGCGCAATCGGGCGCCAGATTGAAGTGCGCGTGGCGGCTCCCGATCCGGATTCTTTCCAGACAAGTTCGAAGTCGGTGGGGCGGCTGAGTGCTTTGCCCCTGGTGTTACCGTCGTCTTGTAACGTTGCCTCGCAGACCACTGCGGCGACAATTTCGCCGTTGATGGAGGTGGTGTTGGGGATGAGGATGTCTCCCAGCGGAAAGTATCCCGGCAGAAGATCGGGGGCCGGCGCAGGGCGCCAGAAGGTGGCGGGCCTGGCCCGTGTGCCGTTGCTGTTCCAGATACGGTTGAATTCGCTGGTGAAGTTGATCAGCAGGTTGTCGAGCCTGATCGGCTCCATTGGCCTGTCTCGCAATGAAGCATTGTCGTTGGTAGTCATAGTCAATCCTGATAATTGAATGGCAACTCGAAAGAGTTGCGACCTGTGGCAGGTCTGACTATCCGGAAAGAGGGCAGGCGTCAGGCGGTAACTATTTATGGGCGTGTGTCGGTTTGTTACCGATAAATCCCGTCTTTGCCATGCGCGGCCGTGGCGCGATTGCTGCGCACACTGATCATCTGCTTGATGTCGATCCACTCGATGCCTTGGGCTTTCAGCTTCGGCAGTTCCCGCTCCAGCACTGCCAGCGTCTGTGGATAAGGGTGCCCGATCATCACGGCCGAACCCTGCTTGTGCGCCAGACTGATCGCTGTCTGCAATTGAGTCAGGATCGCCGCTTCTGTGCGCTCGTCATCGAGAAACACATCCCGCGAAACACTCGCCAGATCGATCTTTTGCGCTTGCTGCGCTGCCACAGTCTGCGCGCTGGTGCGGCTGTCGACGAAGAACTTGTGGCGGCGCTGCAACTCGCCCATCAACCACGCCATGGCCACCGGCTGTGCGGTCATGCGACTGCCCATGTGGTTGTTGATACCGGCGGTGTAGGGGACCATTTTGAACGCGGCATTCAGCCGTTTTTCGAGTTCTTCGATGGGCAGTTCGGGATGCCAGGCGAACGGGCCGGTGGCCGGGTCCATCGGCATGTGCAGGATCACGACCTTGCCGGCGCGATGGGCTTCGCGGGCGAATTCGGTGGCGTGCGGGGTGTCGGGCATGATCGCTGTGGTGACCGGGCCGGGCAGGGCCAGCACGCGGCGATCCCGGGGCAGGTTCTGCCCCAGGTCGTCGATGATCAGCGTCAGGTAGGCTTTTTGAGGTGTGGGTCTGGCAGGTTCTGCGTAAGCAGCACCCGCCAGACAGCACAGCAGGACAAAGAGGAAACGCAAAGACATCCTCAACGGCCGGACGTGATGCTCAGGCCTTTGAGCAGGCTCAGGGCCTGGGCCAACTGGTAATCGTCATCCTGCGGCATCGCCTTGGCCTTGCCGCCGGAGCCGGTCGGTTTGTCCGCGCCGCCGTTGCCGTTGCCCAGATGACCTTGCAGGTCGGCTTCCTTGAAGTAGTCGCTGTCCGCCTCGTTGGTGATCTTGGCGCGGCGCACTTCGATGTCCGGGACGATGCCCTGGGCCTGGATCGAGCGGCCGTTCGGCGTGAAGTACAGCGCCGTGGTGATCTTCAGCGCGCGGTCGTTGTTCAGCGGCAGCACGGTCTGCACCGAGCCCTTGCCGAAACTGGTGGTACCCATGACCACGGCGCGTTTCTGATCCTGCAGGGCGCCGGCGACGATTTCCGAAGCCGAGGCACTGCCACCGTTGATCAGCACGACCATCGGCACCGCTTCGCTTTCGTCCTTGCCGGTGGCGGAGAAGCGCAGTTCGGAGTTGGCGATCCGGCCTTTGGTGTAGACGATCAGGCCTTTGGTGATGAAGTGATCGACCACTTCCACCGCCGCTTGCAGCACACCACCCGGGTTGTTGCGCAGGTCGAGGATGATGCCGTTGAGCTTCTTGCCGTTGTCCTTGCGCAGCTTGGCCAGGGCCTTGGAGACCTCCTCGCCGGTCTTGACCTGGAACTGGGTGATGCGGATCAGGCCATAGCCGGATTCGAGCAGCTGTGCCTTGACGCTCTTCACCTGAATCACCGCGCGGGCGAGGGTCACGTCGAACGGCGTGCCGCCGTCGCGTACCAGGGTCAGGGTGATCTTCTGGCCGATCTTGCCGCGCATCTTGTCCACGGCTTCGGTCATGGTCTGGCCGCGGGTCGGCGCCCCGTTGATCTTGACGATGAAGTCGCCGGCCTGGATGCCGGCCTTCGACGCCGGGGTGTCGTCGATTGGCGACACGACCTTGATGAAGCCGTCTTCGGCGCCGACTTCGATGCCCAGACCACCGAACTCACCGCTAGTGCTTTCCTGCAACTCGGCGAAGTCTTCAGGGCCGAGGTAGGCGGAGTGCGGATCGAGGTTGCTGAGCATGCCCTTGATCGCGTTTTCCAGCAGGGTCTTGTCGTCCACCGGCTCGACATAGGCGGCCTTGATCCGGTCCATGACCTCGGCAAAGGTGCGCAGCTCTTCCAGCGGCAACGGCGCCTTGGAAGTCGCGGCAGTACCTGCCGGAGCGACGGCCGGAGCCGGTTGAGCGGCAAACGCCAGAGGCGCGCCGATCACCAGGGCGATCGTCAGGGCCAGCGAGGTAAGGCGGGACAAATGCAGCATGTCGAACGAACTCCTGAATTAGATGGCGTGCTTATCCTTGCGCACGGCACCATTGCGCCGGATCACTCGGGTGACCCTGCTGACGAATTGCGAAATACAGCGCTGGTGTGTCCTGGCCGCCACTGTTACCCACAGTGGAGATGGACTCACCGGCTTTTACCACGTCACCTGCCGACTTCAGTAGCGTCTGGTTGTGACCGTAAAGACTCAGAAAACCGTTGCCGTGATCGAGGATCACCAGCAGCCCGGCGCCGCGCAGCCAGTCGGCAAACACCACGCGCCCGCCGTGTACGGCATGCACCTGGCTGCCGGCGGAGGCGCTGATCATCACGCCGTCCCACTTGGTGCGGGCATCGTCGCCACGGGTTTCGCCGAAGCGTGCCAGCAGTCGACCATCAACCGGCCATGGAAGTTTTCCCCGACTTGATGCAAAAGGGCCACCGAAGGTCTCGCCGCCGCTGGATACCAGGGCGCCGGGTGTCGATCTGGCAGGTTTGCGTGGGGCGTCGGAGTTTTCCGCCTCGGCCTCACGCAAGCGCTTTTTTTCGGCTTCCTGCTGGGCGATGAGCGCTTTCTGTCGCGCTTCTTCTGCCTCACGAGCCTGGCGGGCCAGGGTTTCTTCAATGGTTTTAAGGACTTTAGACAGATCTGCCTGATCCTGCTCGCGGGCGGCCAGTTTCTGGTCCCGGGCTTTCACGTCGTCATTGAGTTTGGCAAGGGCCTGCTGGCGCTCCTTGCGGACCTTGTCGAGCGCTTCGCGCCGAGTGTCGAGATCGCTTTGCTGCGCCAGCAACTGCGCCTGCTGCACGCCGATGTCCTTTTCGACATTGGCCAATTGGCGCAAGGTTTCGTTGAAGCTCTTCAGCTGTTCCAGGCGAGCCTGGCTCAGGTAGTCGTAATAGGTGAGGGTGCGGGCGAATTTCTCGGGATTCTGCTGGTTGAGCAGCAGCTTGAGGTATTCCTGGCGACCGTTCTGGTAGGCGGCGCGGGCCTGGATGGCGATCAGTCGCTGCTGTTCAGTGCGCGCGCTCTGGAGTTTTTTTTTCTCCGCATCGAGCCGCTGCAGCTCGGACTCGCTCTTCTTGAGCTCTTTCTGCAGGGCTTCGACCTGCTTCTCGAGCTTGCCCATCTCGGTTTCGGTGCCCTTGAGCTCCTTTTGTACCCCGGATTTTTCCTCCTGGAGCTTGCCCAGCAGTTTTTTCAGCTCGGCAATGTCCTGGCGCGTGGCGTCCAGTTGCTGTTGGGTTTGCGCGCGCTCATCCGCGAAGGCCGGTTGGAGCAGGCATGTCAGAGCGAGGGCGATCAGGACGCGAAGCATAGAGGCGGGCGGCACCAGGGTAAGGGACGGCCTAGTATGCCCGCCCGACGCGGCAAAAAAAACGCCTCAAAGCCAACTGCTTTGAGGCGTTCGTCATAAAAAGCCGTTTCAGGCTGATTACAGGGCGTTTTTGATATCAGACCAGAATCGAAGTGCCAGTCATTTCCGCCGGTTTTTCCAGGCCCAACAGTTTCAGCATGGTCGGCGCCACGTCCGCCAGCACGCCGCCTTCGCGGACTTTCAGGTCACGCTTGCCGACATAGATGAACGGCACCGGTTCGGTGGTGTGCGCGGTGTGCGCCTGGCCGGTGGATTCGTCGGCCATCTGCTCGACGTTGCCGTGGTCGGCGGTGATCAGCGCTTCGCCGCCGACCTTTTCCAGGGCTTCGACGATGCGGCCGACGCAAGTGTCCAGGCATTCCACGGCTTTCACTGCGGCTTCGAACACGCCGCTATGGCCGACCATGTCGCCGTTGGCGTAGTTGACCACGATCACGTCGTAGCGCTGGTTCTCGATGGCCTCGACGATACGGTCGGTGACTTCCGGCGCGCTCATTTCCGGCTGCAAGTCGTAGGTAGCGACTTTCGGCGACGGGATCAGGATGCGCTCTTCGCCCGGGAACGGCTCTTCGCGACCGCCGGAGAAGAAGAAGGTCACGTGGGCGTACTTCTCGGTTTCGGCGATGCGCAGCTGGGTCTTGCCGTTTTTCGCCAGATAGTCGCCGAGCACGTTTTCCAGGCTGCCGGGGGCAAAGGCTGCGGGGGCCGGGATGCTGGCGGCGTATTGGGTCAGGCCCACGTACTGCACTTTTGGCTGGCGTGCGCGCTCGAATTCCTTGAAACCGTCTTCGACAAACACGCGGCTCAGCTCGCGGGCGCGGTCGGCGCGGAAGTTCATGAACACCACGGCATCGCCGTCTTCGACTTTCACCGGCTCACCGATGCTGGTGGCTTTGACGAATTCGTCGCTCTCGCCACGGGCGTAAGCGGCTTCCAGACCTTCCTGGGCGGTGGCGGCGTTGAATTCTCCCTTGCCGTCAACGATCAGATTGTAGGCCTGGGCCACGCGATCCCAGCGGTTGTCGCGGTCCATGGCGTAATAGCGGCCGATCAGGCTGGCGATGCGGCCCTTGCCGAGGGCCTGGAAGGTCGCGTCGAGCAGTTCGATCGACGAGGCGGCGCTTTTCGGCGGCGTGTCACGGCCGTCGAGGAAGGCGTGCAGGTAGATCTTTTCGGCGCCGCGCTTGAAGGCCAGTTCGGCCATGGCGATCAGGTGATCCTGGTGGCTGTGAACGCCGCCATCCGACAGCAGGCCCATGAAGTGCACGGCCTTGCCGGCAGCCACGGCCTTGTCCACGGCGGCGCAGATGGTCGGGTTCTCGAAGAACTCGCCGTCGCGGATCGCTTTGGTCACGCGCGTGAAGTCCTGATACACCACGCGCCCGGCGCCGAGGTTCATGTGGCCGACTTCAGAGTTGCCCATCTGGCCGTCCGGCAGGCCGACGTCCATGCCGCTGCCCGAGATCAAGCCGTTCGGCACGGTGGCCCACAGGCGATCCAGCACAGGCTTTTTGGCCGCATAGACGGCGTTGGATTCGGGGCTGTCGCTGTGACCGAAGCCGTCGAGAATCATCAGGACCAAAGGTTTAGGCGTGGTAGTCATGGAATCCACTCGTGGCTAATAAGAAGAGGGCGATGGAAAAGGGAGTTGGAGTTTAAAGCGAAGTTCCGGCGGCGTCACCGCCGGACGGGGTTTGGCCGACCATAGTGGCTGTGTATACTGGCCGACATTTTAACGCCCTGGAACCTCCTTCGATGGTTG
The DNA here is from genome assembly GCF_052046055.1 of Pseudomonas sp. 22082. Taxonomy (NCBI): domain Bacteria; kingdom Pseudomonadati; phylum Pseudomonadota; class Gammaproteobacteria; order Pseudomonadales; family Pseudomonadaceae; genus Pseudomonas; species Pseudomonas sp. 22082. The sequence goes on from NZ_JBQEQB010000006.1 coordinate 48,195, forward strand.
CTCACCTGATTGAATTTGCCACTAACCACTACATTCTTGTCGGTATCTTCGTCGTACTGCTGGCTTTGCTGCTGGCGCATACGGTGCAGGGCGGCGGTAAAAGCCTGAGCACGGGCGAGCTGACCGCACTAGTCAACAAGGAAGCCGGCGTGGTGGTGGACATCCGTCCGAGCAAGGACTACGCCGCCGGTCACATCGTTGGCGCGGTGAACATTCCCCAGGACAAACTGGCCGCCCGCATCGGCGAGCTGGAAAAACACAAGGCCAAGACCATCATTCTGGTCGACGCCCTGGGCCAGACCGCCGGCACCCACGCCCGCGAGCTGATGAAAGCCGGCTTCACCGCCGCCAAGCTGTCCGGCGGGATTTCCAGCTGGAAAGGCGACAACCTGCCGTTGGTGAAGTGACATGAGCGACGTCATCGTCTACTCCAGCGATTACTGCCCTTACTGCTCGCGCGCCAAGTACCTGCTCGCGAACAAAGGCGTGGCCTTCGAAGAGATCAAGGTCGATGGCAAGCCGCAGGTGCGCGCCGCCATGGCCCAGAAGGCCGGACGCACGTCCGTGCCGCAGATCTGGATCGGCGACACCCACGTCGGCGGATGTGATGATTTGTATGCCCTGGAGCGCGCCGGCAAGCTCGACGCGCTGCTCAAGGCCTGACCTGCTGCACACGTAAAGAACCCTAAAAGACCCAAGATCAGAAAGGATCTGAGATGACTGACCAACAGAACACTGCAGCCAGCGAAGAAGAAACCGCACCGCAATTCTCCTTGCAGCGCATCTACGTACGCGACCTGTCCTTCGAAGCCCCGAAAAGCCCGGCGATCTTCCGCCAGCAGTGGGATCCGGCGGTCGCTCTGGATCTGAATACCCGCCAGAAAGCCCTGGAAGGTGATTTCTACGAAGTCGTGCTGACCCTGTCCGTCACCGTGAAAAACGGTGAAGAAGTGGCCTTCATCGCTGAAGTGCAACAGGCCGGTATCTTCCTGATCAAGAACCTGGACGCGGCTTCCATGAGCCACACCCTGGGTGCGTTCTGCCCGAACATCCTGTTCCCGTACGCTCGCGAAACCCTGGACAGCCTGGTGACCCGCGGTTCGTTCCCGGCCCTGATGCTGGCCCCGGTGAACTTCGACGCCCTGTACGCGCAAGAGCTGCAGCGCATGCAGGAGTCCGGCGAGACTCCGACCGTTCAGTAAATGATCTGAGCGTTGACGCAAGTCCAATGTGGGAGCGGGCTTGCTCGCGAAAGCGGTGTGTCAGGTGGCATAANGGCCCCTTCGCGAGCAAGCCCGCTCCCACATTTGTTATGCGGTGTTATTTGAAGTCGTTCTGCCGCCACGCTTCGTAAACGGCCACTGCCACGGTGTTGGACAGGTTCAGGCTGCGGCAGCCTTCGCGCATCGGCAGGCGCAGGCGCTGTTCGCCGGGCAAGGCGTCGAGCACTTCCGGCGGCAGGCCACGGCTTTCCGGGCCGAAGATGAACGCATCGCCGGGGACGAACGCGGCATCGTGAAACGGCCGCGAACCCTTGGTGGTGAAGGCGAACAGCCGTGGATGACCGAGGCTTTCCAGGCAGCTGGCGAGGTCGGCATGGCGCTGCAAAGTGGCATACTCGTGGTAGTCGAGACCGGCGCGGCGCAAGCGCTTGTCGTCCATCTCGAAGCCCAGCGGTTCGATCAAATGCAGGTGGCAGCCGCTGTTGGCGCACAGCCTGATAACGTTGCCGGTGTTCGGCGGAATTTCCGGTTGAAAAAGGATGACGTGAAACATGCACGGCTCCGAAGGTAAAGATGACGCGCATTCTACGCCGCAAGCGGATCCGCGTTCGAAACTATTCCCGCGGGTGATGGCCTCACTGGCGATCGTCGGTGTGATGGTCGGGATGATGATCGGCCGTTTGACCACGCCTGACCCGACCGTTTTGCAGCAGGTCGAGGTGATCGATGGCGGGCTGGCGGTCTGGTTCAACAACGAGCCGAAGCTGCATGGCGAGATCGTCGATGGCAGCGTTGCGCTGTTGTTCGAGGCCGAAGGCCAGGCGCAGAAAGGCCAGCTCAAGTTCAACGGCAAGGACGTGAACTGGCGGACGCGGTTGAGTGACGGGGGATTGTTGCTGACGCTGGTGGCGGCGCGGCCGCTGCAGGGCGACTGGGCCGGCCAGGCGGTCAATGACCGCTGGCGGCTGGAGATCCATCTCCGGGAGCAATAAAAGAGGGAATCCCCGGCCTGCCTGTACCAAGGTTCCCGAAACGGGCGGGCTCATCGCATCGCGTTCTGAGCCGGTGTAAAGAAGGAACCCCTGACCTGCCTGTATCAAGGGCCCCAAAAGGGTGGACTCGATGAGTCCGGTGTAAAGAGGGGAATCCCCGGCCTGCCTGTACCAAGGCCCCCGAAAGGGTGGGTGAATCGAATCACCTGATGGAGTTACTGCAGGGGGCGTGCCAGTTTTTCTCGTTTTGAAACAAAAAAGCCCGGCACAATGACGAAGGCCCCGTAGTACGGGGCCTTCGTCTTTTTACAGGTTGGGATTTTCAGCTGTTTACAGTGCAAGCCTGGACCGGTGACCGTGCCCGATTAAGGGTCACGGTGCCTTGCGGCGGTGCAGGTTGGCGCTGAATCTCAGCCTTCATCGCCCTCGTCATCATCCCCGCCATCGACCTTCATGCCGAGTTCCTTGATCTTGCGGGTCAGGGTGTTCCGGCCCCAGCCCAGCAGCACGGCAGCGTCGCGACGACGCCCGGCGGTGTGCTTCAGAGCCGTTTCGATCATGATTCGCTCGAACGCCGGCACCGCGCTGTCGAGCAGGCTCGACTGCCCGCGTGCCAGGGCCTGATCGGCCCATTGGCGCAGCGCCTGTTCCCAGTTGGTCACCGGCGCCGAGTCCTGCGGCAGGCTCAGCAGTTCCGGCGGCAGATCGCTGATGTGCACCTCGCGCCCGGACGCCATCACGGTGATCCAGCGGCAGGTGTTTTCCAGCTGGCGCACGTTGCCAGGCCACGGCAGGTTCTTCAGGTACTCCTCGGTCTCGCTTTTCAGCAGCTTCGGCTCCACCGCCAGTTCTTGCGCGGCGCGGCTGAGGAAGTGCTTGGCCAGGGTCGGGATGTCTTCGCGACGGTCCGACAGGCGCGGGATGTGGATGCGGATCACGTTGAGGCGGTGGAACAAGTCTTCACGGAATTTCCCGGCGTGAACCAGGGTTTCCAGATTCTGGTGGGTCGCCGCGATGATCCGCACATCGACCTTGACCGGTACATGCCCGCCGACGCGATAAAACTCGCCATCGGCCAGCACCCGCAGCAGTCGGGTCTGGGTGTCCGCCGGCATGTCGCCGATTTCATCGAGGAACAGCGTGCCGCCGTCGGCCTGTTCGAAACGGCCGCGACGCAGGTTGGCCGCACCGGTGAACGCGCCTTTCTCGTGGCCGAACAGTTCGGATTCCATCAGGTCTTTCGGGATCGCCGCCATGTTCAGCGCGATGAACGGCGAGGCCGCGCGCGGGCTGTGGCGGTGCAGGGCGTGAGCCACTAGTTCTTTGCCGGTGCCGGATTCGCCGTTGATCAGCACGGTGATGTTGGAGTGGCTCAAGCGCCCGATGGCGCGAAACACTTCCTGCATCGCCGGCGCTTCGCCGATGATTTCCGGGGTGCGGGTCAGGGTCGGGGCGACTTCCAGGCCCTGTTGTTCCTGAGCATGCTGATTGGCGCGTTTGACCAGCGAAACCGCCTCGTCAACGTCGAACGGCTTGGGCAGGTACTCGAACGCGCCACCCTGATAGGAGGCGACAGCGCTGTCCAGATCGGAATGAGCGGTCATGATGATCACCGGCAGCCGCGGGTGCTGCTCGCGGATCCGTGCCAGCAGGTCCAGGCCACTGGCGCCGGGCATGCGGATGTCGGAGATGATCACGTCCGGCTGTTGGCGCGCGAGGCGGCTCATCACGCCATCGGCGCTGTCGAAGCTCTGGGTGGTCATGCCTTCCTGTTGCAGGGCTTTTTCCAGAACCCAACGGATAGAACGGTCGTCATCGACGATCCACACGGTTTCACTACGGCTCATGTCGATGTGGCTCCTTGTTCCAGTGGCAGAAAGATCGAGAACGTGGTGTGGCCTGGATGGCTGTCACACTCGATCAGGCCCTGGTGCTGGCTGATGATGTTCTGGGTGATGGCCAGGCCGAGCCCGGTACCGTCCGGACGGCCGCTGACCATGGGAAAGAAGATGGTTTCCTGCAGTTCCGCCGGAATGCCCGGACCGTTGTCGATGATCTCGATCTTGGTCACCAGGCGATGACGGACGTGGCCGATGGTGAACTGGCGCATGGCGCGGGTGCGCAGGCTGATGCGGCCCAGGCGCAGTTCGTTCTGGCTGCTGATGGCCTGCATCGCGTTGCGCACGATGTTCAGCACCGCCTGAATCATTTGTTCGCGGTCGATCAGGACATCGGGGATGCTCGGGTCGTAATCGCGCACCAGCGTGATGCAGCCCTGGCTTTCGGCCTCGACCAGTTGGCAGACCCGCTCCAGCACTTCGTGGACGTTGCACAGGGCCAGCGACGGCAGTTTGTTCGAACCGAGCATGCGGTCGACCAGATTGCGCAGGCGGTCGGCCTCTTCGATGATCACGTTGGTGTAGTCGCGCAGGCTGTCTTCCGGCAGTTCCCGGGCCAGCAGTTGCGCGGCGCCACGAATGCCGCCCAGCGGGTTCTTGATCTCGTGGGCCAGGCCGCGCACCAGCATCTTGCTGGTTTCCTGCTTCGACAACTGGGCCTCTTCCTTGGTGATCCGCAACAGGCGGTCACGGGGATGGACCTCCAGCAGGAGCAGGGTCGCGCCGTTGCTGAGGATCGGCGTCACCGCGTAATCCACGGTCAGGGTCTGGCCGGTGAGGGCAGTGAGCATCGCTTCGCGCTTGGTGAACGGGTGCGCCTGCTCCACCGCCTGGCGCAACGAATTGAGCGCCTCGGTGGACTCGGTGAACAGCTCGCTGATGAACTGCCCATGGCTGCGCTGGCCGCTGATGGCCAGCAGCATCTCCGCCGCCGGGTTCATGTACTCGAGGCGCAATTCGCTGTCGAGCAGGATGGTGGCGGTGGTCAGGTTGTCGAGTAGCAAGCGATGCAGTGCGTCACTGATGGTCATGAGGACCTCTTTTGGAGCATGGCGCGCGCAGGGATACAGCGCTGATGCGAGGAAAATGCAAAAACCAAACCAAGGCTCCGAAAAGAAGCGTTCAACCCCTGAAACGGGCGTTTGACGCTCGTTTGCGTGGCAGTCAAACCGCTCTGGCGGGTACTTTCGAACCAAAATGGGTTGGAATGTGAGTACGGTGCAATGTATTGCACCAATATAGTGCGCAAAGCTGAACGGCGTCAGAAGAAACGCAGGAAAGGATTTTTCGGTTCGGCGGGTTTGTCTTTCAGCGGGCATTCCGGGCGCACGCCGTAGTCGGCGCTGACGCAGGGTTTGACCTGACGCTTCTGTGCCAGGGAAATGCGCTGCATGTGGAACGGCTGGTTGGCGGTTTTCTCCACCGTTCGACCCTGAGCATCGAGGATCTCCACCGACAGGTTGTGGCTGCCACGATCGATGTTGCTCAGCGGGAACACCGGGCTTGGGCCGGGTTCGCCGACGGCCTGGCCATCCAGCAGCAGGCGATACCGATGACCTTTTTGCAGGCCCGGCTCGCTGGTGACGCTGACGATCAGTTCGCCGGCGCTGCTGCGAATGGTCGCGTCCGGCTCGGGGATCAGCACCCGCAGCATGTCGTAGTGGAGCAGCGGCGGCTCAGCTGATTGCTTCGACGGCGTGACCGGTGCAGCGGCGGTCGGGTTCGAGGCCATGCGATTGCTGGTGGCCAGCGGCACACGCTTGGCGTTGCCCCGTGGTTGATCGGTGTAGACCCGATTGCCCTGTGCGTCGACGTAAGTGAACACCTCGGCCGATGCGCCAAACGCGATCAGCGACAGGCACAAGGCAATCAATCCTCGCATCATGGCCTGTGCACCCGCTGCACGGTGAACACCACCGCCGGACTCTGCTGAATGATCGCCTCGCCATTGATCACCTGCACCGCCAGCCGATGCTCGCCCCGGTCAACGTTCACCAGTTGCAGGATCGGTACATTGCTCGGTTGGCCATAAGGCGCATCATCCAGCAGCAGACGCAATTGATGCGGCGGTTGCAGGCGCGGCTTGATCAGCACGCTGACCGTGAAGGTGCCGTTGTTGGCGCGCAGGGCTTCTTCGGTGGGCAGGCCGGTCAGCTCCAGCGCTTCGTAGGCATTGCGTGCTGGCGCAGGACTGGGGGTGACTGAAGAGGGCGGGCTCGGTGCCTGGGGCTGGACGCTGTTGAGTGGCGGCAACTCCACCGGCTGCGCCTGCACGCCGTCCGGCGCGTGATCGCTGTACACCCTGTTGCCGCTGGCGTCGGTGTACTTGTAGATCTGCGCGGCGGCGGGCAGGGCGATCAGCAGCAAAATACAGAGAAGGGTGCGACCCATGAAATCGACCGGAAACGAAAACGATGGGTTGCAGCATAGGCCAGTCGCCGCGGTTGGCCCAACTCGCTGCACATCCAGAAATGTATTCAAACACCACAAGCCCGCTCCCACAGGGTGGTGCATCGCCAACAAATTCCGGCCAATAAAAAAAGGCCTCCCGAAGGAGGCCTCTCTTTTGTCACGCCGCGTGGCGCGGCGCTACCGGATCAGCAGCTGTAGTACAGCTCATATTCCAGTGGGTGTACGAAGGTGCGGACCTTGATTTCTTCTTCGGATTTCAGCGCGATGTAAGCGTCGATGAAGTCGTCGGAGAACACGCCGCCCTTGGTCAGGAACGCACGGCCCTTGTCCAGCTCTTCCAGAGCTTCTTTCAGGCTGCCGCAAACTTGCGGGATCTCTTTCGCCTCTTCAGGCGGCAGGTCGTACAGGTTCTTGTCGGCAGCATCGCCTGGGTGGATCTTGTTCTGGATACCGTCCAGACCTGCCATCAGCAGCGCTGCGAAAGCCAGGTACGGGTTGGCAGCCGGATCCGGGAAGCGGGCTTCGATACGACGGCCTTTAGGGCTGTTGACGTAAGGAATACGGATCGAGGCGGAACGGTTGCGAGCCGAGTAGGCCAGCATCACTGGAGCTTCGAAGCCTGGCACCAGACGCTTGTAGGAGTTGGTGGCCGGGTTGGTGAAGCCGTTCAGGGCCTTACCGTGCTTGATGATGCCGCCGATGAAGTACAGGGCGGTGTCGGACAGGCCGGCATAACCTTCACCCGCGAAGGTGTTCTTGCCATCTTTGGAGATGGACATGTGAACGTGCATGCCCGAACCGTTGTCGCCGTACAGCGGCTTCGGCATGAAGGTCGCGGTGCGGCCGTAAGCGTCGGCAACGTTGTGCACAACGTACTTCAGGGTCTGGGTTTCGTCGGCTTTCTTCACCAGGGTGTTGAACTTGACGCCGATTTCGTTCTGGCCGGCAGTTGCCACTTCGTGGTGGTGAACTTCAACGGTCAGGCCCATTTCTTCCAGTGCGTTGCACATGGAGGTACGGATTTCGTGGTCGTGGTCGAACGGCGGAACCGGGAAGTAGCCGCCTTTCACGCCTGGACGGTGGCCTTTGTTGCCGCCTTCCACGTCCTGGTCGGACATCCACGAGCCTTGCTCGGAGTAGATCTTGAACATCGAACCGGAGATGTCGGACTTGAACTTCACTTCGTCGAAGATGAAGAACTCAGGCTCTGGACCGGCGAATACGGTGTCACCGATACCGGTGGTCTTCAGGTATTCCTCGGCGCGGCGGGCGATGGCGCGCGGGTCGCGATCGTAACCTTGCATGGTCGAAGGTTCGATGATGTCGCAGACCAGGATCAGGGTCGGCTCTTCGGTGAACGGGTCCAGAACGGCGGTTTCGTCGTCCGGCAGCAGGATCATGTCGGAGGCTTCGATGCCTTTCCAGCCAGCGATGGAGGAACCGTCGAACATCTTGCCAACTTCGAAGAAGTCGTCTTCCAGCGCATCGCGAGCCGGCATGGTCACGTGGTGCTGAGTGCCTTTGGTGTCCGTGAAGCGCAGATCAATCCACTTGACGTCATGATCTTTGATGAGTTGAACCGACTTCGACATAGTGTCCTCCGGGTGAATTAGGGCGGGTAGTGGATGCCCTTAATAGTGGTGATGCCGGCGCGAATACTCTGCCAAGGCAACCTGCCTCACAAGGGAGCAAATTGCATGCCAGTGCCCCAGCATGGGTTTTTTGCCCCAAATTCACGCTTCTAAAGGTCGAAAGCGCCTTAAAGGCGAAAATCTCGCCCTTTAATGTAGCGCTCAAATCGAAAATGATCCGTTTTGGTGCGTGCAAAACCTTCTGCACATTAACTGGTTAAACCTTGAGCAATTTCCGCTATAATCCGCGCCCCCCTTTTTCGGCTGGCCCTGCGCGCGCTGTTTTCATGAAACTAATCGTAAAAGTCTTCCCCGAGATCACCATCAAAAGCCGACCTGTCCGGACGAAATTCATCCGCCAGCTGGCCAAGAACATCCGCACCGTGCTCCGCGATCTGGACCCGGCCGTGGTGGTGAACGGTGTGTGGGACAATCTCGAGCTGGAAACCCGCGTCACCGACCCCAAGGCCCTGAAAGAGATGGGCGAACGCCTGACCTGCATGCCGGGCATCGCGCACTTTCTGCAGATCGACGAGTACCCGCTGGGCGACTTCGACGACATCACCGAAAAGTGCAAGCAGCACTACGGCGATGCGCTGGCCGGGAAGATTTTCTCGGTGCGCTGCAAGCGTGCGGGCAAGCATGCGTTCAGCTCGATGGACGTCGAAAAATACGTCGGCAGCAAGCTGCGCCGTGAGTGCGGTGCCGCCGGAATCGACCTGAAAGCGCCTGAAATCGAAGTCCGCATCGAAGTTCGCGACAAACGGTTGTTCGTGATTCACAGCCAGCACAATGGCATCGGCGGCTACCCGCTCGGTGCGCTGGAGCAGACGCTGGTATTGATGTCCGGCGGCTTTGACTCGACGGTGGCCGCGTACCAGATCCTTCGTCGCGGCCTGATGACGCACTTCTGCTTCTTCAATCTGGGCGGCCGTGCCCACGAATTGGGCGTGATGGAAGTCGCGCATTTCATCTGGAAGAAGTACGGCAGCTCGCAACGCGTGCTATTTGTCAGTGTTCCGTTCGAAGAAGTCTTGGGCGAAATTCTCGGCAAGGTCGACGACAGTCATATGGGCGTCGTATTGAAGCGTATGATGTTGCGCGCAGCGTCGAGCATTGCCGAACGCCTGCACATCGATGCGCTGGTCACCGGCGAAGCGATTTCCCAGGTGTCGAGCCAGACGCTGCCGAACCTGTCGGTCATCGATTGCGTCACCGACAAACTGGTCCTGCGGCCGCTGATCGTCGCCCACAAGCAGGACATCATCGACACGGCCGACCAGATCGGTACCGGTGATTTCGCCCGGCACATGCCGGAATACTGCGGCGTCATCTCGGTCAACCCGAAGACCGCCGCCAAGCGTGGCCGGGTCGAGCACGAAGAGCAGGAATTCGACATGGCGGTGCTTGAGCGTGCGCTCGCAAACGCCAGACTGGTGCCGATCGATCGGGTGATCGACGAATTGGGCCAGGATTTGCAGATCGAAGAAGTCAGCGAAGCGCTGGCCGGTCAGATCGTCATCGACATCCGCCACCCGGATGCCGCCGAGGATGACCCGCTGGAGCTCGCCGGCATAGAGGTACAGACGATGCCGTTCTACGCAGTGAACGCTCGTTTCAAGGAACTGGACCCTACTCGCCAGTACCTGCTGTATTGCGACAAAGGCGTGATGAGTCGCCTGCATGCCCACCATTTGCTCAGTGAGGGGCATGCCAATGTGCGCGTTTATCGACCGAGCTAAGTGCCCGGGGCTGTTTGCCTGTGGCCTGCGTCACCGGCCCCCCGACACCGCCGTCAAGCTGTAACGGCCATGCCGGACACTACTGTCAATCGCTGCCAAGACTTGTCAGCAAACCGAATCCTCTGATCGAGATACACAAGTGATCGAAAATCTACGCAACATCGCCATCATTGCCCACGTTGACCATGGTAAGACCACCCTGGTAGACAAACTCCTGCGTCAATCCGGCACCCTGGAGCGCAACGAGCTCAACGACGAGCGCGTGATGGACTCCAACGACCAGGAAAAAGAGCGCGGCATTACCATTCTGGCGAAAAACACCGCCATCAACTGGAACGGCTACCACATCAACATCGTGGACACCCCGGGCCACGCCGACTTCGGCGGCGAAGTTGAGCGCGTAATGTCCATGGTTGACTCCGTGCTGCTGCTGGTCGACGCCCAGGACGGCCCTATGCCGCAAACCCGTTTCGTGACCAAGAAGGCTTTCGAAGCCGGCCTGCGTCCGATCGTGGTCATCAACAAGGTTGACCGTCCGGGCGCGCGTCCTGACTGGGTTCTGGACCAGATCTTCGATCTGTTCGACAACCTGGGCGCCACCGAAGAACAACTGGACTTCCAGGTTGTTTACGCTTCGGCCCTGAACGGCATCGCCGGTCTGGACCACACCGCCATGGGCGAAGACATGACCGCGCTGTACCAGGCGGTAGTCGACCACGTTCCGCCTCCGGCTGTTGACCGTGACGGTCCGTTCCAGATGCAGATCTCCGCTCTGGACTACAACAGCTTCCTGGGTGTTATCGGTGTTGGCCGTATCGCTCGTGGTCGCGTCAAGCCGAACACTCCGGTTGTCGCTATCAGCGCCGACGGCAAGCGCCGCAACGGTCGTATCCTGAAGCTGATGGGTCACCACGGTCTGCACCGCGTTGACGTTGAAGAAGCAGCGGCCGGCGACATCGTCTGCATCAGCGGTTTCGACGAGCTGTTCATCTCCGACACCCTGTGCGACATCAACAACGTCGAGGCGATGAAGCCTCTGACCGTTGACGAGCCAACCGTTTCCATGACCTTCCAGGTAAACGACTCGCCATTCTGCGGTAAAGAAGGCAAGTTCGTGACTTCCCGTAACATCAAGGATCGTCTGGACAAAGAGCTGCTGTACAACGTTGCACTGCGCGTTGAAGAAGGCGACTCGGCTGACAAGTTCAAGGTTTCCGGCCGTGGTGAGCTGCACCTCTCGGTACTGATCGAAACCATGCGTCGCGAAGGCTTCGAGCTGGCCCTGGGCCGTCCTGAAGTGATCATCCGTGAAGTCGACGGCGTGAAGCAGGAACCGTTCGAAAACGTAACCATCGACATCCCTGAAGAATCCCAGGGCAAGGTCATGGAAGAGATGGGTCTGCGTAAAGGCGACCTGAGCAACATGGTGCCGGATGGCAAAGGCCGTGTTCGTCTGGAATACAACATCCCTGCTCGCGGTCTGATCGGTTTCCGTAACCAGTTCCTGACCCTGACCAACGGTGCTGGCATCCTGACCTCGATCTTCGACCGTTATGCTCCAGTGAAGTCGGGCCACATGTCCGGCCGTCAGAACGGCGTTCTGGTTTCGGTTGAAACCGGCAAGGCGCTGACCTACTCCCTGGAAACCCTGCAGGCTCGTGGCAAGCTGTTCGTAGAACACGGCCAGGAGATCTACAACGGTCAGATCGTTGGTCAGAACTCCCGCGACAACGACCTGGGTGTGAACCCGACCAAAGGCAAGAAGCTCGACAACATGCGTGCTTCGGGTAAAGACGAAACCATCGCTCTGGTCCCACCTGTTCGCTTCACCCTGGAACAGGCTCTGGAATACATCCAGGAAGACGAGCTGTGCGAAGTGACTCCTAAGTCCATCCGTCTTCGCAAGAAGATCCTGGACGAAAGCGAGCGTACCCGCGCTGCCAAGAAAGCCAAGGCATAAGATTTAGCCAAGGCTGAAAAAAACGCCCCCGGTCGAGAGATCGGGGGCGTTTTTGTTTGTCTGGGGTTTATGCAGTGTCTGTTCCGTCGCTATCGCGGGCAAGCCCGCTCCCACAGTGTTTTGAGTCGTACCTAAAGTTTGTGTACAGCAAAAAAACCTGTGGGAGCTGGCTTGCCAGCGAAGGCGGCCGATCAGCCGCCGAACATATCAGGGCAGATCAGAATTTCTCGATCGAACGGGAGTTCTGCACCCGCTCCACTTCCTTCGGCTTGTACGCGCAATAACCCGGGCGCGGGCCGATCTTCGGGTGGTTGCGGCAAGTGTCCGGGCGCTTGTCATAAATGGTGCACAGGCGGCTCTTACGATCCAGGTAGTAGCAATCGTTGTTGCTCATGCGCTGCAGGGTGAAAATCCCCGACTTCTGGTTGAAGCGCTCGACCAGACCTTCCTTTTGCAGGCGCTTGGCGATGTTCTTCGGCGGGTCGCCCAGTTCGAACTCGTCGACCACGCCGATGCGCACCAGGTCCTTGATCTTGACCTCGACCGGCAGCGTGCAGCAGCTGGAAACGCACGAGCCGCACATCGGGGCCGAATATTTGGCCCAGGTATCGAGACGGTCGATCTCGGCTGCGGCGATCAGGTTGGGCTTCATCATCGGTGTTTACCAGGCGTGTGCATCAGGGCGCGCGATCATACCGGGACGGGTGGAATTTTGAACAACCTTTCGCCAGATTTTTTCTTCGCGCGTTTGCAGGGGCGACAATTCGGCACGGCCCCTGCATTCATTGAGGCATATGACAAAGTAATGCCGGTCGATCTCACACTCTCGGTAAAAACTGCCGAACCAGAGCCCTTACCGTCGGTCAGACCGTCTAGGCTCTGACAACTCCCCGCTCGCTCGAGGTCCTATCGATGACTCAAGAACCACTAGTTCGCGAAGCAGAGGTGGCCGCATTCCGCGACGCCGTCCTGACCAAACTCACCTATGCGGTGGGCAAAGACCCGGATCACGCCTTCGACCATGACTGGTTCGAAGCCATCGCCCTGGCGGCGCGCGATCACATGGTCGAGCACTGGATGGACCACACCCGGCAGATTTACCGCAAAGGCCAGAAGCGGGTGTATTACCTCTCGCTGGAATTTCTCATCGGCCGTTTGCTGTACGACAGCCTGAGCAACCTCGGTTTGCTGGACGTCGCCCGTGAAGCCTTGACCGAACTGGGCGTCGATCTCGAGCGCATCCGCATCCTGGAGCCGGACGCGGCGCTGGGCAACGGTGGCCTCGGACGGCTGGCGGCGTGCTTCATGGAAAGCATGTCGACCCTCGGTATCGCCGGCCACGGCTATGGCATTCGTTATGAGCACGGGTTATTCCGTCAGGCCATCGTCGATGGCTGGCAACAGGAGCAGACCGAGCACTGGCTGGATTTCGGCAACCCCTGGGAGTTCGAGCGGCCAGAGGTGGTCTATCCGATCGGCTTTGGCGGCAGCGTCGAGACCGTCACAGACGCCAGCGGCAAGTCCCGGCAAGTCTGGCACCCGGCGGAAACCGTCCGGGCCATTGCCTACGACACCCCGGTGGTCGGCTGGCGCGGGGCGAGCGTCAACACCTTGCGCCTGTGGCGGGCGCGGGCGATGGAAGACCTGCACCTGGAGCGCTTCAACGCCGGTGACCACCTCGGAGCCGTCGCCGAAGTGGCCCGGGCCGAAAGTATCTCCCGCGTGCTTTACCCGGCGGACAGCACTGAAGCCGGGCAGGAACTGCGCCTGCGTCAGGAATACTTCTTCGTCGCTGCGTCGCTTCAGGACTTGCTGCGCCGTCATCGCAACATGCACACCTCGGTGCTGACCCTCGGCGATCACGCGGCGATTCAGCTCAACGACACCCACCCTTCGATTGCCGTTGCCGAATTGATGCGCCAACTGGTCGACGTCTACGACGTGGCCTGGGACGCGGCGTGGCAAGTCACCGTCGACACGCTGTCGTACACCAACCACACGCTGTTGCCCGAAGCCCTGGAGACCTGGCCGGTGGGGCTGATGGAGCGCATGCTGCCGCGGCACATGCAGATCATTTACCTGATCAACGCCCAGCACATCGATTCGTTGCGGGCCAAGGGCATCCACGATTTCGACGTGCTGCGCGCGGTGTCGTTGATCGAGGAAGACAACGGCCGCCGAGTGCGCATGGGCAACCTCGCGTTTCTCGGCTCGCACAGCGTCAATGGCGTGTCCGGACTGCACACGCAACTGATGCGCAAAACCGTATTTGCCGAGCTGCACAAGCTGTATCCGGAGCGAATCAACAACAAGACCAACGGCATCACCTTCCGCCGCTGGCTGTACCAGGCCAACCCGGAGCTGACGTCGATGTTGGTCGATGCCCTTGGCGCCGACGTGCTGGACAACCCTGAAGAGCGTCTGCTCGATCTTGAGCCGTTCGCCGAAAAACCCGCCTTCCGCAAAGCCTTCGCCGAGCAGCGGCTGCACAGCAAAAAAGCCCTCGCTTACCTGATCCATGAACGGCTGGGGATCGCGGTCAATCCGGCGGCGATGTTCGACGTGCAGGTCAAACGGATCCACGAATACAAACGCCAGTTGCTCAACCTTATGCACACCGTCGCGCTGTATCAGGCGATCCGCGCCGAGCCGGAAATCGACTGGGTGCCGCGGGTGAAAATCTTCGCCGGCAAAGCCGCGGCGAGTTATCACCAGGCCAAGCTGATCATCAAGCTGACCAACGACATCGCCCGGGTGGTGAACAACGACCCGACCGTGCGTGGCCTGCTCAAAGTGGTGTTCCTGCCCAACTACAACGTCAGCCTGGCGGAGAGCATCATTCCGGCGGCGGACCTGTCGGAGCAGATCTCCACCGCCGGTTTCGAAGCCTCGGGCACCAGCAACATGAAGTTCGGCCTCAACGGCGCGCTGACCATCGGCACCCTCGACGGCGCCAACGTGGAAATGTGCGAGAGCATCGGCGCCGAGCACATGTTTATCTTTGGCCTCAGTGCCCAGCAGGTCGAAGCGCGCAAGCAGAACCACGAGTTCAGCGCGGTGCCGGACATTGCCGCGTCCCATCGCCTCAATGATGTGTTGCAGGCGATCCGCAGCGGGGTGTTCTCGCCGGACGACACGTCGCGCTACACCGGGCTGATCGATTCGCTGGTGGATTACGACCGGTTCTTCGTCTGCGCCGATTTCGACTCCTACTGGGAGGCGCAGATGCGCGTCGATGCGCTCTGGCACGACGCCAATAACTGGTGGCGTTCGGCGGTGCTGAATACTTCGCGCATGGGCTGGTTCTCCTCCGACCGGACGATCCGCGAGTACGCTACGGATATCTGGAAGGCACTGGAGTAACTTTTAGCGACAAATGTGCGCCCGGCCCCACGATTGTTGGGCCGGGCCGATATACTGAGCCTTGGTTCCGCCCCGCTACGGGGCTGCTCAGGGATATCGACCATGCAATGGATGTTCATGTTGATCGGGCTGCTGCTCGGCTGGCTGCTCGACGAGTCGTTCAGCGATGCGCTGTTGGGCGCGTTGCTGGGGCTCGCCATCGGCCAGGCGATGCGTATCGCGCGGCTCGGTTCACAGGCTGCCGAGCAACAGCGTCAGCTGGATCACGCGAAGATCGCGTTGCAGGGCGTCGAGCAGCGACTGTTTCTGCTGGAGGGTGCTCCGGCGTATTCGCCAGCGCCGCCGAGTGTCGCCCCGGCCAGCGCAACGGTCGTTGAGCCCGTCACGGTAGTTGAACAACCCTCTGCCGCAGAACCCGAGCTGGTCTGGGAACTGCCACCCGAACTCGAACCTGTTGCCGTCGCCGCCAGCGAATCCAGCCAGCCGCTGCCGGTCGATGTCTGGCGTCTGGACGCCGTTACGCCTGAACCTGAACCCCGACAACCCGCCGAGCCCCGTGGCCCGAACCTCATCGAACGCGGTATCAGCGCTGCGCGAAACTGGCTGTTCGGGGGCAACACTGTGCTGCGTGTCGGCGTGGTGCTGTTGTTCTTCGGTCTGGCGTTCCTGCTGCGCTACGCCACCGAAGGCATGGTGGTGCCGATCGAATTGCGTTACGCCGGAGTTGCGGCAGCAGCGTTGGGCTTGCTGGCGCTGGGCTGGTGGTTGCGCCATCGCAACAACAGCTACGCCTTGATGCTCCAAGGCACCGGGATCGCGGTGCTATACCTGACGGTGTTTGCGGCGATGCGTCTGCATCCGCTGCTCGATCCGTCTGCCGCGCTGGGCTTGCTGGTGGCGGTGACGGTGTTTTCGGCCATTCTGGCCATCACCCAGGATTCCCTGGCCCTGGCCTGCGTCGCCGCACTGGGCGGTTTCGCCGCGCCGATCCTGACCTCCACCGGGGCCGGCAACCACGTCGCGCTGTTCAGTTATTTCGCGCTGCTCAACGCCGGTATTCTGGCCATCGCCTGGTTCAAGGCCTGGCGCCTGCTCAACCTGATCGGCTTCGTGGGCACCTTCGGCATCGGTTTCGCCTGGGGCTTGCGTTTGTACACGCCGGAACTGCTGTGGAGCACCGAACCGTTCCTGCTTCTGTTCTTCCTGATGTACCTGGCCATCGGTCTGCTGTTCGCCCGGCGCAAGTTGCTGGACATGCCGGATGCCCCGGCGGACGGTGACCGCGAGGCGCTGCTGCACTGGTCGGCGCGCAAGGGCGATTACGTCGACGGGACGATGCTGTTCGGTCCGCCGCTGGTGGGTTTCGGCCTGCAATTCGCGCTGGTCCAGCATCTGGAATTCGCTGCCGCGTTCAGTGCGCTGGCGCTGGGCATGATCTACATGGCCCTCGCCAGAATGCTGATAGGCGGTCGGGCGATGTTGCTGGGCGAGACTTGCCTGGCGCTCGGGGTGATTTTCGCCAGCCTGGCGATTCCGCTGGGGCTGGATGCACGCTGGACGTCCGCGGCCTGGGCGGTGGAGGGCGCGGGGATTTTCTGGCTCGGTTTGCGTCAGCAACGGCCGTTGGCCCGGGCTTTCGCATTGCTGCTGCAACTGGGTTCGGCGCTGGCGTTTCTCAGTCAGTTGCGGGTTGGCGAAAGCAGCCTGCTCGACGCTGCGCCGCTGGGCGCATTGATGCTCGGCGCGGCCTTGTTGTTCAGCTTCTATCAATTGCGCAAGGCGTCGCCGGAGCAAACCTCGCTGTGGGAGCGTCAGGGCTTGCCGGTGCTGGCGTGCCTGGGGCTGACCTTCCTGTATTTGCTGGCGCCGCTGTTCTTCTTCATTCAGGGCACGGCGATCAGTTGGGCATTGGCCGGGCTGGCGACCTTGTTCGTCGGCTTGCGCCTGCAATCGCGCACGTTCCTGTTCACCGCGTTTGCCGTGCAACTGCTCGGCGGGGCGTTGTTCCTGTTGCGCCTGCAAGGGGCGGGCGAGGATTCGGCGGCGGTGTTCAGCGCTGGCTGGAGCGGTCTGTTCAGCGCCTCATTGATCGGTCTGGCGTTGATCGCCGGCATGCTGCTGGCGGCGCGCGACGAGATGGTGCGCAGCGATGTTCGTCTGCTGCGCGGGTTGTCGGTGGTGCTGCTGGCGGGTCTGGTGCTGATCAATCTGGCGGTGTTGTTCGTGCTGCCATGGCAGACCGCGAGCGCGGTATGGGCGGCCAGTGGCTTGCTGATCATCTGGCTCAGTCTGTACCTCAAGCAGCGCGTGAGTTTTGTCTTCGGTCTGCTGTTGCAACTGATCGGCGGCGCGGCGTTTCTGCTCGCCGGCCCCGAGTTGTTGGGGCCGTTGTCCAGCGAGGGGCTGCGACCGCTGGCCCATGGCGGATTCTGGACGCCGCTGGTGCTGGGTCTGGCGGCGATGATCGGGGCGTGGCGCCTGCAATTGGGCAATCACGCCTCGGCGTTTGACGTGCTGAGTCTGCAGCGCCTGTCCGACGTGTTGCTGGTGTGGGGCGCTGGTTGGTGGGCGCTGGCGTGGGTCAGCGAAGTGCTGCGGTTTGCGCCGCTGAATCTGCAGGGGCCGCTGTTGCTGCTGGTCGCTGCGCTGAGCGCCGCGTTGTGGACACTGTTGGCCTTGCGCCTGAAATGGCCGTCGCTCGGGTTGCTCTGCACCTTGCTGATTCCGGCGGCCGGGCTGGTGTTGCTGGCCGCGTGGCATTCGCGTTATCACCCGGCGGCGGATTTCGGCTGGCTGGCGTGGGCGGCGGTGTTCGTTGTGCATTTCATCAGCCTGCGACGTCTGGCACCGATGCTGCCGGCACGGGCCTTGAGCACGGCTCATGTGCTCGGTTGCTGGCTGCTGATCGGCGTGCTGGCGCTGGAATTACGCTACGGCCTGCTGCTGTTGTCCGAGCAATACAACGCCTGGCGCTGGCTGGGCTGGGCGATTCTGCCGAGCGTGTATCTGTTGCTGATGGCCGCGCCGCGTCAGTGGCCATGGCCGGTGGCGGCGTTCCCTCGCGAATACCGTTTGTATGCGGCGGCGCCGCTGGCGGTGCTGATGCTGATCTGGTTCTGGCTGGCCAATGGCATCAGCGATGGCAATGCCGAGCCGCTGCCTTATGTGCCGCTGCTCAACCCGCTGGAATTGGGTCTGCTGTTTGCGCTGTTCGGTGTCTACGTCTGGTCGCGCAGCGCCGTCGCCGAGCTGTCGATCCGCCAGGATTACGCCGCTTACGCGACGCAACTGATTGCTGGCGTTTCCCTGTTTGCGTTCTGCACCGCGCTGGTGACCCGCGCCGCGCACCATTGGGCGGGCATTCCGTTCGAGCTGGATCTGTTGCTCGACTCGATGCTGGTGCAGGCCGGCTTGTCCATTGTCTGGACGTTGATGGCGCTCGGGCTGATGATCGGCGGGCACCTGCGCCATCGCCGCGAAGTGTGGCTGATCGGCGCGGCGCTGATTGCGCTGGTGGTGGCCAAACTGATCTTTGTCGAATTGAGCAACCGTGGCGGACTGGCCCGGATTGTCTCGTTCATCGGCGTTGGTGTGTTGTTGCTGGTGGTGGGTTATTTTGCGCCGCTGCCGCCCAAACGCGTTGAAGCTGCACCGGTGTCGGACCAACCGGCCCCGGAAACCGAAGGAGTGTCGTCTTGAGTCGCAAGCTTAATCTCGGGTGGCTGTTGCTGGGCGTGGCCATGGCGGCCGGCGCCCAGGAAAAACCGGCGGACTTCGCCGCGCAGGTACCGTTGTCGGTCAGCGGTTCCGGCCCGTGGTATCGCCTCGAACTGCCGCTGAGCGTGCAGTTGCAGGCGCGCCAGACTGATCTCAGCGATCTGCGAGTGTTCAACGCCGCCGGAGAACCGCAGGCCTATGCGCTGGCCCGGGAATCAGCGCAGACCCGCGACGACGGTCAGTTGCATGAGGTGAAGTGGTTCCCCCTGTACAACTCGGCGGATGCCACCGAGCGCGCGCCGAGCGTACGCGTGCAATCCACCACCACCGGTACGCTGGTGGAAGTGCAGCCGTCCAGCCAGCTCGAAGCCGGGGAAGAAGTGCTGCGCGGCTGGCTGCTCGACGCCAGCGCGATCAAGGCGCCGTTGCAGCAACTGATCCTCGACTGGACCAGCGAGCGCGACGGCTTCCAGCGTTTCAGCATCGAGGCCAGCGACGACTTGCAGCACTGGCAAGCCTGGGGCGAAGGTCAGGTCGCGCGCCTGACCTTTGCCGACGAACGGGTCGAGCAACATGAAGTGGCGCTGCCCGGGCAATCGGCTCGCTATCTGCGTCTGCTGTGGGATTCGCCGGCCTCGGCGCCGGTCCTGACGTCGGCGCAACTGAAAAGCAGCGACCCGCGCAACCTGCCGCTGCCATTGGTCTGGTCGCCGGCACTGGCCGGCAGCAGCGGCAAGCCCGGGGAATACACCTGGCAGTTGCCGATGGGGCTGAACATCGAGCGGGTGCAGGTCGAACTGAAACAGGCCAACAGCCTCGCACCGGTGACGTTGTCGGGGCGTCGCGAAAGCAGCCTGCCGTGGCAACCGCTGAGCAGCGGCTTGCTCTATCGTCTGACCCAGAACGGCCAGGATGTGGTGCAGAACGAATTGCAGCTCTACGGCCAAACCGTGCAGCAGTTGAAACTGACGGTCGACGAACGCGGTGGCGGTCTCGGCGAGCAGGCGCCGAGCTTGAAATACGCGGTGCGCGCCACTCAGGTCATTTTCCTCGCGCGCGGCGACGGACCGTACAGCCTGGCGCTGGGCAATCCGACCGTGAAGACGGCGAACCTGCCGCTGACCACGCTGATCCCCGATTTCAAACCGGAGAAACTGGCCACACTGGGCAAGGCCACGGTGCAGGGTAAAGCGCTGGCGACTCAGACCTCGACGGCCACCACGGCTGCGACCACCGATATCAACTGGAAGAAATTCGGCCTGTGGGCGGTGTTGCTGCTCAGTGTGCTGTTTCTGGCGGCGATGGCCTTCAGTCTGCTGCGCAAGCCGTCGGCCAAGTCGTGAATATGACGGGTGTGACCTCCACACCCGTCGGGTTTGCATCTACGCTGAATCCGGTGCCTGAACTCTCTCGGTTCGATCACGTCTGATAGCAGGAATTGCCCCCGACGCACGTTACCGGCGTCATTGCTCGCTACGGTTTCAGACTCCCTGTAAACTGCGCGGGTTTTTAGCCCCCCATTCCACCGGAGCCGTCCATGTCCCGCGTTACCCTGAGTCGCTATTTGATTGAGCAGACCCGCAGCAACAACACTCCTGCCGATCTGCGTTTCCTGATCGAAGTGGTGGCGCGCGCCTGTAAAGAGATCAGCCACGCCGTGTCCAAAGGCGCCCTGGGCGGTGTTCTGGGCAGCATGGGCACGGAAAACGTGCAAGGCGAAGTGCAGAAGAAGCTCGACGTGCTGTCGAACGAGATCCTGCTCGAAGCCAACGAGTGGGGCGGTCACCTGGCCGGCATGGCGTCCGAAGAAATGGACAATGCCTACCAGATCCCGGGCAAATACCCGAAAGGCGCCTACCTGCTGGTATTCGACCCGCTGGACGGTTCGTCGAACATCGACATCAACGCCCCGGTCGGCACTATCTTCTCCGTGCTGCGTTGCCCGAACGAATACCTGAGCCAGAACGAAGCGCTGGATGAAAAGGCCTTCCTGCAGCCAGGCACTCAGCAGGTTGCCGCCGGTTATGCGATCTACGGCCCGCAAACCATGCTGGTGCTGACCCTGGGCCACGGCGTCAAAGGCTTCACCCTGGACCGCGAAATGGGCAGCTTCGTGCTGACTCACGAAGACATCACCATTCCTGAATCCACCCAGGAATTCGCCATCAACATGTCCAACCAGCGTCACTGGGAAGCTCCGGTACAGCGCTACGTTTCGGAGCTGCTGGCCGGTGAAGAAGGCCCGCTGAAAAAGAACTACAACATGCGTTGGGTCGCGGCGATGGTTGCCGACGTGCACCGCATCCTGACCCGTGGCGGTCTGTTCATGTACCCGCGCGACAGCCGCGAGCCGTCCAAACCGGGCAAACTGCGCCTGATGTACGAAGCCAACCCGATGTCGTTCCTGGTGGAACAGGCGGGCGGCGCTTCCACCGACGGCCACCAGCGCATTCTCGACATCAAGCCTGAAGGCCTGCACCAGCGCGTAGCGGTGTTCCTCGGCTCGAAAGAAGAAGTCGCCCGCGCCACGGCTTACCACAAGGAATAAACCATGACCGCGCCCTGGCAGCCGTTGCTCGATTGGTGGTTCGGTCATGCCGAATCAGCCACTGAAGTTTCGGCGCAACAGGGCAAGTTGTGGTTCGGCAAGAAAGACAGCCAGGACCTCAAAGCGCGTGAGCGTTTCGGGGTCTTTGTCGATCAGGCCCTCGCTGGCGAATTGACCGAGTGGACGCAACATCCCGAAGGTTGGCTGGCGCTGGTGCTGCTGCTCGACCAACTCCCGCGAATGATCTTTCGCGATACGCCCAAGGCTTTTTCCGGCGATCTACGGGCACAGAAACTGGTGGCTCAGGGGATTGCTGCAGACTTCGATCGGCAGTTGAAACCGATCCAGCGACTCTTCATCTACCTCGTCTTCGAACACTGCGAAAACCTCGCGGTGCAGAATGAAGCGGTCTCGCGATTCATCGAACTGGTGGCTGAACAGCCGGAAGCGGAGCGTGGGGTGTTTGCCGACAATCTGGATTATGCCGAGCGGCATCAGAAGGTGATTGCGCGGTTTGGACGGTTTCCGCATCGCAATGTGGTGTTGGGGCGGGAGTCTACGGTTGAGGAGCTGGAGTTTCTTTCGCAGCCGGGGTCGAGTTTCTGAAGCTGCATCAGACTCACGGATTGCCTTGAAGCAAACGCTTCATCAAGAGTGCAGGCAGGTTTTTTCTCGTATCGGCGATGATATGGATATAGATGGTTTGCTCTCGGACTTCATAAATGATGCGATTCAAGCCAGAGATGACTTGTCGATATTGACCAAGGTTCAGCCTTTCTATTTCTTCGGGAATGGAACCTGAATAGGGTAAGGATGCGAGACTGCGAATAGCGATCTTCAAGCTGGCATAAGTGCTATGCCAGGTTTGAGGTGAGAACTGTTTGATGAGGTAGGTGCGAAGATCTTTGAGATCTGTTTCGGTGGACTGAAGAATAACGACCTTCAAACTCATTGGGGGTCGATCCTGTCCAACTCTGCGAAAACGTCTTCAACGTCCCTGTACTTGCCTTCCTCAATTTCTCGATTTCCCATGGCAAGCAGTTTGAGCAGAGCCATTGTTTCTTCCTGCTCTTCAAAACTTTTGACGTCCATGACTACAAGCTTCGCTTCGCCGTTCTGGGTAATCACCAGCGGCTCACGGCTTTCGCTAATCGTTTTGACGATTTCGGCGGTATGGCTTTTCAGGTAGCTGATGGGTTTGATCTGGGATGAAAGCTTCACGGGCTGCGCCTCGCTGAGTGGACTAGGACTGAGTTTAGTCTTAATTCAGTCCTGAGTCAGTCCGAGGTGACAAGCGTGTCTAGCGTTGTTCCGTCTTCGCGGGTTCAAGCGCGAAGAAGGCTTCGAACGACTCAGATCCGGAAGCTGCCAACCAACTGCTTCAACCGCGCCGCCTGCTGCTCCAGATCCGCACAAGCCCGCAACGTCGCCTGCAAGTTCTCCACACCTTCCTGGTTCAGCGTGTTGATCTCGTTGATATCAACGTTGATCGACTCGACCACCGCCGTCTGCTCTTCCGTCGCCGTCGCCACCGACTGATTCATGCCGTCGATCTCGCCGATGCGCTGGGTCACGCTGCCCAAGCGTTCGCCGGCCTGGTTGGCGATGCCGACGCTGCTTTCGCTCTCGCGCTGGCTCTCGGTCATGATGCCGACCGCCTGACGCGCGCCGACTTGCAGCTCTTCGATCATCTTCTGCACTTGCTGCGCCGAATCCTGGGTGCGGTGCGCCAGGTTGCGGACTTCGTCGGCGACCACCGCGAAACCACGACCGGCCTCACCGGCACGGGCCGCTTCGATCGCGGCGTTGAGCGCCAGCAGGTTGGTCTGCTGGGAGATGCTGGTGATCACTTCCAGAATCTGCCCGATGTTCACGGTGTTGCTGTTCAGGGTTTCGATGTTGCCGCAGGAGTCGCTGATCTTCGCCGACAGCTGTTGCATCGCGTGGATGGTTTTATCCACAACCTGCTGGCCGTCTTCGGCCAGGCTGCGCGCATCGCTGGAATGTTGCGAGGCGAGGGCGGCGTTCTGGGCGATTTCCTGGGCGGCGGCGCCGAGCTGGTTGATCGCGGCGGCCACGCTGTTGGTGCGCGAGGCCTGCTGGTCGGAGTTGAACATCGACGAGTTCGACGCCGCGACCACGCGCAGGGCGACTTCGTTGACCTGCCCGGTGGCCGACGACACTTCGCGGATCGAAGTGTGGATGCGCTCGACGAAACGGTTGAACGACAGCCCCAGCGCACCGAATTCATCGTGGCCGTGGATGGTCAGGCGTTTGGTCAGGTCACCTTCGCCTTCGGCGATGTCGTGCATGGCGCGGCCCATGGTCAGCAGCGGCTGCATCAGCACGCGGATCAGCATGCCGAGCAGGGCGATGATGATCACCACGGCGATGACCATCGCGATCAGCGCCGAGGTGCGGAACTCGCTGAGCATCGAGAACGCGGTGTCCTTGTCCAGCACCAGCGCCACGTACCAGTCGGCCGACGGCACGCCGTTGACGCGGGTGAAGGAGATCAGCTGGGTCTTGCCGTCGAACTCGACTTCTTTCAGACCCGGGCTGACTTTCGGCGCGCCGTTGGGGTAGGCCTCGGCGAGGGTCTTGAGCACCAGCTTGCTGTCCGGGTGGATCAGGATCTTGCCGTCGGCGCTGACGATGAACGCATGGCCGTGGCCGCCGAAGTTCAGCGAGTTGATGATCGCGCTGACGCTGGACAGATCAATGTCGGCGCCGGCCACACCGATCATCTGGCCCTGGCGCTGCACCGGGGTGGCGACCGTGATGACCAGTTTGCCCGACGAGGCGGCGATGTACGGTTCGGTGACGATGGTCTGTTGCGCAGCGTTGGCGGCCTTGTACCAGCCACGGGCGCGCGGGTCGTAATCCGGCGCGCGGTTGCCGGCCGGGACCGAGAACATCACGCCGTCGGCGCCGCCGAAGTAGCTGAGCTGGAAATTGCCAGTGTAGGCGGGCAGGTCGATGATGCGTTTCAGGCTGGCCGGGGCGTTGCCGTCGGCGACAACCTGTTGCGCCATCGATTGCAGCAACTGGATGCGGCTTTCCAGCCAGGTCTGGATGTTGCTGGTGGTCAGGCTGCCCAGTTCCTGCATCGACGCTTCGGTGCTGCTTTGCAGGGCTTCGCGCTGGCGATAGTCGTTGAAAAAAATGAAACAGGCGAATGCAACGGCCACCACGAGGGCGGCAGCCAACAAGATCTTGTGGCTGAATTTCATGTTTCTGGTCATTAAGAGAGCTACCGCGAAGGGGCTGGTCAACAAAGGGCGGCAATTTGCCACACTATCGGGCTTTGCGCTGCTCTTATTTCGACCGCGGCGCGCCAAAGATTAGGCGGCTTTTGTGAAAGTCGACGAAATGCTCAATAGCCCCACAAAGTGTCTGATTTACCGATGAATGCCGGACGAGCGGGCGAACAAATAGCCGGTCTGCCAGGGAACCAGACAGGGGTTTTCTCTTCTAAGCTTCTGGTTGGCGCCATGCCATCCCCCTTCCGCTCCAGGAGTTACACCATGTCGCTGCGATCTATCGCCCTGCTGTCGTTTTGCGTGCTGTTGGCCGCATGCAGCAAGGTCAATCAGGAAAACTATTCGAAGCTCTCGGCCGGCATGGCCAAGTCCGAAGTCGAGACGCTGCTTGGCAAGCCCACCGATTGCTCGGGCGCGCTGGGCATGTCCAGTTGCACCTGGGGCGACAAGAACAGCTTTATCAGCGTGCAGTACGCCGGTGACAAAGTGCTGATGTTTTCCGGCCAAGGCCTGAAGTAAACCGGGGCCACGCGCCCACGGGAGAAAAACAATGAAGCGGTTATTGCTTGTCCTTTTGGCCGGCCTGGTATTGGCTGGCTGCGCCACGTCCGGTGAAGATCCGCTGGCGCCGAAGACGGTCAACAGTGTCAATCTCAAGCGTTACCAAGGCACCTGGTACGAGCTGGCGCGTCTGCCGATGTATTTCCAGCGCAATTGCGCGCAATCCGAAGCCCGTTACTCGCTCAAGCCCGACGGCAATATTGCGGTGTACAACCGCTGTCTGACGGCAGACTGGAAGTGGGAAGAGGTCAAAGGTACGGCTTATCCACAGGTGCCGGGCAAGACCGACAAGCTGTGGGTTGAGTTCGATACCTGGTTCTCGCGCCTGATTCCGGGTGTGGCGAAGGGTCAATACTGGGTGCTGTACGTCAGCGATGACTACAAGACCGCCCTCGTGGGCGACCCGAGTCGTCGCTATCTGTGGCTGTTGTCCCGCACGCCGACCGTCAACGGTGTGGTGCGTGAGGAACTGCTGAGCAAGGCGCGCCAGCAGGGTTACGACACCACGCGCCTGATCTGGCGGGCGTCGGATCAGCAGATGGCCAAGACGTCCAACTGACGCGCAACAAAAAACCTGTGGAGGTCGCCCTCCACAGGTTTTTTTATGTCAGCCCAAAAGCTCTCGCAGAACCTGGGTGAAGGCGCGATTGCTGTCCTCTTCCCCGGCATGTCGGCCCTCTCGAACAACCCACTGACCATTGACCAGCACATCGCGCACCTGACGGTCGCCGCCGGCAAACAGCCAGCGATTGAGAATCCCGTCACCGCTGGCCGTGGCCAGGTACGGATCGCTGCCATCGAGCACAATCCAGTCGGCACGCTTGCCGACCTCCAGCGCACCGATCGGCTGGCCCAGCGCCTGAGCACCTCCATCCAGCGCCGCGTCATACAACGTGCGGCCGACCATCGGCTGATCCGCGCCATACAAGCGATTGCGCCGCTGATCGCGCAGGCGCTGGCCGTATTCCAGCCAGCGCAGTTCTTCCACCACGCTCAACGACACATGGCTGTCGGAGCCGATGCCCATGCGCCCGCCCTGAGCGAGGAAATCCACCGCCGGAAAAATCCCGTCGCCGAGGTTGGCCTCGGTGGTCAGGCACAGGCCGGCGATGGCGCGACTCTTGGCCATCAGCGTGACTTCTTCCGGATTGGCGTGAGTCGCGTGGACCAGGCACCAGCGCTGATCGACTTCGGTGTTTTCATACAGCCATTGCAGCGGGCGACGACCGCTCCAGCTCAGGCAGTCGTCGACTTCCTTCTGCTGTTCGGCGATGTGGATGTGCACCGGGCATTGCTGGTCGCTGGCCGCCAGCACTTCGCTGATCTGCTGCGGCGTGACCGCGCGCAACGAGTGGAAGCACAGGCCCAGCGACTGCGCCTTTTGCTGTGCCAGCAACGGTTGCAGACGCGATTGCAGCTTCAGGTAACTTTCGGTGCTGTTGATGAAGCGGCGCTGGCCTTCGTTCGGCGTCTGGCCGCCGAAACCGCTGTGGCTGTAGAGCACGGGAAGTAACGTCAGACCGATGCCGGCCGAGCTGGCCGCCTGGCTGATACGCAGGGCCAGCTCGGCCGGATCGGCATAAGGCTGGCCGTTGTTATCGTGGTGGACGTAATGGAATTCGGCGACCGAGGTGTAACCGGCCTTGAGCATTTCGATGTACAGCTGACGGGCGATCACACCGAGCTGGTCGGGGCTGATTTTTCCGACGAGCCGATACATCAGATCGCGCCAGGTCCAGAAACTGTCGTTGGGATTGCCGGCCACTTCCGCCAGTCCCGCCATCGCTCGCTGGAACGCGTGGGAGTGCAGATTCGGCATTCCCGGCAGCAGCGGACCGCTCAGTCGTTCGGCGCCGTCTGCAGTGGAATCGGCCTGGATTCGGGTCAAAACGCCATCGGCGCTGACCTCGAGACGTACATTGTTGGCCCATCCGTTAGGCAGCAGCGCGCGTTCGGCAAAGAAGGCGGACATGGTTCAGCACCCCATCGTGTGTTATTTGTATATACATATACAGACGTTTGCCTGCCCGGTAAACTCCGGCAAGCTAGCCACTTTCACCAATGAACAGGGATCCACCGTGCCGACTCCGCCTCCAGTCTCCCCGTTGGCCGCGAACATGGGCGACAGTCCGGCGCCCTTGTACGCCCGCGTCAAACAGATGATCACCCAGCAGATCGACAGCGGTAACTGGCCGCCGCATTACCGCGTGCCGTCGGAAAGCGAGCTGGTCAGCCAGCTGGGTTTCAGCCGCATGACCATCAACCGCGCACTGCGGGAAATGACCGCCGACGGTCTGCTGGTACGCATGCAAGGCGTCGGCACGTTTGTCGCCGAACCGAAGAGCCAGTCCGCGCTGTTCGAGGTGCACAACATCGCCGACGAAATCGCCTCCCGTGGCCATCGCCACACCTGCCAGGTGATCACCCTAGAAGAAGAGGCCGCCGGCTCCGAGCGCGCGCTGGCGCTGGATATGCGCGAAGGGCAAAAGGTCTTTCACTCGCTGATCGTGCACTACGAAAACGATATTCCTGTGCAAATCGAAGACCGCTTCGTCAATGCGTTGGTCGCCCCGGAATACCTCAAGCAGGACTTCACCCTGCAAACGCCTTACGCCTACCTGAACCAGGTCGCGCCGCTGACCGAAGGCGAGCACGTGGTCGAAGCGATTCTTGCCGAAGCGTCCGAATGCAAATTGCTGCAGATCGAAAAAGGCGAGCCTTGCCTGCTGATCCGCCGCCGTACCTGGTCGGGTCGTCAGCCGGTCACGGCGGCACGCCTGATTCACCCCGGTTCCCGTCATCGTCTGGAAGGACGGTTCCATAAATAGAGAGCATAAATGAATGGTTTGAAGGTTTTACGCGCCGAAGGCTACCCGCGCATGCCGTGGAAAAACGGCGGCGGCAGCACCGAGGAAATCACCCGTGACGCCGGCGCCGGCCTCGACGGTTTTGGCTGGCGTCTGTCGATTGCCGACATCGCCGAATCCGGCGGCTTTTCGACCTTCGCCGGTTACCAGCGGGTCATCACGGTGTTGCAGGGCGACGGCATGACCCTGTGTGTCGACGGCGACGATACCCGGCCGTTGTTACCCCTCGACCCGTTTGCCTTCAGCGGCGAAAGCCAGGTGTCCTGCACCTTGCTCGGCGGCGCGATCCGCGACTTCAACCTGATCTACTCGCCCCAGCGTTACAGCGCACGCCTGCAATGGCTGGACGGCGAGCAGCGGTTTTTCAGTTCGGCGAGCACCGTGCTGGTCTTCAGCGTCAGCGAATTGCTGGAGGTCACGGTCGGTGACAGTGCGTCGCAACTCGGCCGCCATGACTGTCTGCAACTGGACGGTAACACCGGGCTGACCGAGATCGCCGTGAATGCCGGCTGCTGCGTGATCGAACTGTCCCCGCGCTGATCCTTCACACGCTCTTCGTGGGAAACGATCAAAAACCGCTGCTTTGAAAGCAGCGGTTTTTTTTCGTCCCGACGTTCCCGAAATGCGCACCAACTTGTTACCGAACGCCCCAGCGTGGCGCAGAACCACGCTTCCGTAACAACCTCTCGTCACCCTCAATCCACCCCGCGAAAAATTTCATGGACGCCAGAGCCCTTGATTCAGGCGCTCTGCAGCCCTGTTCGGAATTTTTATTGAACAGCCCTCCAACAAGTTGGCCGCTTGATTGCATATGCTTGTATGTACAAGTAAAGACGTATGCGTATGAGTCGATCGAGACTCTCCGCAGCGTCCACTGATTCGCTTGTCGCGCACTGAGGCGCACAGGCTGCTTGCCCACTGCCAGGGTTGGTTTGAATTGATCGCTGAGGAGTCTTTTTCGTGACTGACAACAAAACCACTAAGTTTCGTGACGTCGAAATCCGTGCCGCCCGCGGCAACAAGCTGACCGCCAAGAGCTGGCTGACCGAAGCGCCGCTGCGCATGTTGATGAACAACCTCGACCCGGAAGTCGCCGAGAACCCGAAAGAGCTGGTGGTCTACGGTGGCATCGGTCGCGCGGCGCGTAACTGGGAGTGCTACGACAAGATCGTCGAGAGCCTCACCAACCTGAACGAAGACGAAACCCTGCTGGTGCAATCGGGCAAGCCGGTCGGCGTGTTCAAGACCCACAGCAACGCCCCGCGCGTACTGATCGCCAACTCCAACCTGGTGCCGCACTGGGCGACCTGGGAACACTTCAACGAACTCGACGCCAAAGGCCTGGCCATGTACGGCCAGATGACCGCCGGCAGCTGGATCTACATCGGCAGCCAGGGCATCGTCCAGGGCACCTACGAAACCTTCGTTGAAGCCGGTCGCCAGCACTACAACGACAACCTCACCGGCAAGTGGGTCCTGACCGCCGGCCTCGGCGGCATGGGCGGTGCCCAGCCACTGGCCGCAACCCTCGCCGGTGCCTGCTCGCTGAACATCGAATGCCAGCAGATCAGCATCGATTTCCGCCTCAAGACCCGCTACGTCGACGAGCAGGCCAAAGACCTCGACGACGCGCTGGCCCGCATCGCCAAATACACTTCCGAAGGCAAGGCGGTTTCCATCGCCCTGTGCGGCAACGCCGCCGAAATCCTTCCGGAACTGGTCAAGCGCGGCGTGCGCCCGGACATGGTCACCGACCAGACCAGTGCCCACGACCCGCTCAACGGTTACTTGCCGGCCGGCTGGACCTGGGACGAATACCGCGCCCGCGCCAAGACCGAGCCAGCCGCTGTGGTCAAGGCCGCCAAGCAATCGATGGCCGTCCACGTCAAAGCCATGCTCGACTTCCAGAAAATGGGCGTACCGACTTTCGACTACGGCAACAACATCCGTCAGATGGCTCAGGAAGAAGGCGTCGAAAACGCATTCGATTTCCCAGGCTTCGTACCGGCCTACATCCGTCCGCTGTTCTGCCGTGGCATCGGCCCGTTCCGCTGGGCGGCGCTGTCCGGTGATCCGCAGGACATCTACAAGACCGACGCCAAGGTCAAGGAACTGATCCCGGACGACGCCCACCTGCACAACTGGCTGGACATGGCCCGTGAGCGCATCAGCTTCCAGGGTCTGCCGGCGCGTATCTGCTGGGTCGGCCTGGGCCTGCGCGCCAAGCTCGGTCTGGCGTTCAACGAAATGGTGCGCAGCGGCGAGCTGTCGGCACCGATCGTGATCGGTCGCGACCACCTCGACTCCGGCTCGGTTTCCAGCCCGAACCGTGAAACCGAATCGATGCAGGACGGCTCCGATGCCGTTTCCGACTGGCCACTGCTGAATGCTCTGTTGAACACCGCGAGCGGTGCGACCTGGGTGTCCCTGCACCACGGCGGTGGCGTCGGCATGGGCTTCTCCCAGCACTCGGGCATGGTGATTGTCTGCGACGGTACTGACGAAGCGGCCGAGCGTATCGCTCGCGTGCTGCACAACGACCCGGGCACCGGCGTCATGCGTCACGCCGATGCCGGTTACCAGATCGCCATCGACTGCGCCAAGGAACAAGGGCTGAACCTGCCGATGATCACCGGCAAGTAGTGCTTGCCCTGTAGGAGCGAGCCTGCTCGCGATAGCGGTTTGTCAGTCAACGAAAATGTTGCATGAACCGCCCTCATCGCGAGCAGGCTCACTCCCACAGGAACCAAAACAGCAAAATCCAGAACAATCCACAGAGGTTGAATCATGGCGGGCAACACCGATCGTGCAGGCAGTAAACCGTTGATCGAAAGGCGTTCGATCGACTACATCCCGGAAGCGGAAAGACACGGTCGTCTGTTCAGTCAGTTCACCCTGTGGATGGGTGCCAACCTGCAAATCACTGCGATTGTCACCGGGGCCCTGGCCGTGGTGCTGGGCGGCGATGTGTTCTGGTCGTTGATCGGTTTGCTGATCGGTCAACTGCTGGGCGGCGGGGTGATGGCGCTGCACGCGGCGCAAGGGCCGAAGCTTGGCCTGCCGCAGATGATTTCCAGCCGGGTGCAGTTCGGCGTCTACGGCGCGGCGATTCCGATCGTGCTGGTGTGCCTGATGTACCTCGGCTTCACCGCCACCGGAACGGTGTTGTCCGGTCAGGCGCTGGGCCAGTTGTTCGGGGTCAGCGACACCGTCGGCATCCTGCTTTTCGCCAGCGTCATCGTCGTGGTCACGGTGCTCGGCTATCGGGTGATCCACTGGATCGGCCGCATCGCCAGTGTCATTGGCGTGATCGCTTTCGTGTACCTGTTCAGCCGTCTGATGAGTCAGGTGGACGTCGGCGCACTTCTGGAAATCCGCCACTTCAGCTGGAGCAGTTTCCTGCTGGCGGTGTCGCTCGCGGCCTCCTGGCAGATCGCTTTCGGCCCGTACGTGGCGGACTACTCGCGTTACCTGCCGAGCAAGGTGTCTTCGGTGAAAACCTTTTTCGCCGCCGGTGCCGGTTCGGTGATTGGTGCGCAGGTGGCGATGATCCTCGGTGTGTTCGCGGCCGCTTCGGCCAACGGGCAATTCGCCGGTCATGAAGTCGCCTACATCGTCGGTCTGGGCGGGACCGGTGCCACCGCCGCGCTGCTGTATTTCAGCATCGCGTTCGGCAAGGTCACCATCTCCACCCTGAACTCCTACGGCAGCTTCATGTGCATCGCGACCATCATCAGCGGCTTCCGTGGTCACCTGACGGTTACCCGGATGCAGCGTCTGGTGTTCGTGCTGGGGATCGTCGGCGCGGCGACCCTGATCGCGCTGCTCGGCCAGCACTCGTTCCTCGGTGCGTTCAAGTCCTTCATCCTGTTCCTGCTGGCGTTCTTCACGCCGTGGAGCGCGATCAATCTGGTGGACTACTACTGCATTACCCGCGAGCGCTACGACGTACCGGCGCTGGCGGATCCGAACGGTCGCTACGGCCGCTGGAACATCCTCGGTATCAGCGTTTACGTGTTCGGGGTGCTGGTGCAACTGCCGTTCATTTCCACCAAGTTCTATACCGGTCCATTGGTAGCAGCCCTGGGGGATGTGGATATTTCCTGGATCATCGGTCTCGTGCTGCCCGCAGCGCTGTATTACGTCTGCGCGAAAAAATGGCACGGCACCGTACCCGATCAACTGATTCTGCCCGTCGAGCAGGACAGCGTTGTACAACCTAAAACAAGCGGGGCCGGTCGCGCTGCGGCGCAGGCCTGATTTGGACGTGGACAGGGCTGGATGCCTCTTGACTGCCGTAAGCCAATTCATGATTAGGAGCGTCACAACAATGAAATCGAACAAGACCCTGCTGACCACATTGCTTTCCATGGGCCTGCTGGCCAGCGCCGGCGCGACCCAGGCCGCCGGCTGGTGCGAGTCCGGCAAACCGGTGAAATTCGCCGGCCTGAACTGGGAAAGCGGCATGCTGCTGACCGACCTTCTGCAAGTGGTGCTGGAAAAAGGTTACGACTGCAAGACCGACAGCCTGCCGGGCAACTCCATCACCATGGAAAACGCCCTGAGCAGCAACGACATCCAGATCTTCGCCGAAGAATGGGTCGGCCGCAGCGAGGTCTGGAACAAGGCCGAGAAGGCCGGCAAGGTCGTCGGTGTCGGCGCGCCGGTGGTCGGTGCGGTGGAAGGCTGGTACGTGCCGCGCTACGTGATCGAAGGCGATGCCAAGCGCAAGATCGAAGCGAAGGCACCGGACCTGAAAAACATCGCCGATCTGGGCAAATACGCCGCCGTCTTCAAGGACGCCGAAGAACCGTCCAAGGGCCGCTTCTACAACTGCCCGGCCGGCTGGACCTGCGAGCTGGACAACAGCGAAATGCTGAAAAGCTACGGCCTGGAAAACAGCTACACCAACTTCCGCCCGGGCACTGGTCCGGCGTTGGATGCGGCCGTGCTGTCGAGCTACAAACGTGGCGAGCCGATCCTGTTCTACTACTGGACGCCAACCCCGCTGATGGGCCAGATCGACGCAGTCAAACTGGAAGAGAAACCGGGCGTCGACAAGACCGTGACCATCAAGGTCGGTCTGTCCAAGACCTTCCACGAACAAGCGCCGGAGCTGGTGGCCGTGCTGGAAAAGGTCAACCTGCCGATCGACCTGCTGAACCAGAACCTGGGCCGCATGGCGAAGGAACGTATCGAGTCGCCAAAACTGGCGAAAATCTTCCTCAAGGAACATCCTGAGGTCTGGCATGCGTGGGTCAGTGAAGACGCTGCCAAGAAAATCGACGCGGCGCTGTAGGTCGAATTCCTCCCGGCCAACCGAGAGGCTGGCCGGGGTGTTCGCCGCAATCGCTTGATTGAGTTTCCTGATTGAGAGCCGCTTATGTTTCCCGAAAGCTTTACCTTTTCCATCGCCGACTGGGTCAACGGTTGGGTCGATGCGCTGGTCACCAACTATGGCGATGTGTTCCGCCATATCTCCGACACCCTGCTGTGGGCCATCGTCAATCTTGAAGGCCTGCTGCGCGCCGCACCGTGGTGGTTGATGCTGGCCATCGTCGGCGTCGTGGCCTGGCACGCAACGCGCAAAGTCGTGACCACCGCCGTGATCGTCGGTCTGTTGTTCCTGGTCGGCGCCGTCGGTCTGTGGGACAAGTTGATGCAGACCCTCGCGCTGATGATGGTGGCGACGGTCATTTCGGTGCTGATCGGCGTACCGCTGGGGATTCTCTCGGCGCGCAGCAATCGCCTGCGTTCGGTGCTGATGCCGCTGCTCGACATCATGCAGACCATGCCGAGCTTCGTGTACCTGATTCCGGTGCTGATGCTGTTCGGCCTGGGCAAGGTGCCGGCGATTTTCGCCACCGTGATCTACGCCGCGCCGCCGCTGATCCGTCTGACCGATCTGGGCATCCGCCAGGTCGACGGCGAAGTGATGGAAGCGATCAACGCCTTCGGTGCCAACCGCTGGCAGCAACTGTTCGGCGTGCAACTGCCGCTGGCCCTGCCGAGCATCATGGCCGGGATCAACCAGACCACCATGATGGCCCTGTCGATGGTGGTAATCGCCTCGATGATCGGCGCCCGTGGCCTGGGTGAAGATGTGCTGGTGGGCATTCAGACCCTCAACGTCGGACGCGGTCTCGAGGCCGGTCTGGCGATCGTGATTCTCGCAGTGGTCATCGACCGCATTACCCAGGCGTATGGTCGGCCACGGCATGAGGTGAGCAAATGAGCAACGCAACCGTGAGCAAGATCGAAGTCAAAAACGTCTTCAAGATTTTCGGCAACCGCGCCAAGGACGCTCTGGCGATGGTCGGCCAGGGCAAGACCAAGGATCAGGTGCTGAACGAAACCGGTTGCGTGGTCGGGGTCAACGACTTGTCCCTGAGCATCGGCACCGGCGAGATCTTCGTGATCATGGGCCTGTCCGGCTCCGGCAAATCGACCCTGGTGCGTCACTTCAACCGCCTGATCGACCCGACCAGCGGCGCGATCCTGGTGGACGGCGTGGACATCCTGCAATACGACATGGAAGCCCTGCGCGAATTTCGCCGGCACAAGATCAGCATGGTGTTCCAGAGCTTCGGTCTGCTGCCGCACAAGACCGTGCTCGACAACGTCGCCTACGGCCTGAAAGTGCGCGGCGAGATCAAGCAGCTGTGCGCGGAACGCGCGCTGCACTGGATCAACACCGTGGGCCTCAAGGGCTACGAAAACAAATACCCGCACCAGCTCTCCGGCGGCATGCGCCAACGTGTGGGCCTGGCCCGCGCCTTGGCAGCGGACACCGACATCATCCTGATGGACGAAGCGTTCAGCGCGCTGGATCCGCTGATCCGCGCCGAGATGCAGGACCAGTTGCTGGAGCTGCAAAAGACCCTGCACAAGACCATCGTCTTCATCACCCACGACCTCGACGAGGCCGTGCGCATCGGCAACCGCATCGCGATCCTCAAGGACGGCCGCCTGATCCAGGTCGGCACGCCGAAAGAGATCCTGCATTCGCCGGCGGACGAGTATGTCGACCGCTTCGTGCAGCGGCGGGCGGCGGTGGTTTAAACAGATTTGTGTTGGCTGGGCCGGCCCCGAAAGCGTCGGCAAAGCTGCATCAATGTTCGGATGAGGTTTTAGATGTCCCAGGCTGAAAAAATCGTTATCGCCGACGCTCCGATGCGTTGGCAGGATGTGGTCGCAGTCGCTCGTCATGGCGCGCAGCTCGAGCTGTCGGCCCAGACCTGGGCGCGCATTGAAAACGCGCAGGGCATCGTCCAGCGCATCGTCGCCAGCGGCGAGCGCGCCTATGGCGTGAACACCGGGCTCGGTGCGCTGTGCAATGTTTCGCTGAAAGACGAACAGCTCAGCCAGCTGTCGCGCAACACCTTGCTCAGCCATGCCTGCGGCGTCGGTCCGGTGCTGGCCGATGAGCAGACCCGCGCCATCCTGTGCGCTGCGATCCGCAACTACAGCCACGGCAAATCCGGCATTCATCGCCGGGTGGTCGAAGCGCTGCTGGCGCTGCTCAATCGCGGTATCACCCCACAAGTGCCGTCCCAGGGTTCGGTGGGTTACCTGACCCACATGGCGCACATCGGCATCGCGCTGCTGGGCGTGGGCAATGTCAGCTATCGCGGGCAGATCGTGTCTGCACAGCAGGCGCTGGCCGAAGAGGGCCTGCAACCGGTGCAGCTCGGGGCGAAGGACGGTCTGTGCCTGGTCAACGGTACGCCGTGCATGACCGGCCTCGGTTGCCTGGCGATTGCCGACGCCACGCGTCTGGTGCAATGGGCCGATGTGATTGGCGCCATGAGTTTCGAAGCCCAGCGCGGCCAGATCGCCGCGTTCGATGCCGAGATCATTGCGCTCAAACCGCATCCGGGCATGCAGCAGGTCGGCGTCAATCTGCGCGCCTTGCTCGATGGCAGCGAAGTGATCGCCGGGAGCAAAGGCATTCGCACCCAGGATGCCTTGAGCATCCGCTCGATCCCGCAGGTGCACGGCGCCGCCCGCGATCAACTGGAACACGCGATCAAACAGATCGAAACCGAACTCAACGGCTGCACCGACAACCCTTTGCTGCTGGGCACGCCGGACGATTTCCGGGTGATGTCCCAGGCCAACCCGCACGGGCAATCAGTGGCGCTGGCGGCGGATCTGCTGGCCATTGCAATGGCCGAAATCGGCTCGATTGCCGAGCGGCGTCTGGATCGCCTGATCAACCCGCACGTCAGCGGCCTGCCGGCGTTTCTGGTGGCCAATCCGGGGGTGAACTCCGGGATGATGATCGTGCAATACGTCGCCGCGTCGCTGTGCGCGGAAAACCGCCAGTTGGCGCAACCGGCGGTGCTCGACAATTACGTCACTTCGGGCCTGCAGGAAGACCATCTGAGCATGGGCACCAACGCCGCGCTGAAGCTGTACCGCGCGCTGGAAAACTGCACGCAGATCCTCGCCATCGAGTACCTGCTGGCGGCCCAGGCGTTTGAATTTCTCAAGGAACAGCGCTTCGGCGCGGGCACCGATACCGCCTGGCGACTGCTGCGCGAAAAAGTCCCGGCCTACGATCAGGACCGCTGGCTGGCGCCGGATATCGCCGCTGCCGCAAGCGTTCTGAAAGATACGGATCTGCTGCACAACGCATTACCGAATTTGCACTGAAAACTACCCACGCCAGCGTGCCAAGGCGCGGCTCCCCAAAAGGGCAGACGCGACGGACAACGGACATCTCCGGAGCGTCTGGCGAGTTAACAATAAACTCTCAAAAGGAGCACAAAATGACTGCGCTGAACCTGATCCCCGGCCAACTGAGCCTGGCCCAACTGCGTGACGTTTATCAGAACCCGGTCAAGCTGACCCTCGACAACAGCGCCAGCGCGCAGATCGAGGCCAGCGTGGCCTGCGTCGAGCAGATCCTTGCGGAAAATCGCACCGCCTACGGCATCAACACCGGTTTCGGCCTGCTGGCCTCGACCCGCATCGCCAGCGAAGACCTGGAAAACCTCCAGCGTTCGCTGGTGCTGTCCCACGCCGCCGGTGTCGGCCAGCCGATCAGCGATGAGCTGGTGCGCCTGATCATGGTGCTCAAGGTCAACAGCCTCAGCCGTGGTTTCTCCGGCATCCGTCGCGTGGTGATCGATGCGCTGATCGCGTTGATCAACGCCGAGGTCTATCCGCACATTCCGTTGAAAGGTTCGGTCGGTGCCTCCGGCGACCTGGCACCGCTGGCGCACATGTCGCTGGTGCTGCTGGGCGAGGGCAAGGCGCGCTACAAGGGCGAGTGGATGGAAGCGACCGAAGCGCTGAAAGTCGCCGGTCTGACCCCGCTGACGCTGGCGGCGAAAGAAGGTCTGGCGCTGCTCAACGGTACTCAGGTTTCCACCGCATTCGCGCTGCGCGGCCTGTTCGAAGGTGAAGACCTGTTCGCCGGCGCGCTGGCGCTGGGCGGTCTGACGGTGGAGGCGGTGCTCGGTTCGCGTTCGCCGTTCGACGCACGCATCCACGCTGCCCGTGGCCAGAAAGGCCAGATCGACGCCGCTGCCGCTTACCGCGATCTGCTGGGCGAGCGCAGCGAAGTCTCCGACTCGCACCAGAACTGCGAGAAGGTGCAGGATCCGTACTCGCTGCGTTGCCAGCCGCAAGTCATGGGCGCGTGCCTGACCCAGTTCCGCCAGGCCGCCGAAGTGCTGGCCATCGAAGCCAACGCCGTGTCTGACAACCCGCTGGTGTTCGCGGCCGAAGGCGACGTGATTTCCGGCGGCAACTTCCACGCCGAACCCGTGGCCATGGCCGCTGACAACATGGCGTTGGCCATCGCCGAAATCGGCTCTCTGAGCGAGCGCCGTATCTCGCTGATGATGGACAAGCACATGTCGCAGCTGCCGCCGTTCCTCGTCGCCAACGGAGGCGTGAATTCCGGCTTCATGATCGCCCAGGTGACCGCTGCGGCCCTGGCCAGCGAAAACAAGGCGCTGTCCCATCCGCATTCGGTGGACAGCCTGCCAACCTCCGCCAACCAGGAAGACCACGTGTCGATGGCCCCGGCCGCCGGCAAGCGTCTCTGGGAAATGGCCGAGAACACGCGCGGGATTCTTGCGGTGGAATGGCTGGCGGCGGTGCAGGGCCTGGACCTGCGCAACGGCCTGAAGACCTCGACCAAACTGGAGCAGGCCCGCGGGATTCTGCGTCGCGAAGTGCCGTTCTACGAGAAGGACCGCTTCTTCGCACCGGACATCAATGCGGCGACCGAACTGCTGGCTTCGCGGGTGCTGACTGAGCTGGTTCCGGCGAAACTGCTGCCGAGCCTTTAACCACCACTGATCGTTCCCACGCAGAGCGTGGGAACGATCGCAAGACGAGGACTTGGGATGAAAACCCTCTGGCAACACTGCCACGTCGCAACCATGGCGCAAGGCATCTACTCGATCATCGAGGATGCGGCCATCGTGACGTCCGGTGCACTCATCGAGTGGATCGGCCCGCGCAGCCAATTGCC
The DNA here is from genome assembly GCF_052046055.1 of Pseudomonas sp. 22082. Classification (NCBI taxonomy): domain Bacteria; kingdom Pseudomonadati; phylum Pseudomonadota; class Gammaproteobacteria; order Pseudomonadales; family Pseudomonadaceae; genus Pseudomonas; species Pseudomonas sp. 22082. The sequence continues at coordinate 86,864 of NZ_JBQEQB010000006.1, forward strand.
GTCAGGCGAATACCCGGCGGTCAATGACCTGCAAGGCGCGTGGGTCACTCCCGGCCTGATCGACTGCCACACCCACACCGTGTTCGGCGGCAACCGCAGCGGCGAGTTCGAGAAGCGCCTGCAAGGCGTCAGCTATGCCGAAATCGCAGCGGCCGGCGGCGGCATCGCCAGCACTGTGCGGGCCACGCGCGAAGCCTCGGAAGACGAGCTGTTCGCCAGCGCCGCCAAACGCTTGAAAAGCCTGATGCGCGACGGCGTGACCACAATCGAAATGAAGTCCGGCTACGGCCTCGATCTGGCCAGCGAGCGCAAGATTTTGCGGGTCATCCGTCGCCTCGCCGCCGAGCTGCCGATCAGCGTGCGCAGCACCTGCCTGGCCGCCCATGCCTTGCCGCCGGAATACCAGGATCGCGCCGACGATTACATCGATCACATCTGCGCCGAGATGCTGCCCGCGCTGGCCGCCGAAGGCCTGGTCGATGCGGTGGATGCGTTCTGCGAATACCTGGCGTTCTCCCCGGAACAAGTCGAGCGGGTGTTCATCGCCGCGCAAAAACTCGGTCTGCCGGTGAAGCTGCACGCCGAGCAATTGTCGTCGCTGCACGGCTCCAGCCTCGCTGCGCGCTACCACGCACTTTCCGCCGATCACCTGGAGTTCATGGACGAAGCCGACGCCATCGCCATGGCCGAGTCCGACACCGTCGCGGTGTTGTTGCCGGGCGCGTTCTACTTCCTGCGCGAAACCCGGTTGCCGCCGATGGACGCCCTGCGCAAACACAAGGTGAAAATCGCCATCGCCAGCGACCTCAACCCCGGCACCTCGCCGGCGCTGTCGTTGCGCCTGATGCTGAACATGGCCTGCACCTGTTTCCGCATGACCCCGGAGGAAGCCCTGGCCGGCGCCACGATTCACGCGGCGCAAGCCTTGGGCATGGCCGAGACCCACGGTTCGCTGGAAGTCGGCAAGGTCGCCGATTTTGTCGCCTGGCAGATCGACCGCCCGGCGGATCTGGCGTACTGGCTGGGTGGTGAACTGGACAAACGCGTCGTGCGTCACGGCGTTGAATCAAGTCTGTAGGAGAGCGGTTGTGGATAAGGTTCTGAACTTCAAACAAGGTCGCGTGCCGCTGCTGATCAGCATGCCCCACGCCGGTGTGCGCCTGACCCCGGCGGTCGAGGCCGGGTTGATCCCGGACGCGAAAAGCCTGCCGGACACCGACTGGCACATTCCGCAGCTCTACGATTTCGCCGCCGAACTGGGCGCCAGCACCCTGGCGGCCGAGTACTCGCGATTTGTCATCGACCTGAACCGGCCGTCCGACGACAAACCGCTGTACGCCGGCGCCACCACCGGGCTGTACCCGGCGACGCTGTTCGATGGCATTCCGTTGTTCAAGGACGGGCAGGAGCCGTCGAAAGAAGAGCGTGCGACCTATCTGGAGCAGATCTGGACGCCGTATCACCGCACCTTGCGGGAAGAGCTGGCGCGGCTAAAAGCCGAGTTCGGTTACGCACTGCTGTTCGATGCGCATTCGATCCGCTCGATCATCCCGCACCTGTTCGATGGCAAGCTGCCGGACTTCAATCTCGGCACTTTCAACGGCGCCAGTTGCGATCCGCAGTTGGCCACGCAACTGGAAGCGATCTGCGCCCGCCATGGCGATTACAGCCATGTGCTGAACGGACGCTTCAAGGGCGGCCACATCACCCGTCACTACGGCAACCCGGCGGAAAACATCCACGCCGTGCAACTGGAGCTGGGCCAGTGCACCTACATGGAAGAGTTCGAACCGTTCCGCTACCGCGCCGATCTGGCGGAGCCGACGCGGGTGGTGCTGAAGGAATTGCTGCAAGGGCTGCTTGCCTGGGGCAAATCCCGCTATACCGCATAACTTTGTGGGAGCAAGCCCGCTCCCACAAGGGTTTTGGGTTTTCACGGGTTCCGCGTTCCAACGGGGTCGCCACCGTGCAAATCCCGGTCGCCACAGTTCGCTTTTCCCGCTCGTCTGCTGCGTAATGTTTCGGCCACGGTGCAAGAAGACACCGATCCGAACAATAACCCGCTGCCGCACGAGACGATCCCACATGAAAAGACTGTTCACTCGTTGTGCGTTAATCCTGACCGGCAGTGCGCTGCTCAGCGCCGGTGCCATGGCTTCCGATGATGCTTCCTGCAAAACCGTGCGCATGGGCGTGGTCAACTGGACCGACGTGATCGCCACCAGCGGCATGGCCGACGTGCTGCTCAACGGCCTCGGCTACGAAAGCAAGCAGACCAGCGCGGTGCAGCAAATCATCTTCGCCGGCATCCGCGACAAGCGTCTGGATATCTTCCTCGGCTACTGGAAACCGGCGATGGACAAGAACATCGCGCCATTCCTCGCCGCCAATCAGGTCAAGGTCATGGACAGGCCCAGCCTGGCCGACGCCCAGGCGACGTTGGCAGTGCCGGATTACGTAGCGGCGGCGGGGCTGAAAACCTTCGGCGACATCGCGAAATTCAAGGATCAACTCGGCGCCAAGATCTACGGCATCGAGCCCGGCAGCGGCGCCAACACCACGATCAAGACGATGATCGAAACCAACCATTTCGGCCTGAAGGATTTCAAGATCGTCGAATCCGGTGAGGCCGGCATGCTCGCCGCCGTGCAGCGGGCGGTGAACCGCAAAGAGTTCGTGGTATTCGTCGGCTGGACCCCGCACCCGATGAACATCAACATGAAAATCACCTACCTGACCGGCAGCGAAGACGTCTACGGCCCGAACGAAGGCGCCGCCACCGTTTCCACGGTCACCGCGCCGGACTACGCCGAGCGCTGCCCTAACGTCCATCGACTGCTGGAAAACCTGACCTTCACCGCCGCCCAGGAAAGCCAGTTGATGGTGCCGATCATGGAGCGCAAGACCCCTCAGGAAGTGGCGAAGACCTGGCTGCGTGAGCATCCCGAAGACCTGCAACGCTGGCTGGCGGGTGTCAGCAGTTTCGATGGCAAGGACGGCGTGGCCACGGTTCAGGCCAGCCTGAAAAACTGATGAGTACCTATCCACTTTCACCGGCGATGGCGGCGTTCGTTGCCAGAACCGAAAGCTTCGCCAGCGATGACAGCAGCCTCGGCGGATTGCGCAAATCCTATGACGACATGTGCCGCGCCTTCACGCCCGAACGGCCGGCGGGTCTGGAGGTGGTGGATTTCCAGTTGAGCGGGGTGGCGGTGCGTTCGTATCGCCCGCCTGTCCGGCCATCGGCCAGTGGCTGGCCGTGCGTGTTGTACCTGCACGGCGGCGGTTGGGTGGTCGGCGGGCTGGATTCCCATGACTTCATCTGTTGCGAGCTGGCCATGGCGCTCGGGGCAATGGTGGTGGCGGTGGATTACCGGCTGGCGCCGGAGCATCCGTTCCCGGCCGGTTTCGAGGATTGCCTGAGCGTCTGGCGCGCGCTGCGCAGCGGGCCGTTCTGGTTCGATCCCGGACGGATGCTGGTGGCGGGCGACAGCGCCGGGGGCAATCTGGCGGCGGCGCTGTGCCTGGCGCTGCGCGATGCCGGCGAGCCGCTGCCGGGTGCGCAGGTCTTGATCTATCCGGGGCTGGGAGGCGACGAGCAGTTAGCGTCACGCAGCGAATGCGCCGATGCGCCGTTGCTCGCCAGCAGCGATGTCGATTGCTATCACGCCCTGTACCTGCGCGGCACCGTGAAGCCGAACGCTTATGCGATGCCGTTGCTGGCCGGGGACTTCAGTGGCTTGCCCCCGGCCTGGATCGCCGTGGCCCAGTTCGACCCGCTGCGTGACGACGGTGTGCGCTACGCCGAGCGGCTGAACGCGGCGGGCGTCGACGCGGCGCTGTATTACGGCGAAGGGCTGGTTCATGGCTGCCTGCGGGCGCGACATCAGGTCGCCGAGGTCGATCGTCTCTTTGAGAACCTGCTGGGGTTCATGGCTGACAAAATGTGACAGCGCACGGGCATGCTCATTGACGTAAATCGGGTTTATGATGCCGGACGGCAGAATAATAGAAGTCCCCCCAGGGATGACCTCGACCCCTTACGGAGCGCGCAATGCAGACTTTGTTTCCGCAGATCAAACCTCACGCACGGCACGATCTGGCCGTCGATGACACCCATACGCTGTACGTCGACGAAAGCGGTTCACCGGAAGGTTTGCCGGTGGTGTTCATCCACGGAGGTCCCGGCGCCGGGTGCGACGCCCAGAGTCGCCGTTACTTCGATCCGAATCTGTATCGCATTGTCACCTTCGACCAGCGCGGCTGCGGTCGTTCCACGCCTCACGCCAGCCTGGAAAACAACACCACCTGGGATCTGGTCGAAGACCTCGAGCGCATCCGTAAACATCTGGGCATCGACAAATGGGTGCTGTTCGGCGGTTCCTGGGGTTCGACCCTGGCGCTGGCCTACGCGCAGACCCACCCGGAGCGCGTGCACGGTCTGATCCTGCGCGGGATCTTTCTCTGCCGTCCGCAGGAAATCGAATGGTTCTACCAGGCCGGCGCCAGCCGTCTGTTTCCCGACTACTGGCAGGACTACCTCGCGCCGATTCCGCTGGACGAGCGCGACGACCTGCTCAGCGCTTTCCACAAACGCCTGACCGGCAACGACCAGATCGCCCAGATGCACGCAGCCAAGGCCTGGTCGACCTGGGAAGGGCGCACCGCGACCCTGCGTCCGAATCCGCTGGTGGTCGACCGTTTCTCCGAGCCGCAGCGCGCCTTGTCGATCGCGCGGATCGAATGCCACTACTTCACCAACAATGCCTTCCTTGAGCCAAACCAGCTGATCCGCGACATGGGCAAGATCGCCCATCTGCCGGGCGTGATCATCCACGGCCGCTACGACGTGATCTGCCCGCTCGACAACGCCTGGGAACTGCATCAGGCCTGGCCGAACAGCGAGCTGCAGGTGATCCGCGATGCCGGCCACGCCGCGTCCGAACCGGGTATCACTGATGCGCTGGTACGCGCCGCCAGCAAAATGGCCCGGCGCCTGCTCGACCTGCCGCCCGAAGAAGCATGAAGGGGCTGTTGCAGCGCGTGAAAGGCGCGCGGGTCGAAGTGGCGGGCGAGGTGGTTGGCAGTGTCGATCAGGGTTTGCTGGTGCTGGTGGCGGTAGAACCCGACGACACGCCGGCCAGCGCCGACAAACTTCTGCATAAGCTGCTTAACTATCGAGTGTTCAGTGACGCCGAGGGCAAGATGAATCTGTCCCTGGCGGATGTGGGCGGCGGGTTGCTGCTGGTCTCTCAGTTCACCCTCGCTGCCGACACCAAAAGCGGGTTGCGCCCGAGTTTCTCGACCGCCGCCCCTCCGGCGCTGGGCGAAGAATTATTCGACTATCTATTAAGCAAAGCGAAACAGATGCATGGCACAGTGGCATCAGGTAGATTCGGCGCGGATATGCAGGTGCACCTGGTCAACGATGGCCCGGTAACCTTCCTGTTACAGACATGAAAGTGCTTGAAACAACTTTTTAAGGGCTTTTCGACTGAAAACAGGGAATTTTCGCGATAAATACTTTGTTACCCCTGATGCGTTGTCACGCGGGCTACTAGATAATCGCGCGCTACGGGGATCAGCGTTCGTTGGTCCATTTTGACTTAGGTAGAGACTTGTCCGGATCCGATTGGGGAATCATTTTGACCCAGCGGAGTCGGAACAATGCTCGCCAACTTGGCAAGGGTGTCCTGCAAGGTCGGTTTTTTTGTACCGAATCCCTCACAGGCACTTCATCTGGCCGTTGGTTTATTGATCTGTTTTCGGCGAGGGTTGCTCGTGATTGTTAGTCCCTGTAATGCAGCAAAATTGTCTGCCAAACGCTTGCGCAGCGCTCTGGTAGCGGGCTCGGCAGTACTCTGCCTGCTCAGCGCCGGCCAGCTTTGGGCATTCAATCTTGACGATGTGTCGGCCAAGGCCAAAGAGCTGGCCGGGCAGAAGTTCGAAGCCCCGCGCAGCAACCTGCCGAACGAATTCCGTGAAATGAAATTCGCGGACTATCAGAAGATTCGTTTCCGCACCGAAAAAGCCGAATGGGCCGACCAGAAGACCCCGTTCAAGCTGTCCTTCTATCATCAGGGCATGCACTTCGATACGCCGGTGAAAATCAACGAAATCACCGCGAACACCGTCGAAGAGATCAAATACGATCCGAGCCGTTTCGATTTCGGCGACCTGCAGTTCGATCCGAAGGCCACCGAACAACTGGGCTACGCCGGTTTCCGTGTGCTGTACCCGATCAACAAGGCTGACAAGCAAGACGAAATCATGACCATGCTGGGCGCGAGCTACTTCCGCGTCGTCGGCAAGGGTCACACCTACGGTCTGTCGGCCCGTGGCCTGGCGATCGATACCGCTCTGCCGTCCGGCGAAGAATTCCCGCGTTTTCGCGAGTTCTGGATTCAGCAGCCGAAGCCGGGCGACAAGCACCTGGTGATCTTCGCCCTGCTGGATTCGCCTCGTGCGACCGGCGCCTACCGTCTGATCCTGCGTCCGGGCAGCGACACCATTGTCGACGTGAAGGGCCAGATGTACCTGCGTGACAAGGTTGGCAAGCTCGGCATCGCGCCGCTGACCAGCATGTTCCTGTTCGGCGCCAACCAGCCGTCGAAGGTGCTCAACTACCGTCGTGAACTGCACGACTCCAGCGGTCTGTCGATCCATGCCGGCAACGGCGAGTGGATCTGGCGTCCGCTGAACAACCCGAAACATTTGGCTGTCAGCCAGTTCAGCGTCGAGAACCCGCGTGGTTTCGGTCTGCTGCAACGTGGCCGTGACTTCAGCCACTACGAAGACCTCGACGACCGCTACGACAAGCGCCCAAGCGCCTGGATCGAGCCGAAGGGCGACTGGGGCAAGGGCACCGTTGATCTGGTCGAGATCCCGACCGCCGACGAAACCAACGACAACATCGTTGCGTTCTGGAACCCGGAAAAACTGCCGGAGCCTGGCCAGCCGCTGGACTTCGCCTACCGTATGCACTGGACCATCGACGAAGCCGCGCTGCACGCGCCGGACAGCGCCTGGGTCAACCAGACCCTGCGTTCGACCGGTGACGTCAAGCAATCGAACCTGATCCGTCAGCCGGATGGCAGCGTTGCCTACCTGGTCGATTTCGAAGGCCCGTCCTTGGCCGCTTTGGCCCCGGATGCGGACGTTCGCAGCCAGGTCAGCGTCGGCGACAACGCCGAACTGGTCGAAAACAGCGTGCGCTACAACCCGGAAACCAAGGGCTGGCGCCTGACCCTGCGGATGAAGATCAAGGACGCGAGCAAGTCCACCGAGATGCGCGCAGCCCTGGTGCAGCCAGTGGTCACCGCTGATCTGGCCAAGTCTTCGGTACCGACGTCCAATTCGTCGGTAGCCAAGGCCGACAAGGTTGCCGCCAAGCAACAAGAGAAAGCCGACAAGGAAGCCAAGGCCGCCGAGGCCAAACAGGCCGACGCCAAGCCGGTTGCAGATGCCAAGGACAAGGCCAACAAAGACGCCAAGCAGCCAGCCGCTGCGGACGCGGCCCCAGCCACACCGGAATCGGCACCGACTGAAGAAGTCCTGACCGAGACCTGGAGCTATCAGTTGCCTGCCGATGAGTAACTCTCAAGTACAGCCAGAGACTCTGTCCGAGTACCTGGCGCATCTGCCGATGACCGACGAGCAGCGCGCGGAACTCGCGGGCTGCCAGTCCTTCAGCGAATTGCATGAACGCCTGTCGTCCAAGACCTTTGACGCACCGACCGAAGCCGCCCAGGCTTCGGTGGGCAAGCGCCTGATCCTGAGCACCGCCGAAGAGCTGCAAGACGCGGAAATGCTGGTGCTCGACGCCAGCGGCCGGGTCAGCATGAAGGCCACGCCGCCGATCCGTCGGACCAAGGTCGTGCCGGAGCCGTGGCGCACCAACATTCTGGTGCGTGGCTGGCGTCGCCTGACCGGCCGGACCAACCCGCCGCAACCGCCGAAGGACGCCAACGTGCTGCCGGCGGCGCGCTGGCGTACGGTCGGTTCGATCCGTCGCTACATTCTGCTGGTGCTGATGCTGGGTCAGACCATCGTCGCCGGCTGGTACATGAAAGGCATCATGCCGTACCAGGGCTGGTCGTTCGTCGATCTGGAAGAAGTCCTGCATCAACCGCTGCTGCAAACCGCCACGCAAGTGCTGCCGTATGCGCTGCAAACCAGCATTCTGATCATGTTCGGGATTCTGTTCTGCTGGGTGTCGGCCGGTTTCTGGACCGCGCTGATGGGCTTCCTCGAATTGCTCACCGGCCACGATAAATACCGGATCTCCGGTAAAAGTGCCGGCAACGAGCCGATTCCGAAAGACGCGCGCACCGCACTGGTGATGCCGATCTGCAACGAAGACGTGCCTCGGGTGTTCGCCGGTCTGCGCGCGACGTTCGAGTCGGTCGCCGCTACCGGTGACCTGGACCGTTTTGACTTCTTCGTCCTCAGCGACAGTAACGACACCGACATCTGCGTGGCCGAGCAGCAGGCCTGGCTGGACGTCTGCCGCGAAGCCAAGGGTTTCGGCAAGATCTTCTATCGCCGCCGTCGCCGTCGCGTCAAACGCAAGAGCGGCAACCTCGACGACTTCTGCCGTCGCTGGGGCGGTGACTACAAGTACATGGTCGTGCTCGACGCCGACTCGGTGATGAGCGGCGAGTGCCTGACCAGTCTGGTGCGCCTGATGGAGGCCACGCCGGACGCCGGCATCATCCAGACCGCGCCGCGCGCTTCGGGCATGGACACGCTGTATGCGCGCATGCAGCAGTTCGCCACTCGCGTGTACGGTCCGCTGTTCACCGCCGGCCTGCACTTCTGGCAGCTGGGTGAATCCCACTACTGGGGTCACAACGCGATCATCCGCATGAAGCCGTTCATCGACCACTGCGCCCTGGCGCCGTTGCCGGGCAAGGGTGCGTTCTCCGGTGCGATTCTCTCTCACGACTTCGTTGAAGCTGCGCTGATGCGCCGTGCCGGCTGGGGCGTGTGGATTGCCTACGATCTGCCGGGCAGCTACGAAGAACTGCCGCCGAACCTGCTCGACGAACTCAAGCGTGACCGTCGCTGGTGCCACGGCAACCTGATGAACTTCCGTCTGTTCCTGGTCAAAGGCATGCACCCGGTGCACCGCGCGGTGTTCCTGACCGGCGTGATGTCTTACCTGTCGGCGCCGCTGTGGTTCTTCTTCCTGGTGCTATCGACCGCGCTGCTGGCGGTGAACACGCTGATGGAGCCGCAGTACTTCCTCGAACCGCGTCAGCTCTATCCGCTGTGGCCGCAATGGCACCCGGACAAGGCGATCGCGCTGTTCTCGACGACCATCGTGCTGCTGTTCCTGCCGAAGCTGTTGAGCATCATCCTGATCTGGGCCAAGGGCGCGAAAGAGTTCGGCGGCAAGTTCAAGGTGACCGTGTCGATGCTGCTGGAGATGCTGTTCTCCATGCTGCTGGCGCCGGTGCGGATGATTTTCCACACCCGTTTCGTTCTGGCCGCGTTCCTCGGCTGGGCCGCGACCTGGAACTCGCCGCAGCGTGACGACGACTCCACGCCGTGGAGCGAAGCGGTCAAGCGTCACGGTCCGCAGACCCTGCTGGGCTTCTTCTGGGCGTTGCTGGTGATCTGGCTGAACCCGAGCTTCCTGTGGTGGCTGGTGCCGATCGTCGGTTCGCTGATGCTGTCGATTCCGGTGTCGGTGATTTCCAGCCGCGTCGGTCTGGGCCTCAAGTCTCGTGACGAGAGCCTGTTCCTCATCCCCGAGGAATACAATCCGCCACAGGCGCTGCTGGCCACCGATCAGTACACCCACGAAAACCGCTGGCACGCACTGAATGACGGCTTCATCCGCGCGGTGGTCGATCCACAGCAGAACGCCCTGGCGTGCTCGCTGGCGACCTCGCGTCACGGTCAGGCCGAGCCGATCGAATGGCTGCGCCAGGAACGTGTGCGTCACGCGATCAAGGTCGGCCCGGCCGGGCTGAACAATCATGATCGCCTGCAATTGCTGAGCGATCCGGTGGCCCTGGCCCGTCTGCACGAGCAGGTGTGGGCCGAAGGTCACGCCGAGTGGCTGGACGCATGGCGGGCCTCGGTGAAAGCCGATCCCCATGCGCCGCTGCTGCCGCTCAAGCCGGTGAGCTTGCAGGCGCAACCGGCCTGATGAAGAAACCCCGCGAAAGCGGGGTTTTTTTTGCCTGCCGATTACCGTCCCGGACTGCGTCCCATCCGGCAGCAACCGATCAAAAAACCTTGTGCAAACGGACGAGTGCGTTAGCATCCGTCCCCGAATTGGCGCACCCGGACAATCTTGTCCATTTCTGTCGGTTTTCGCGCCGCAAACGCAATGTTTTGGGGACTTGAAGATGAAGAAGTATCTGTCGATGCTGCTGGTCGGCGTCACGGCACTGGTTGCAGTCAATGCGGCGCAGGCCGGCGCGATCGACGACGCGGTCAAGCGTGGCTCGTTGAAGGTCGGCATGGATCCGACCTACATGCCATTCGAAATGACCAACAAGCGCGGTGAAATCATCGGTTTCGAAGTCGACATCCTCAAAGCCATGACCAAGGCCATGGGCGTCAAGCTGGAGCTGGTCTCCACCGGTTACGACGGGATCATCCCGGCGTTGATGACCGACAAGTTCGACATGATCGGCAGCGGCATGACCCTGACCCAGGAACGCAACCTGCGCCTGAACTTCAGCGAACCGTTCATCGTGGTCGGCCAGACCCTGCTGATCCGCAAGGAGCTGGAAGGCACCATCAAGTCCTATAAAGACCTGAACACCGCCGACTACCGCATCACCTCCAAGCTCGGCACCACCGGCGAGATGGTCGCCAAGAAGCTGATCTCCAAAGCCAAGTACCACGGCTACGACAACGAGCAGGAAGCCGTGCTCGATGTGGTCAACGGCAAGGCTGACGCCTTCATCTACGACGCGCCGTACAACGTGGTCGCGGTGAACAAGGTCGGCGCCGGCAAACTGGTGTTCCTCGACAAGCCGTTCACCTACGAGCCGCTGGCCTTCGGTCTGAAGAAGGGTGACTACGACAGCATCAACTTCATCAACAACTTCCTGCACCAGATCCACGAAGACGGCACCTACGATCGCATCCATGACAAGTGGTTCAAGAGCACCGAGTGGCTCAAGGACATGGAATAACACTGGGTCAGTTAGACCGAGTTACCCCATTCGCGAGCAAGCCCGCTCCCACAGAGATTGTGTGAACACCACAAATCCACTGTGGGAGCGGGCTTGCTCGCGAAGAGGGCCTCCAGAGCAACACAGAATCCGGAACCTGTAATGAAACAGAAAAAAGCCCAATGGCCCTGGCACGTTCTGACCGTGCTGGTGCTGGTCGGCCTGGCCGGCGCGCTGTATTACGCCACGTCGCTGATGTCCTACGAATGGCGCTGGAACCGTGTGCCGCAGTACTTCGCCTATCAGGCCGAGGAAACCCAGCGCGCGACCGACATTTCCACCGTCAGCGAACTGGTGCGCAAGGGCGGCAGCGCGCAGGTCACCCTGCGCAACGATGCCGGTGACGAGCAGCACCTGACCGTCGACGAAAACAGCCTGCAATTCGCTCAGGGCGACGATGTGGCCGAAGGCGACGTCGTGGGCGTGACGCGGCATTGGGCGGCGGGTCCGCTGTTGTGGGGGCTGTGGACCACGCTTTGGCTGTCGGTGGTGTCCGGCGTGCTGGGTCTGCTGATCGGTCTGGCCACCGGGCTGTGCCGGCTGTCGAGCAACCCGACCCTGCGCGACCTGTCGACGATCTATGTCGAACTGGTGCGCGGCACGCCGCTGCTGGTGCAGATCTTCATTTTCTATTTCTTCATCGGCACGGTGATGAACCTGTCCCGGGAGTTCGCCGGGATTGCCGCGCTGTCGCTGTTCACCGGCGCCTACGTGGCGGAAATCATCCGTTCCGGTGTGCAGTCGATTGCCCGCGGCCAGAACGAAGCGGCGCGTTCGCTGGGTCTGAGTGCCGGCCAGTCGATGCGTCATGTGGTGCTGCCGCAGGCATTCAAGCGCGTGCTGCCACCGCTGGCCGGGCAGTTCATCAGTCTGGTCAAAGACACCTCGCTGGTGTCGGTGATCGCCATCACCGAGCTGCTGAAAAGCGGCCGGGAAGTCATCACCACGTCGTTCTCGCCGTTCGAGATCCTGTTCTGCGTCGCCGGCCTGTACCTGTTGATCAACCTGCCGCTGTCGAAAATCGCCAGCCGGCTTGAGCGGAGGCTCGCGCAAAGTGATTGAAGTTCGCGATCTGGTAAAAGTCTTCGACACCCGTGGGCAAGTGGTGCGCGCGGTGGATAACGTCAGCACGTCCGTGGCCAAGGGCGAAGTGCTGGTAGTGATCGGCCCGTCCGGTTCCGGCAAGTCGACCTTCCTGCGTTGCCTCAATGGTCTGGAAGAATTCGATTCGGGTTCGGTGAGCATCGACGGCCTGCAACTGGCTGACCCGAAAACCGACGTCAACGCCTACCGCCGCGAAGTCGGCATGGTGTTCCAGCATTTCAATCTGTTCCCGCACATGACCGTGCTGGAAAACCTGTGCCTGGCACAGAAAGTCGTGCGCAAGCGCGGCCAGAAGGAAAGCGAGGCCAAGGCTTTGGCATTGCTGGAGAAGGTCGGGATTGCCCAGAAGGCCCGCGAATATCCGTCGCGCCTGTCCGGCGGTCAGCAGCAGCGCGTAGCGATTGCCCGGGCGCTGGCGATGGACCCCAAGGTCATGCTGTTCGACGAGCCGACCTCGGCCCTCGACCCGGAAATGGTCGGCGAAGTGCTGGACGTGATGAAAAACCTGGCCGTGGAAGGCATGACCATGGTCTGCGTGACCCACGAAATGGGTTTTGCCCGGGAAGTGGCGGATCGGGTGCTGTTCTTCGATCACGGCAAACTGCTGGAAGACGCCTCGCCGGCGGCGTTCTTCGATGCACCGAAGGATCCCCGAGCCCAGGCGTTCCTGCGGCAAGTCCTGTAACTGCGGCGTCTCCCGGGACGCCTTCGCGAGCAGGCTCGCTCCCNTTGGACCGCGTCCGCTCGGACAACTCGGTCGACTGTGGGAGCGAGCCTGCTCGCGAATGGCCTCACCTCGGTTCACAGTGAACCGAGGCCAATGAATCACTTCAAACCTTGAACCGGCCCACCAGCGTTTGCAGGTGTGTGCCCAGGCGCGCCAGCTCGACGCTGGAGGCCGCCGTCTCTTCGCTGGCCGCCGAGGTCTGGTCCGAGACATCCCGCACGTTCAGCACGCTGCGGTTGATCTCTTCGGCCACGGCGCTCTGCTGCTCGGCCGCCGCTGCAATCTGCTGGTTCATCGCCTGAATCGCCGAAACGGTGCGGGTGATGCTTTCCAGCGAGCCACCGGCACGCCGGGTCAGCTCGACGCTGCTGTCGGTCAGGGTGCGGCTGTTGTCCATGATCGTTGCCACTTGCTGGGTGCCGTTCTGCAGGCCGACGATCAGCTCTTCGATCTCTTCGGTGGACTTCTGGGTGCGCTGGGCGAGGCTGCGGACTTCGTCGGCAACCACCGCAAAGCCACGTCCGGCTTCACCGGCACGGGCGGCCTCGATGGCGGCGTTGAGGGCCAGCAGGTTGGTTTGCTGGGCCACGGACTTGATCACGTCGAGCACGCTGCCGATCTTGTCGCTTTCGCGCTTGAGCTCGCCCATGGCCTCGGTGGAATGGCCGACTTCGGCGGCCAGACGTTCGATCTGGGCGATGGCCTCGCCAACCACCTTGTCGCCTTCACGGGCCTGCTGGTCGGCGGCGACCGCTGCTTCCGAAGCTTCCTCGGCGTTACGCGCGACTTCCTGCACGGTGGCGGCCATTTCGTTCATGGCGGTGGCGACCTGGTCGGTTTCGACTTTCTGATTGTTGACCCCGGCGCTGGTCTGCTCGGTCACCGCGGACAACTCTTCGGCGGCGCTGGCGATCTGGGTCACGCCGTCGCTGATGCCGCCGATCAATTCGCGCAGGCCTTGGGTCATGCTCTGCATCGAGCGCTGCAATTGACCGAGTTCGTCACGGCGCAGGGACACCAGATTGTGGGTCAGGTCACCGGCGGCCACGCGTTCGGCGACTTTCAGGGTCTGCTCCAGCGGAATGATGATCTGCCGGGTGATCGCCCAGGCCGCGAGCAGACCGAAGGCCAGGGCCAGCAGGGTGGCGATCATCAGCATGTTTTTGGCGTGCGCGGCATCGGTGTCGCGGACGATGGTCTGGGATTCGGTGAGTTTCTTGCTGACGTCGAGCAGGATGTCGCCCTGGGCCGACATGCGAGCCAGCGCCTTGGCGTTGTTCACCTGGGAGTCGCGGAACTGGCTGACGGCGGCGCGGTAAGCCTTCAGCGATTCGGTGGCCTGCTGCAGGTTGGCAATGTGTTGCTCGGGCAGTTTGCTCGGCAGGCTTTCCAGATTGTTCAGGGCGGCGGCGATGGCATCCAGCGCCGGTTGTTCGGCTTCGGCCTTGCCGCTGTAGGTGTAGCCGCGCACCTGATAGCGCGCCTGCTGCAGCAGTTTGCTCAGCTCGATCACGCTGTTGAATTGCGCAACGCTGTCGCCTTGCAGCAGGGATTTCTCGACTTCGCTGACCTTGGCCACCGCGTTATCGGCGCTGGCGCCGAGTTTGCTGCGAGCGTCTTCACGCTGCACGGTGGCCTGGGTCATGTCGCCAAAGGCGCGTTTGTACTCGGCAACCGCCGCCAGTTGCTGATCGATCATGGCCACGTCGGACGGTTGCTCGATCATGCCGCGGGCGCTTTGCAGGCCGGCGTCGAGTTTGCCGAGCAGGTCGTTGACCGCGCCGGGGCCCTGTTCGCCACGGCGGGCTTCATAGTCAAGACGCGCCAGACGCAGGTCCTTGGTCAGCTCGTTGAGGCTGGAGATGAAGCCGAGCTTGTCGCCCCGGCTGATGATCCCGCTCATTCCGGTCCAGCCGGTGAAGGTGATCAACAGGGTCAGCAGCAGCACCAGGCCGAAACCGATTCCAAGCTTACGTTTGACGCTGACGTTTCCAAGACTCTCGGCTAACCAACGGTACATGCGACGACTCCCTCGGACCACTAATTGGACTTATGGGGAGGGTATCGGCCGCATGATGGCAATCTGTAACGCCTTTTGTCCGGAGAGACTTCAGAACAGCCGGGCGAGCAGCGCGGTGACTGCGGTTTCGACCCGCAGGATTCGCTCGCCCAGTTGCACCGGTTGCAGCCCGGCCTTGGCCAACAGATCGATTTCGTAGGGAATCCAGCCACCCTCGGGGCCGATGGCCAGGGTTACCGGTTCGCTGAGGGCGCGGGGGCAGGGCGGGAAGTTGCCCGGATGACCGACCAGACCGAGGGTGCCGTCGGTGATGGCCGGCAGGCGATCTTCGACGAACGGCTTGAAGCGCTTCTCGATGATGATCTCCGGCAACACCGTATCCCGAGCCTGTTCGAGGCCGAGGATCAGTTGTTCGCGAATCGCTTCCGGCTCCAGGAACGGCGTTTGCCAGAAGCTTTTCTCGACCCGGTAGCTGTTGACCAGAATCACCTTCGACACGCCCATGGTCGCCACGGTCTGGAACACCCGGCGCAGCATCTTCGGGCGGGGCAGGGCGAGTACCAGGGTCAGCGGCAGTTTGGCCGGCGGCGGTTGATCGAGGGTGACCCGCAGCTCGGCTTCGCCCGCGTCAAGGCGCAAAAGCTCGGCCGAGCCCATCAGCCCGCCAGTGCGCCCGACCCGCAGGCTGTCGCCGACTTCCGAGCGGTGGACTTCCTGCATGTGGGTCAGGCGCCGATCACGCAGCACGACGCGGTCGGCCGCAATGAAGTCGGCCTCTTCGAGCAGCAGCAGGTTCATGGCTGAGTCGCTGGCGGCTGGTCGTTGTGATCGTCGGCGGTTTCTTCCGGGCGTTCGCGCTTGCTGACCAGACTGCCGAACAGGATGCCGACTTCGAACAGCATCCACATCGGCACGGCCAGCAGGGTCTGGGAGAAGATGTCCGGCGGGGTCAGGATCATGCCGACCACGAAGCAGCCGATGATCACGTACGGACGGATCTTCTTCAGGTATTTGACGTCGACCACGCCGATCCACACCAGCAGCACCACGGCCACCGGGATTTCGAACGCCACGCCGAAGGCGAAGAACAGCGTCATGACGAAATCGAGGTAACTGGTGATGTCGGTCATCATTTCCACACCGGCCGGGGTGGCCGAGGCGAAGAACTTGAAGATCAGCGGGAACACGAAGAAGTAGGCGAACGCCATGCCGGTGTAGAACAGCAGGATGCTGGAGATCAGCAACGGCACTGCGACACGCTTCTCGTGCTTGTACAGGCCCGGTGCGATGAAGCCCCAGATCTGATGCAGGATCACCGGGATCGCCAGGAACAGCGAGACCATCATCGTCAGCTTCAGCGGCGTCAGGAACGGCGACGACACGTCGGTGGCGATCATCGTCGCGCCCACCGGCAGGTATTCGCGCAGCGGCGTCGAAACGAAGGTGTAGATCTGCTGGGTAAAGGCAAACAGCCCGGCGAAGATGATGAAGATCGCCGCCACGCAACGCAGCAGGCGGGTGCGCAACTCGGTGAGGTGCGAAACCAGCGGCATGTGCTGGTCGTTTTCGGGGAGATCGCTCATGGGGCTCGCGGCGGCAATGTTGGGTCGTGAGGGGCCGGCGTTGTTGGCGCGGCAGCTGGAGCAATGGGTTCGACAGGCTTCATGATCGGCGCAGTTTCAGCGGCTGCGGCAGAGACGTGCTCGACGCTCGCCGTCGGCGCATGAATTGTTTGTTCCACAACCGGAGGCACTGGCGTCTGATCTGCCACCGGCTGTACCGGCGTCGGCTCCTGCTGAACCGGCGTGAAAATCTTCCGCGCCTCCTGTTCCAGCGACAGGATGTGCTCGTTGTGCAGTTGCCGACGGATTTCGTCGGCACCGATTTCACGCTCAACTTCCTGTTTGATCGCGTTGAAGCTGCGCTTCAGCCGTCCGACCCACAGGCCGGCGGTGCGTGCAGCGCCCGGCAGACGCTCGGGGCCCAGCACCAGCAGGGCGACGAGGCCGACGAGCAGCAGTTCAGAGAAGCTGATACCAAACATTAGTCAGTGCTCACACGTCTTTGCGGATCGGCTCTTCGACTTTCTGCGCCTGCACGTCGATGGTGTGCGGCGGGTTGGCCTGAGCGGTGGCTTGCGGCTGTACCGGCGGTACCGGTTGCGCAGGCGTGACGGTCGGATCGGCCGGTTTTTCGTCGTCGTTCATGGCTTTACGGAAGCCCTTGATCGACTCGCCAACGTCGGTGCCGAGGTTCTTCAGTTTCTTGGTACCGAACACCAGTACCACGACCACCAGGATGACGATCCAGTGTTTCCAGTCAAAAATGCCCATGTTGCTGTTCCTCTCTTGAAGTTGTTCAGGCGGACGGGCGCGAGGCTTTCTCGACGTGTCCGGACAGGCCGAAACGGCGATCCAGTTCATCCAGCACCGCCTGCGGATGCTGCCCCAGCTGGGCAAGCATGACCATGCTGTGGAACCACAGGTCGGCGGTCTCGTAGATCACGTCGCTGCAGTCGCCGCTGACGGCGGCGTCCTTGGCGGCAATGATCGTTTCGACCGATTCTTCGCCGACCTTTTCCAGAATCTTGTTCAAGCCCTTGTGATACAGACTAGCCACATACGAACTGTCGGCAGCAGCGCCCTTGCGCTCTTCCAGCACCTGAGCGAGGCGGGTCAGGGTGTCACTCATGTTTGTGTCCTGCGGAGTAAATAGCGTGCGGGTCTTTCAGGACCGGGTCGACCGTTTTCCAGTCGCCGTTTTCGAAGACGCGGTAGAAGCAGCTTTGACGGCCGGTATGGCAAGCGATGTCGCCGATCTGTTCGACCATCAGGATGATGACGTCGGCGTCGCAGTCCAGACGCATTTCATGCAGCGTCTGTACGTGGCCGGACTCTTCGCCCTTGCGCCACAGCTTGCCACGGGAACGTGACCAATAGATGGCACGGTTTTCCGCCGCGGTCAGCTCCAGGGCTTCGCGGTTCATCCAGGCCATCATCAATACGCGTCCGGTCTTGTGATCCTGGGCAATCGCCGGCACCAGGCCATCGGCGTCCCACTTGATCTCGTCCAGCCAGTTTTTCATCTTCGACTCCGACAGCGAACCCACACTTCAATAGTCGGGTTCAGGCGTTGAAACAGTGTGCCAGCCGATCACGGAACTGGCTATCGGCGAACGACCAGATACAAGCCGACTGCCACCATGATCCCGGCGGGCCAATGCCCCAGTTCGTGCATCGGGCCCCCGGCGGCGAGGATCGTACCACCCGCCAGATGGGCGCTGCCGAGCAGGCGCAGGAACCAGTCGTCCTTGCGTTTTTTCCACGGTGGCGGCGGGTCGTTGGCGTGGGGCTGGGACATGCGTTCGAGCAGGTCGCGGGCCATGTTGGCCAGGTGCGGCAGCTGCTCGAACTGGCTCTGCACGTTGCCGATCAAGGCTTTCGGGCTGACGCGCTCGCGCATCCAGCGTTCGAGGAACGGCTGCGCGGTGTTCCACAGATCGAGGTCCGGGTACAGCTGACGGCCCAGGCCTTCGATGTTCAGCAGGGTCTTTTGCAGCAATACGAGTTGCGGCTGCACTTCCATGTTGAAGCGGCGCGCGGTCTGGAACAGGCGCATCAGCACCTGGCCAAATGAAATATCTTTTAATGGTTTTTCGAAGATCGGCTCGCACACGGTACGGATCGCCGCTTCGAATTCATTCAATTTGGTTTCCGCCGGCACCCAGCCCGAATCGATGTGCAATTGCGCCACCCGGCGGTAGTCGCGCTTGAAGAAGGCAAACAGGTTGCGCGCCAGATAATCCTGGTCTTCCGGGGTCAGGCTGCCGACGATGCCGCAGTCGATCGCGATGTACTGCGGGCTCCACGGGTTGACGGTGCTGACGAAGATGTTGCCCGGGTGCATGTCGGCGTGGAAGAAACTGTCGCGGAACACCTGGGTGAAGAAGATCTCCACGCCGCGTTCGGCAAGCAGCTTCATGTCGGTGCGCTGGTCGGCGAGGGTCGCGAGATCCGTCACCTGAATCCCGTAGATGCGCTCCATCACCAGCACTTTCGGCCGGCACCAGTCCCAATAGACTTGCGGCACATACAACAGCGGCGAGCCTTCGAAGTTGCGCTTCAACTGGCTGGCGTTGGCCGCCTCGCGCAACAGGTCGAGTTCGTCGTAGATGGTTTTTTCGTAGTCGCTGACCACGTCCACCGGGTGCAGCAGACGGGCATCGGCGGAGACCTTCTCGGCGGCGCGGGCGAGGATGAACAGCCACGCCAGATCCTGGGCGATGATCGGTTTCAGGCCCGGGCGGATCACCTTGACCACCACTTCTTCGCCAGTCTTCAGTTGCGCGGCGTGCACCTGCGCCACCGAGGCCGAGGCCAGCGGTTCGACGTCGAAGCGGCTGAACACTTCGCTGATCTTCTTGCCCAGTTGCTCTTCGATCAGTTTGACCGACAGCTGCGAATCGAACGGCGGCACGCGGTCCTGCAACCGCATCAGCTCATCGGCGATGTCTTCCGGCAGCAGGTCGCGGCGGGTCGAAAGGATCTGCCCGAACTTGATGAAGATCGGCCCTAGGTCCTGCAACGCCAGGCGCAGGCGTGCGCCACGGCTCAGGTCGAGCGGCTTGCGCGGGAACCAGCGCCACGGCAGGACGTAGCGCAGCGCCAGCAGGAACCACGGCAACGGCAGATCGAACAGCAGGTCATCGAGGCGGTAGCGGATCACGACGCGCTGGATGCGCAACAGACGGCGGACGGCGAGCAGCTTCATGCGTTATCGCTTGGGTCGAGGGATCGGGAAAGGCGCTCGAAGCGCGCCTCGAGACGTTCCAGATCGAGTTTGATCCGGTCCAGTTCGCTGAAGCGGGCTTCGGCTTCGCGCTGCCCGACGAGGGTGCGCGATTCTTCGGCCAGGTATTCGGCGAGGTTCTGGTTGAGGCTGGCAAATCCTTGTTGATACCAGCGGGCGCGGCTGCGCAGGTGGCCGCCGACCAGTTGCGTGGCGACAGGTCCCAGCCAGCGCGAGAGTTCGTACTCCCAGTCCAGCTCCAGGTCCTGCAGCACGCCCGCCAGCTCCAGCAGCACGCCGCTGTCGCCGTCGAGTTCGACTTCCGGCGCGTGCAGCACCGCCGTCTTGTCCTTGCTCAGGGCCAGTTTCACCAGACTCGAGGCCGGGGCGCGCAGGGTGCAGTCGACGCCGGTTTCCCAGTGGGACGCCAGCATCAGGCCTTCGTCGCTCGGCAGAATGAACAGTTGCAGCGCCGGGCTGCGGCAATCCACGGCAATCACTTTGCCGGTCAGGTGCGCCAGTCGCGGCAGCGCCGTGCTGTCGAGACGCAGCACGCGGTTCAGGCCGAGTTCGACGCTGGCGAGCAGCCCGGTCAGCAGCATCAGGGCTTGATGCCGCGGTGCAGGGCGACGATGCCTGCGGTCATGTTGTGATAGGTCACGCGGTCGAAACCGGCGTCGACCATCATCGACTTCAGGGTTTCCTGATTCGGGTGCATGCGGATCGATTCGGCCAGGTAACGATAGCTTTCCGAGTCGTTGGTGATCAGCTTGCCCATCAGCGGCATGAAGGCGAACGAGTAGGCGTCGTAGGCCTTGGACATCAGCGCGTTGGTCGGCTTGGAGAATTCCAGCACCAGCAGGCGGCCGCCCGGCTTGAGGACGCGCAGCATCGAGCGCAGGGCGTCTTCCTTATGCGTCACGTTGCGCAGGCCGAAGGCGATGGTCACGCAGTCGAAATGGTTGTCCGGGAACGGCAGCTTTTCAGCGTCGGCCTGGACGAATTCGACGTTGCCCGACACGCCGACATCCAGCAGGCGGTCACGACCGACCTTGAGCATGGATTCGTTGATGTCGGCCAGCACCACCTGACCGGTCGGGCCGACCAGGTGCGAGAATTTCTTGGTCAGGTCACCCGTACCGCCGGCGATGTCCAGCACGCGGTTGCCGGCGCGTACGCCCGACAGTTCGATCGCGAAACGCTTCCACAGACGGTGCATGCCGCCCGACAGAAGGTCGTTCATCAGGTCGTACTTGGCGGCCACGGAGTGGAACACCTCAGCGACTTTTTCCGCTTTCTGGCTTTCCGGAACGTTTTTGAAGCCGAAGTGAGTGGTGGGTTCGGCATCGCTGCCTTTGCGCTGATCAGTCATATCGCTGTCACCAAAAGAGAATGCGCGACATTCTAATCCCCAAGCCATGCTTTGTCTTGGAATGGCTAAAGGTAAGATGGGCAACCTTCGGGACGATTTGCCGCAGTGGCGGTCAAGATTCGTTGCAGGCATTCATAGCCCCATTCAAAAAGCAGGAGTCATTCAATGGCCCATATCAGTGTTGAGCGTGCCCACAGCCTGGGCAAGGAAGCGGCCCGCGAGAAAGCCGACAAACTGGCGCAGAAACTCTCCGATCAATATGGCCTGGAGCCGCAGTGGTCGGGCGATGTCCTGAACCTCAAGCGTTCGGGCGTGAAGGGCGCGGTGCACGTGGCCGAGGATTCGATCCGGGTCGACGTGGAACTGGGCCTGATGATGTCGGCCATGAGCGGCATGATCAAAGCCGAGATCGAAAAGGCGCTGGATAAAGCGCTGGTCTGATCAGGACAAACGGGGAGCTTCGGGCTCCCCGTTTTTTTCTCCTGCACCTGCCTTTTATGTCAGTTGTTAGGGTGCCGTTTCTAATTTTTCTCCCTACTTTGTGCCTGAGCCCGACACTCGTCAGGGCAGTTCCTCAAACCTTCTGCGCGTGAGGTGCACCATGGCCAAAGTCATTTTGAAGAAAAAAATCGACGCTTCGACTTCCGCTCTGAGCGACGTCAAATCCTATGCCCGCAAGATCTGGCTGGCAGGCCTGGGTACCTACACCAAGGTCGGTCAGGAGGGCAGCGAGTACTTTCAGGAGTTGATCAAGGCTGGTCAAACTGTTGAAAAGAAAGGCAAAAAAGCCGTCACCGAAAAACTCGAAGCGGCCAACGCCGAGATCGATGAAGCCAAGAGCGAAGTCAGCTCTTTCAAAGGCCGGGTCGAAGTTCAGCTCGACAAGGTCGAGAAGGCGTTCGACACGCGTGTGGCCAGTGCCTTGAATCGTATCGGCATTCCGTCTAAACATGACGTTGAGACACTCTCTGCTAAGCTCGATGAGCTGACGGCATTGCTCGAACGCGTCGCGCGTAAATCTTAAGGAGAACGGGATGGCTGGTAAAAAGAACACCGATAAAGAAGGCAGCTCGTGGATCGGAAAAGTCGAAGACTATTCCCGCAAGATCTGGCTGGCTGGTTTAGGCGTGTACTCGAAGATCGACACTGACGGCAGCAAGCTCTTCGATACATTGGTCAAAGACGGCGAGAAAGCCGAGAAGCTCACCAAGGCTGCAGTCGGCAAGAAAGTCGATGCTGCCAAGGATTCTGCAAGCTCGGCAAAATCGCGCATCAGCGGCGTGAAAGATCGCGCACTGGGCACCTGGGATCAGCTGGAAGGGGCTTTCGACAAGCGCCTGAACAGTGCGATTTCGCGCCTGGGCGTACCGAGCCGCAACGAGGTGAAGGATCTGCACAAGAAGGTCGATACCCTGACCAGGCAGATCGAAAAACTCACCGGCCTGAAAGCTCAGCCTGTCGCGGCGAAAACCGCAGCAGCCAAGCCTGCGGCCAAAACCGCTGCCAAGCCACTGGCTAAAGCCGCCGCCAAACCGGCCGCAAAACCAGCAGCCAAAACTGCTGCCGCCAAGCCTGCAGCGAAAGCCGCGGCCAAACCGGTTGCTGCCAAGGCCGCCGCCAAGCCGGCTGCAAAATCAGCCGCTAAACCTGCGGCCAAGCCAGCAGCCAAACCAGCAGCGAAAACCGCAGCAGCCAAACCCGCCGCCAAGCCTGCCGCCAAACCGGCTGCGGCGAAAAAGCCTGCAGTGAAAAAACCGGCCGCGCCGAAAGCCGCTGCGCCGAAAGCTGCTGCACCCAAACCGGTGACCACACCGCAAGCACTGGCAAGCACGTCGAACTCCGCCTCGGCTCCAACCCCGGCGCCTGCTCCGACTGCTGCATCGACGCCGTCGACGCCAACCAGTCAGTCCTGATTTTTCAGGGCTCAAAAAAACGCCCGGCCTGTGAAGGTCGGGCGTTTTTGTTTGGGTAAAAGCCGTCGGATTACTCGTGATCTTCGAGGTACTGCAAAGCCATCCTCTCCGTCGCCACCTTCACCGGCGGCAACAGATGCGGCGCCACCAGCATCATGATCTGGTACACCACCAGCCGCACTTCTCCTTCGCGATCAAGAATCCGTTGATAGTCCAGCGAGAACAGCAGCGTCATGGTGATCTGCTCCACCAGTTGCCCCAGCGCCTGGGTGTCGCTGACCAACTGCCCCGACGCCTTCAACCGCGCCAGCAATGACGCCAGCGTGCGCTTGAGCACGTTGAGAAACTGGCGAATACCCTTGGCCAGTTTCGGCAGGCGGCCGGCCAGGTTCGACAGGTCCTGGAACAGGAAGCGGTACTGCGCCAGCCGTTCGACGATCAGGTGCAGGAACAGCCAGTAATCCTCCGGCGCCAGTTCGACATCGGCGGGCGGGTCGAGCAGCGGGGCGAGGTCGTTCTGGAAGCGCTCGAACAGTCC
Source organism: Pseudomonas sp. 22082 (assembly GCF_052046055.1). NCBI lineage: Bacteria > Pseudomonadati > Pseudomonadota > Gammaproteobacteria > Pseudomonadales > Pseudomonadaceae > Pseudomonas > Pseudomonas sp. 22082. The sequence continues at coordinate 110,524 of NZ_JBQEQB010000006.1, forward strand.
GAGAATCAGCGGTTCCTTGCCGTGGAAGTGGTAGTAAAGGTTGCCGGGGCTGATCCCCATTTCATTGGCAACCTCCATGGTGGAGACGTTCGGCTCGCCCTTTTCATTGAACAACTGCAGGGCACATTCGAGGATCCGTTCGCTTGTTTTCATCCAGTCTTCTTAAAAGGGCTTGAGTCAGTCAGCGCACACGCACATAGGTGCCGGGTGCCGCTTCCATCGGTGGATAATTGGCGTTGCCGAGGGTCATCTGGGTTTCGTGCAGGGTGCCGGAGCGCTGCTGCACCCACTCCAGCCATTGTGGCCACCAACTGCCGTCGACTTTCTTGGCGTCGTAGTACCAGGCGCGCGGATCGCCGCTGAGCTTTCCGTTCTCGACGTAATGGGCTTTCGGGTTGCCCGGCGGGTTGAGGATGCTCTGCACGTGGCCGCTGTTGGACAGCACGAAGCGCCGCTCGCCGCCCAGCAACAGTGTCGAGCGATACACCGCGTCCCACGGCGTGATGTGGTCGTTCATGCCGGCTACGCTGAAGCTGTCGACCGTGACCTTCTGCAGATCGATCGGCGTGCCGCACACTTCCAGGCCCCCCGGATGGGTCAACGGGTTGTGCTTGAAGAAGTCCAGAATGTCGCCGTGAAACGCGGCGGGCAGGCGGGTGCTGTCGTTGTTCCAGTAGAGGATGTCGAACGCCGGCGGCTCCTTGCCCAGCAGGTAGTTGTTGACGAAATAACTCCAGATCAAATCGTTGGGGCGCATCCAGGCGAACACCTTGGCCATGTCGCGACCGTCCAGCACGCCTTTCTGATAGGAGCGCCGCTTGGCCGCTTCGAGCGTTTGCTCATCGGCGAACAGGGTGGCCGGGGTGTTCATTTCACTGTCGAGCAGGCTCACCAGATAGGTGGCGCTGGAGACCCGCCGCAACTGCCGCTTGGCCTGCAGATGCCCTTGCAGCGCGGCGATGGTCAGCCCGCCGGCGCAGGCGCCCATCAGGTTGACCTCACGGGCGCCGGTGATCGCCCGGCAGATGTTCATCGCTTCTTCCACGGCTTCGACGTAGGTCGACAGGCCCCATTCGCGATGCCGCACATCCGGGTTGCGCCAGCTGATCATGAAGGTCTGCAAGCCGTTCTTCAGGGCGAACTGGACGAAGCTGTTGCTCGGGCTGAGGTCGAAAATGTAGTACTTGTTGATTTGCGGCGGCACCACCAGCAGCGGTTTCGAATACTGTTTTTCGCTCATCGGCCGGTACTGGATCAGCTCGAGCATTTCGTTGCGAAACACCACTGACCCTGTGGTGGTGGCGACGGTCTTGCCGACTTCGAAAGCCTGTTTGGTGACCTGGCGTGGCAGGCCGTCGTTGTGCAGCAGGTCGTCGATCAGATGGCTGAGACCGCGCACCAGACTATGGCCGCCGGAGTTGAACAGCTCCTTCACAGCCAGCGGATTAAGCAGTGTGTTGGAAGGCGCCACGGCGTCGTTGAGCAGGGTGAAGGCGAAGTGTGCGCGGGCGCGGTCATCGTCGCTCATGCTGCTCTCGTCGATCCAGCTCTTGACCTGTTTCTGCCAGGCCAGATAAGCCTGCAGGCTGCGCCGATAGAACGGGTTCAGGCTCCACGCCGGATCGGCGAAGCGGCTGTCCTGCGGATTGGTCGGGTGCAGAGTTTCGCCGAGCAGCACGCGTCCGAGCGCGCCCCCCAGCTTCAAGGCGTGTTTTGCACTGTGGATCGGATTGCGCAGGCCGTGGGCCGCGACGCTGCGCAAGGTCGAGATCAGGTCCCGGCCGCGCAGACCGGTCATGGCACTCTGTGCATTGATGAACACGGCGGGGCTGGGCACGACGCCCGTCGCTGGTTTGTCACGCATGACTCAACACTCCTTCGTCTTCAGGCCAAAAACAAACACACCGAACCAGAACACCATAGACGCTGTTGCGGGTTGTTGCCTGCGTGGCTTCCTGCCACGCACCTGTGCGGACACGTTGCAAGACGCTGTCCAGAAATCCGTGCCAGGACGGTTATCCGCCCAGCGGTGTCGGGTGCGGATGCATCACCGCACGCTGACGTTCCTCCTGGAGGAATTTCATGATGATCGGCGCCACCGCCTCGGCCCGGGTAATCAGGAACAGATGCCCGTCGTCGATGATGTGCAGCTGCGCGTTGGGGATTCGCCAGGCGAGCATGCGCATGTTGATCAGCGGGATCAGCGGATCGTCATCACCGGCCAGCACCAGCGTCGGCTGATGGATCTTGTGCAGCCAGTGAATGCTGGTCCAGCCCAGGCCCGCGAACAGTTGCCAGTAGTAGCCGAGTTTGCCCGCCGAACGCACCTTGGCCGCATGGCTGGCGGCGAGTGTCGGGTCGCGGCGGAACGAGCCGCCGTAGATCATCGGGGCGATGCGGATCACATGGGACGGCTGGATGTAGCGCCGTGGGCTGGCCATCATCCACAGCACCTTCGGCTTGCCCGGCACCATCACCGCACCGGCGGCGGTCGCCGCCAGCACCAGCTTCTTGCAGCGCTCGGGATAGTCGTAGGCGAACTGCTGCGCCAGCGCGCCACCCCAGGACACGCCGATCACGTTGACCTGTCCGTAGTCGAGGTAATCGAGCATCCGCGCGGTGAGCTTCGCCAGCCCGGGAAAGCGATACGGACGGCTCGGCGTCGAGGAACCACCGACACCGGGCACGTCGAAGGCGATCACTTCCAGGTCCGGATCCAGCGCCGCGACAAAAGGAAACACCAGCTCCAGGTTGGCGCCGATGCCGTTGAATATCAGCAAGGGCGTCAAGTGAGGCTTGCCGGGGCGGACCGCCGTGCGGATGGTCTGGCCATCCAGCTCGACGGTTCGAAAGATGAACGGGTGCGGCATGCTTCAAGGCCCTGTGGGTCAATCTCAATGTCACCTCGTACCCTTTGTGGGAGCGGGCTTGCTCGCGAAGGCGTCGTGTCAGTCGCCATTGATGTTGGCTGATCAACCGCTTTCGCGAGCAAGCCCGCTCCCACAGGGGGAATGAGGTGTGTCGGTTACCGCTCGTGAACGTAAGTGCCCGGTGAAGCTTCGCCTGCCGGATACGCTTTGTTGCCCAGCTTGGTCGGCGCCTTTTTCAGCTCGCCCGACCGCGCGGCCTGCCACGCCTGCCAGTACAGCCACCAGGAGTCGGCGTGCTTGGTCGAATTTTCCTGCCAGTCATCGGCATTGGCGGTCATTTCGTCGCTGGTCATGTAGCGCGACTTCGGGTTGCCCGGCGGGTTCAGGATGCTCTGGATATGCCCGCTGCTGGACAGCACGAATTCGACCTTGCCACCGAACAGCTGCGCCGACTTGTAGCAGGACTTCCACGGAGTGATGTGGTCGTTGGTGCCGGCCAGCGAGAAGATGTCGGCGGTCACCTGCTTGAGGTCGATCGGCGTGCCGCACACTTCCAGTGCATTGGGGCGGATCAGTGGGTTGTTTTTGAACATCTCGATCAGGTCGCCGTGGAACGCGGCCGGCAGTCGAGTCGTATCGTTGTTCCAGAACAGGATGTCGAACACCGGCGGTTCGTTGCCGAGCAGGTAGTTGTTGACCCAGTAGTTCCAGATCAGGTCATTCGGGCGCATCCAGGCGAAGACCTTGGCCATGTCTTTGCCTTCGAGCACGCCGGCCTGATACGAATGGCGCTTGGCGGTCTCCAGTGTCTGCTCGTCGACGAACAGGGCGACGTCGCTGTCCAGCGTTGTATCGAGCACGCTGACCAGCAGGGTCAGGGCGTTGACCTTGTTCTCGCCGATCGCCGCGTAGTGGCCGAGCAGGGCGGTGCAGGTGATGCCGCCGGAGCAGGCGCCGAGCATGTTGACGTCCTTGCTGCCGGTGATCGCAGTGACCACGTCGACCGCTTCCTTCAGGGCTTCGATGTAGGTCGAGAGTCCCCACTCGCGCTGTTCCTTGGTCGGGTTGCGCCAGCTGACGATGAAGGTCTGCACATTGTTGCGCAGGCAAAAACGCGCCAGGCTCTTGTCCGGGCTCAGGTCGAATACATAGAACTTGTTGATCTGCGGCGGCACCACCAGCAGCGGGCGCTCGTGCACTTGCTCGGTGATCGGCTTGTACTGGATCAGCTCCAGCACGTCGTTGCGAAACACCACCGCGCCTTCGGTCACGCCCAGGCTCTTGCCGACCTCGAACGCGCCCATGTTGACCTGGCTCGGCATGCCGCCGTTGTGCACCAGATCCTTGGCCAGGTGCGAGAGGCCGTCGAGCAGGCTCTTGCCACCGGTCTCGAAGAAGCGTTTGACCGCCGCCGGGTTGGCCGCCGTGTTGGTCGGCGCCATGGCCTCGGTCATCAGGTTGATCACGAAGTGGCCGCGCGCGATGTCCTTGGGCGAGAGGCTGCTGTCGTCGATCCAGGCATGGAGTTCCTTGCGCCATGCCAGGTAGGTTTGCAGATAACGTTTGTACAGCGGGTTCTGACTCCACGCCGGATCGACGAAGCGACGGTCATCGCCAGCCGGTTGCAGATCGGATTTGCCGAACAGCACGTTCTTCAGTTCGAGGCCGAACTGGGTGACGTGTTTGACACTATGGATCGGTTGTTTGATGGCCTGGGTCAGCACCATTCGAGCAGAGGCCAGCAGATCCTTTCCGCGTAGCCCAACGACAGGATTCAGCCCCAGGGTGTTCTCCGAGGCCTGGTACTTCAAATCATCGTTATTCTTGTTACTCATCTACGACGCTCCATTGTCCTGAGACGAGTACCCGGTTTTCTGCTGTGCAGTTCCACAGCCAATGCCAGGTACTACTGCTCGGGTGACCGTTGATTCTGCATAGCTGCTTTACAGTCGTAGAGCATTGCAGGGAACTTGCCAGTTCCATTGGTTACCCGAGAATGATTTTTTTCGCAAGCAGCCGATCCCGGGCCGCTTTAGCGGAGCATTCAAACAGATGAATCTAGAAAATGCCCTCTAAACAGTCCGAGCCGCGGACTAGAGCATCAGCTTGACGACGGACTGGTCCGGGTCGCGGGTTTTGCCGGCGGCTTTGAGCTCGGCCAGATAATCCGCCCAGAGTGCGTCATGACGTCGCCCCAGCTCGTACAGGTAATCCCAGGTGAACAGGCCGCTGTCGTGACCGTCGTCGAAGGTCAGTTTCAGTGCGTACTGACCGGCCGGTTCTACCTTGGTCAGGCCGACGTGCAGCTTGCCGAATTGCAGGATCGGTTTGCCGTGGCCCTGGACCTCGGCGGAGGGGGAGTGCACGCGCAGGAATTCGGCGGGCAGGGTGTATTCCTCGCCGGACGCGTATTTAAGCGACAGGGTTTTCGAGGCTTTGTGCAGTTTGATGTCGGTGGGGAGTTGGGTCATCGCCGGCGTTCCGTCAGGTGGAAAAAATTGTGGGAGCCGATGGCTCCCACAGTTTCACGACCACTGTAAGTATGGCTTACAGGATATAACGGGACAGGTCTTCGTTCTGCGCCAATTCGCCCAGGTGGCTGTTGACGTACTCGGCGTCGATCTCGATCGCCTTGTCGTCGTGGGCGCTGGCCAGATCGCCGGCACTGAACGACACCTCTTCCAGCAGACGCTCGAGCAGCGTGTGCAGGCGACGGGCACCGATGTTCTCGGTCTTCTCGTTGACCTGCCAGGCGATCTCCGCCAGACGCTTGATGCCTTCCGGCTGGAACTGGATGTTCAGGCCCTCGGTTTTCAGCAGTGCGCAGTACTGCTCGGTGAGCGAGGCGTGCGGTTCGCTGAGGATGCGTTCGAAGTCCTGCGGGCTCAGGGCCTTGAGTTCCACACGGATCGGCAGACGGCCTTGCAGCTCCGGCACCAGATCGCTCGGCTTGCTCAGGTGGAACGCACCGGAGGCGATGAACAGGATGTGGTCGGTCTTGACCATGCCCAGCTTGGTGTTGACGGTGCAGCCTTCGATCAGCGGCAGCAGGTCACGTTGCACGCCTTCGCGGGACACATCAGCGCCGCCGACATTGCCGCGCTTGGCGACCTTGTCGATCTCATCGATGAACACGATGCCGTGCTGCTCGACGGCTTCCAGGGCCTTGGCCTTCAACTCTTCTTCGTTGACCAGGCGACCGGCTTCTTCGTCGCGTACCAGTTTCAGCGCTTCCTTGACCTTGAGCTTGCGGGCCCTCTTCTTGCCCTTGCCCATGTTGGCGAACAGGTTCTGCAACTGGTTGGTCATTTCTTCCATGCCCGGAGGCGTGGCGATTTCGATGCCGGCCATCTCGGCGACTTCGATCTCGATTTCCTTGTCGTCCAGCTGACCTTCGCGCAGGCGCTTGCGGAACAGTTGGCGAGTGTTGGAATCCTGGGTCGGCGCTTCTTCGTTGCTGAAGCCCATGCGTGCCGGCGGCAGCAGGGCGTCGAGGATACGGTCCTCGGCGGCGTCTTCGGCGCGGTGGCGAACGCGGGTCATTTCCTGCTCGCGCAGCATCTTGATCGCGGCGTCGGCCAGATCACGGATGATCGACTCGACGTCACGGCCGACGTAGCCGACTTCGGTGAACTTGGTCGCTTCGACCTTGATGAACGGCGCGTTGGCCAGTTTGGCCAGGCGACGGGCGATCTCGGTTTTACCGACGCCGGTCGGGCCGATCATCAGAATGTTCTTCGGGGTCACTTCAACGCGCAGCTCTTCAGGCAGCTGCATGCGGCGCCAGCGGTTGCGCAGGGCAATCGCGACAGCGCGCTTGGCATCGTCCTGGCCGATGATGTGGCGGTTGAGTTCGTGGACGATTTCGCGGGGAGTCATGGACATAATAATTGACGGTCCTCAAGCAGAAACAAGCCGTGGCACTGGGGCCGCGTCAGGCTTATTCAGCGAGATCCTGCTCCTCAATGGTCTGGGTGTGGTTGGTGAATACACAGATGTCGCCGGCGATGCCGAGAGCGGTCTCGACGATTTCGCGGGCCGACAGGTCGGTCTTCTTCAGCAGGGCGCTGGCGGCGGCTTGCGCATAGGCGCCACCGGAACCCATGGCGATCAGGCCGTCTTCGGGTTCGACCACGTCACCGTTGCCGGTGATGATCAAGGATGCGTCCTTGTTGGCGACCGCAAGCATCGCTTCGAGGCGGCTCAGGGAGCGGTCGGTGCGCCATTCTTTGGCGAGTTCGACGGCGGCGCGAACCAGGTGACCCTGGTGTTTTTCAAGCTGGCCTTCGAAACGTTCGAACAGGGTAAAGGCGTCGGCGGTGGCACCGGCGAAACCGGCGATGACTTCGCCGTGGTACAGGCGACGAACTTTCTTCGCGTTGCCTTTCATCACGGTGTTGCCGAGAGAAACCTGGCCGTCGCCGCCCATGACGACTTTGCCGTGGCGGCGGACTGAAACGATGGTGGTCAAGGGAAGAGTCTCCACACTGCGGGGCGAAAATGCCTTATGCCCATTCATATGGGGGTGGTGGAGAGGATTTCAACTGCGGGGCGGGAGAGGGGACGAGCGGTGATTTGTGCATGATCGTTCCCACGCAGAACGACATGATCGTTCCCACGCTCCGCGTGGGAATGCCTCAATGGATGCTCCGCGTCCCCGCGGCAAGGGACGCGGAGCGTCCCGGGCTGCATTCCCACGCAGAGCGTGGGAACGACCGGTGAGGAGGATCAGCGGCTCTGGCGTTGTTGTAACAGCAGGTTGCTGAAGCCCGCGCCCGCCAGTTGTTTCTGGGCGGTGGTCAGTTGTTCGCGGTTGCTGAACGGGCCGACCAGTACGCGATACCAGGTTTCGTCCTTGACCGTCCCGGATTCAACCGCGACTGCCTGGCCGAGCAGAATGATCTGCGCGCGGACCTTGTCGGCATCCGTCTCTTTGCGGAACGAGCCGGCCTGCAGGAAGAACTTGGTCACCGGTGCAGCCTTGGTCACCGGTGGCGCTGGCGGCGGGGTGATTCCGGCCAGCGCAGCCTGCGCCCGTGCGGTGTCGATCTTCGCCGCTTCGGCCGGGGTCACCGGCGTGGTCGGGATTGCCGGCACCTGTGGCGTCGGCAGGGTTTTCTCCGGCACGGCATCAGGCGGCACGATCACTTCCGATTCCGGCAGCAGGGTGTAGAAGTCGTACTTCGGCTTCACCGGTTGCGTCGGGCTCGGTGGGGTCTTGTTGGCCTCGGCGATCTTGGAGGCTTTCTGTTGCTGCTGTTGCTCGACCTTCTCGCGCTTGACCGTGTCGCTGCCCTTGCCCGGCTCCAGTTTCATCAGGAACACGATGAACGCGCCGACCGTCAGGCCGATGGCCATCCACAGCCAGCCCGGAATCGGCTGCTTCGCTGGAGCTTGGTAACGGCTGGCGCCACGCTTGGGTGCAGGTTTTTTCTTGGCAGCCAACTTACATGCGCTCCAGGGTTTCCAGGCCGAGCAGTTCCAGGCCTTGCTTGAGGGTACGGCCGGTCAGCGCGGCAAGGCGCAGACGGCTTTGCATTTGTGCCGGGGTGTCGGCGGCGAGGATCGGGCAGTTCTCGTAGAAGCTGGAGAACAGACCGGCCACGTCGTACAGGTAGGTGCAGAGAGTGTGTGGCGTGCCCTTTTCCGCAACGTTGTTCAGCACTTCACCGAACTGCGCCAGTTTGGCTGCCAGTTCCTGCTCGTGCGCCGCTTCGAGGACGATCTGGCCGTCGACTTCGCTGAAATCCTTGCCCAGTTTGCGGAACACGCCGGCCACGCGGGTGTAGGCGTACAGCAGGTACGGCGCGGTGTTGCCTTCGAAGTTGAGCATCAGGTCGAAGTTGAAGCTGTAGTCGCTGGTGCGGTGTTTCGACAGGTCGGCGTATTTCACCGCGCCGATGCCGACTACTTTGGCGATGGCGCGCAGTTCGTCTTCGGCCAGTGTCGGGTTCTTTTCCTTCACCAGGCTGTAGGCACGTTCCTGCGCTTCGGTCAGCAGGTCGATCAGCTTCACGGTGCCGCCGTCACGGGTCTTGAACGGACGGCCGTCGGCGCCGTTCATGGTGCCGAAGCCCATGTGCTCCATTTCCATCGGATGGGTCACGAAACCGGCCTTGCGTGCCACGGCAAACACTTGCTGGAAGTGCAGGGCCTGACGCTGGTCGACGAAGTACAACGCGCGGTCGGCCTTCAGTTTGCCGCTGCGATAGCGCACGGCCGCCAGGTCGGTGGTGGCGTACAGGTAGCCGCCGTCAGCCTTGACGATGATCACCGGCAGCGGCTCGCCTTCGGCGTTCTTGAATTCGTCGAGGAACACGCACTGGGCGCCGTTGCTTTCGACCAGCATGCCGGCGGCTTTCAGGTCGTTGACCACGTTGATCAGGTCGTCGTTGTAGGCGCTTTCGCCCATCACGTCGGCCATGGTCAGTTTGACGTTGAGCAGTTCATAGATCTTCTGGCAGTGCGACAGCGAGATGTCCTTGAACTTGGTCCACAGCGCCAGACATTCAGCGTCGCCGGCCTGCAACTTGACCACCAGACCACGGGCGCGGTCGGCGAATTCCGGGGATTCGTCGAAGCGTTGCTTGGCGGCGCGGTAGAAGTTTTCCAGGTCCGACAGCTCGTCGCTGGTGATCGGGTTTTCCTGCAGGTACGCCATCAGCATGCCGAACTGGGTGCCCCAGTCACCCACATGGTTCTGGCGGATGACATCGTCGCCGAGGAATTCGAGGACTCGGGCCACACCGTCGCCAATGATGGTCGAGCGCAGGTGGCCGACGTGCATCTCTTTGGCCAGGTTCGGCGCCGACAGATCGACCACGGTGCGTTGCGCCGGGCCGGCCTTGCGCACGCCAATGTGATCGTCGGCCAGGGCGGCGTCGAGGCGCGAGGCCAGCGCTTGAGTGTTCTGGAAGAAGTTGATGAAACCGGGGCCGGCGATTTCGGCCTTGGTGACGTTTTCGTCAGCCGGCAGGGCGGCGATGATTTTTTCCGCCAGATCGCGCGGCTTCATGCCCGCAGGCTTGGCCAGCATCATGGCGATGTTGCTGGCAAAGTCGCCGTGGGTCTTGTCCCGGGCGTTTTCCACCTGGATCGCCGGCGTCAGGCCTTCAGGCAACACACCTTCGTTGACGAGTTGGGTGAGGGCTTGTTGGATCAGCTGGCGAATGGTGTCTTTCATGGTCTTCTCTTTCGACCGCAAGCGCGGCGGCGCATCGATGCGCGGGTGGAAAAACTGGGCATTATCCGTTGCGAAGACGGGCTTGCCAACCTTAGCAGGCAGGATGTGGATGTGTGGTGACAATTCGGCCGGTTTTGCCCGGTCAGTACAGATCCACCGGGTCGACATCCAGCGACCAGCGCACCGCCCGGCCGCTTGGCATCTGTTCTAGCACCAGCAGCCAGCTCGCCAGCAATCGGTGCAGCGGCGCCCGGGCCGTGGCCTGCAACAGCAGCTGCGCGCGGAAGCGCCCGGCCCGGCGTTCCATCGGCGCCGGCACCGGCCCCAGCAGTTCAATGCCGGTCAGATTCTGTTCGGCCAGCAAACGCTCGGCCTCGCTGCAGGCTTCATCAAGAAAGCCTTCGGCCTGCCCCGGCTTGTGCGCTTCGGCGCGCAGCAGGGCGAGATGGGCGAACGGCGGCAGGCCGGCTGCGCGGCGTTCGCTCAGGGCCTGCTCGGCGAAGGCGAAGTAACCCTGCTCGGTCAGTTGCACCAATAAAGGATGGTCGGCGAGGTGGGTCTGGATGATCACCTTGCCTGGCTCTTCTGCACGCCCGGCGCGCCCGGCGACCTGCACGATAAGTTGCGCCATGCGCTCGCTGGCGCGGAAGTCGCCGGAGAACAGGCCGCCGTCGGCATCAAGGATCGACACCAGCGTCACCCGAGGGAAGTGGTGCCCCTTGGCCAACATCTGGGTGCCGACCAGAATGCACGGCTGGCCTTTCTGGATCGTGGCGAACAACTGATTCATCGCATCCTTGCGTGACGTGCTGTCACGGTCGACGCGCAACACCGGATAGTCCGGGAACAGAATCGCCAGTCGTTCTTCGGCCCGCTCGGTGCCGGCGCCCACAGGCCGGAGATCGACCTTGTTGCACTTCGGGCATTGGCGCGGCACGCGCTCGACGTAACCGCAGTGGTGGCAGCGCAGTTCGCCGTAACGCTGGTGCACGGTCATCCGCGCATCGCAGCGCTGGCACTCGGACATCCAGCCGCAGTCATGGCACAGCAGCGTCGGGGCAAACCCCCGGCGGTTGAGGAACACCAATACCTGCTGGCCGGCGGCGAGGGTCTGGCCGATGGCTTGCTGCATCGGCCCGGAAATGCCGCTGTCCAGTGGACGGCTTTTCACATCCAGGCGCAGGAAACGTGGCTGCTTGGCGCCACCGGCCCGCTCGTTCAGTCGCAGGAGTCCGTAGCGACCGGTGTAGGCGTTGTGCAGGCTTTCCAGGGATGGGGTCGCGGAGCCGAGCACGATCGGGATGTTTTCCTGCCGCGCCCGCACCAGCGCCAGATGCCGCGCGTGGTAGCGCAGGCCTTCCTGCTGTTTATAGGAGCCGTCGTGTTCTTCATCGATGATGATCAGCCCCGGATTCTTCATCGGGGTGAACAGCGCCGAGCGGGTGCCGATAATAATGTCGGCCTCGCCGTCACGGGCGGCGAGCCAGGCGTCGAGGCGATCGCGGTCGTTGACTGCCGAGTGCAGTAGGGCGATGCGGGCGTTGAAGCGTTGTTCGAAGCGGGCCAGGGTCTGCGGGCCGAGGTTGATCTCCGGGATCAGCACCAGCGCCTGTTTGCCGGCCTCGAGGGTTTCGCGGATCAACTGCAAATAGACTTCGGTCTTGCCGCTGCCGGTGACCCCGGCCAGCAAGAACGCATGATAACTGTCGAACCCGGCGCGAATTGCCTCATACGCGGCGCGCTGTTCGCTGTTGAGCGGCAGTTCGGGCTGGGCCAGCCAGTGTTCATGGCGCGCGCCGGGGGCGTGACGGCGCACTTCGACCTGCACCAGATCCTTGGCCAGCAACAGGTCGAGGCTGTCCTTGCTCAGCATCAGTTTGCTCAGCAACTGATGGGCGACGCCGTGGGGGTGCTGGGCTAAAGTCGCCAGGGCTTCACGCTGGCGCGGGGCGCGGGCGATGCGCGGGTCGTCGAGGCTGGCGCCGGGAGCCGCCGACCAGAACCGTTCCTGACGGGCTTCGGCCAGTTCGCCCTGACGCAGCAGCACTGGCAACGCCCAGCTCAGAGTGTCGCCGAGGCTGTGCTGATAATACTGAGCCGTCCACAGGCATAGCTTGAACAGCGCCGGCGGTAGCGGAGCGGTGGCGTCGAGCAGGGCCAGCGCCGGTTTGAGCTTTTCCACCGGCACTTCGCTGGTGTCGGTGACCTCCACCAGAATCCCGATCATCTCCCGTCGGCCGAACGGCACTCGCAGGCGCATGCCCGGTTGCAACTGCGAACGCAGCACGCCGGCCGGGGCCCGATAGTCGAACAGGCGGCGCAGGGGCGATGGCAGGGCGAGGCGCAGAATGGCGTCGGGCACGCGGGATCTCGATAAGAAGCTAACAAGCAGCGGGGATGATGTTTGGGCCGGGAGCCTAGCAGACGGTCGGTCTCAGTGACAGCTTGCGTGATCGGGATTGTCTGGTAGAATCCGCGGCCTAATTACGTGCGGTATTCAACAATCGTGTTGGATGGCGGCACGCCAGCTGAGGAATACACCATGAAAGCCGATATCCACCCGAATTACCCAGAAATCGCTGTTACCTGCTCGTGCGGTAACAAGTTCGAAACTCGTTCGACCTTCGGCAAAGCCCTGGCGATCGACGTTTGCAACGAATGCCACCCGTTCTACACCGGTAAGCAGAAGACTCTGGACACCGGCGGCCGCGTGCAGAAGTTCGCAGACCGTTTCGCTACTTTCGGCGTTGGCAAAAAAGCCTGAGGCTGATCATTTTGGAAGGTCGTTTCGACTTCTCCAGACTGATGAAAAAGGCGTCCCTTGCGGGCGCCTTTTTTGTGTCCGCGATTTGGCTCTCCTCCGCTCAGGCCTTCTGCCCGGCGCCGGCCGGGCTGGACAGCGCCACGGTGCAGCGGGTGGTCGACGGCGACACCCTGCGCCTGAGCGACGGGCGCAATGTGCGGATGATCGGCCTCAATACGCCCGAGCTCGGCAAGCAGGGCCGCAGCGACGAGCCGTTTGCAGTGGCCGCGCGCAAGCGTCTCGAAGCCCTGGTCGCCGAGAGCGACGGGCGGGTCGGCCTGCAACTCGGCGCCGAGTCCAAGGACCGTTACGGCCGCACCCTGGCCCATGTTTTCAGCGCCAAGGGTGAGAATCTCGAAGCGCAAATGCTCGCCGATGGCCTCGGTTTCCAGGTCGCGGTGGCGCCGAATGTCGATCTGGTCAATTGCCAGCAAGCCGCTGAACGCCGCGCACGACAGTCCGGGCTGGGCCTGTGGAAGCGCTCGCCTGTACTGAAAGCGGAGCAGATCGAGCGCTCGGGTTTCGCGCTGGTCAGCGGTCGTGTGAGCAAGGTGCAACGCAATCGCGGCGGAATCTGGATCGAGTTGCAGGACAAGCTTGTACTGCGCGTTGCACCCAATCTGCTGGAAAGCTTCGATAGCGCCGCTCTGCAGGCGTTGAAAGGCAAGCAGATCGAGGCCCGTGGCTGGGTGGTCGACCGTTCCCGGCGCGGTGGACTGAAATCAGGTCAGGCGCGCTGGCTGTTGCCGCTGACCGATCCTTCGATGCTCCAGTCGTCCCGCTGAAGAAAAAGTTGTAGACATTTTTTATGTCGATTGTGAACAGTCTAGCCCTTGTGTGCCGTGGCTCTTGGCCCAAAGTCTTAGGGCAGGGCGCTTGACAGGGGTGACCGGGCAGTCTTGTGGGGACTTTGCGAGGCGCGTATCCTCGCTGACCAGTCTGTCCAACAGTAAAAAGCGGAATGCCAAAATGTCTGATCTGAAAACTGCCGCTCTCGAATATCATGCCAATCCTCGTCCAGGAAAGCTGAGTGTCGAGCTCACCAAGGCCACTGCTACCGCCCGCGACCTGTCGCTGGCCTACAGCCCCGGCGTAGCTGAACCAGTGCGCGAGATCGCCCGCGATCCTGAACTGGCCTACAAGTACACCGGCAAGGGCAACCTGGTTGCAGTCATTTCCGATGGCACCGCGATTCTGGGCCTGGGTAACCTCGGCCCACTGGCCTCCAAGCCAGTGATGGAAGGTAAAGGCGTGCTGTTCAAGCGCTTCGCCGGCATCGACGTCTTCGACATCGAAGTCGACTCCGAAAGCCCGCAAGCCTTCATCGACACCGTAAAACGCATTTCCATCACCTTCGGTGGCATCAACCTGGAAGACATCAAGGCACCTGAGTGCTTTGAGATCGAACGTGCTCTGATCGAGCAGTGCGACATTCCGGTATTCCACGATGACCAGCACGGCACCGCGATCGTGACCGCTGCGGGCATGATCAACGCCCTGGAAATCGCTGGCAAAACCCTGGCCGACGCCAAGATCGTCTGCCTGGGCGCCGGCGCAGCTGCCATCTCCTGCATGAAATTGCTGGTGAGCATGGGCGCCAAGGTCGAGAACATCTTCATGGTTGACCGTACTGGCGTGATCCACGCTGGCCGTGACGACCTGAACCAGTACAAGGCTGTGTTCGCTCACCCTACCGAGAAGCGCACCCTGGACGACGCCATCGAAGGCGCTGACGTATTCGTCGGCCTGTCGGGCCCGAACCTGCTGAGCGCCGAGCAACTCAAGCGCATGGCGGCCAACCCGATCGTTTTCGCCTGCTCCAACCCTGATCCGGAAATCTCCCCGGAACTGGCTCACGCCACCCGTAACGACGTGATCATGGCCACCGGCCGTTCGGACTACCCGAACCAGGTCAACAACGTACTGGGCTTCCCGTTCATCTTCCGTGGTGCCCTGGACGTTCGCGCCAAGCGCATCAACGAGGAAATGAAGATCGCTGCCGCCAACGCCCTGCGCGAACTGGCCAAGCTGCCGGTGCCTCAGGAAGTCTGCGACGCCTACGGCGGTATCTCCCTGGAATTCGGCCGTGAGTACATCATTCCGAAGCCAATGGACAAGCGCCTGATCACCGTGATCTCCGACGCCGTGGCCAAGGCTGCGATCGAGACCGGTGTGGCGACCCTGCCGTATCCGAAGAACTACCCGCTGAAAAGCGTGGATGACGTGTTCAACGGCTAAGTCGTTGTAGCGCTTCAGCCGAAAGCCCCGGTTCGCGAGAGTCGGGGCTTTTTTGTGCCTGTTGATTTTGGGGTGATCTTAAGGGCCTCTTCGCGGGCAAGCCCGCGCCCACAGGGTTTTGTGGCGTTCACAAATGGAGCGTACACCCGGTTACTGTGGGAGCGGGCTTGCCCGCGAAGAGGCCGGCCCAGACAACACAAAATGAACAGGCAATAAAAAGCCCCGCACTTCAATCGAAGGCGGGGCTTTTTAGCGGTTCAGGATCGGGATCAGAACAAATCGATCGGCGCCTGCTCATCCGCCGGCAGCGGACTGCCCGGCACGGTGCCATTGCCGATCTCGTTGACCGACGGAGGCGTGTCTTCGGCCTTGAACAGCTCGAAATAGGCGCCCGGCGTGCTCGGCGATGCCGCGCGACCGCTGACCGGATCCACCCGCAGGCTGAGAATGCCTTCCGGCTCCGGCTGGACATGCGGTGGCTTGTCCTTGAGCGCGGCGGCCATGTAGTTCATCCAGATCGGCAGTGCCACGGTGCCGCCGAACTCCCGGCGACCGAGGCTTTCCGGCTGGTCGAAACCGGTCCACACGGTGGTCACGTAGTCGGCGTTGTAGCCGGAGAACCACGCATCCTTGGATTCGTTGGTGGTACCGGTCTTGCCGGCGATGTCGCTGCGGCCCAGGGCCAGTGCGCGACGGCCGGTGCCGAGCTTGATCACGTCCTGCAACATGCTGTTGAGGATGTAGGTGGTACGGCCATCGACGATGCGCTCGGCAACTGCGGGGGCTTGCGGTACAGCGGCGTTGCCTGGCGCTTCCCCTGGAACCGGCGCTGCGTCGACGGTGATCGATTGCGTTGCCGGTGCCGCGATACCGTCGGTGGCCGCGCCGCCCTGCGGTACGGTCGGCGGGTTGGCGACGAACAGCGTGTCGCCATTGCGGCTTTCGATCTTGTCGATGATGTACGGAGTGATCTTGTAGCCGCCGTTGGCGAAGGTGCTCCAGCCGGTGGCGATCTCCATCGGCGTCAGGGTCGCGGTGCCCAGCGCCAGAGACAGGTTTGGCGGCAGGTCCTGCTTGTTGAAGCCGAAGCGGGTGATGTAATCGATGGTCTTGCCCACGCCCATCGCCTGCAACAGGCGGATCGACACCAGGTTGCGCGACTTGTACAGCGCCTCACGCAGACGGATCGGGCCGAGGAAGGTGTTGGTGTCGTTCTTCGGACGCCAGACCTTGTCCAGGTACTCGTCGACGAACACGATCGGCGCGTCGTTGACCAGGCTGGCGGCGGTGTAGCCGTTATCCAGTGCGGCGCTGTAGACGAACGGCTTGAAGCTCGAGCCCGGCTGACGCTTGGCCTGCATCGCACGGTTGTAGTTGCTCTGCTCGAAGGCGAAACCGCCGACCAGCGAACGGATTGCACCGTTCTGCGGATCCAGCGACACCAGCGCGCCTTGCGCCTGCGGAATCTGGCTGAACTTCAGCGAATTGTTCGGCTGGCGCTGCACGCGAATCAGATCGCCGACCTGTGCCACATCCGACGGCTGACGCGGGTTGGCGCCCATGCTGTTGGTATTGAGGAACGGGCGCGCCCATTTCATGGTGTCCCACGCCACATGTTCTTCGCCGGTGCGGGTCAGTACTTGCAGGCCGTTCTTGTCGACCTGGGTGACGATGGCCGGTTCGAGGCTGCTGATGGTGCGCTGCTTGGTCAGTTCAGTGGCCCAGGCTTCGCGGGTCTTGCCCGGCAGACGTGATTCAGGGCCACGGTAGCCGTGGCGCTGATCGTAGGTCATCAGGCCTTCATGCAGCGCGGTATTTGCCATTTCCTGGAGGTTGCTCGGCACCGTGGTGGTGACGCGGAAACCTTCGGTGTAGGCGTCGCTGCCGTAGCGACCGACCATTTCGGCACGGGCCATTTCGGCGATGTACGGCGCGTTCACTTCCGGGGTCGGCACGTGATAGCTGGCGTTCAGCGGCTCGTTGATCGCAGCGGTGTAGTCGGCCTCGGTGATCTTGCCGAGCTTGTACATGCGGCCGAGGATCCAGTCGCGACGCTCCTTGCTGCGCGCAGGGTTGGCCAACGGGTTGAAGCGCGACGGGGCTTTCGGCAGGCCGGCGATCATCGCCATCTGCGCCAGGCTGACTTCGCGGATCGACTTGCCGTAATACACCTGCGCCGCCGCCTCGATGCCGTAGGCGCGGTTGCCCAGATAGATCTTGTTCACGTACAGCTCAAGGATCTCGTCCTTGGTCAGCTGGCGTTCGATCTGCAGGGCCAGAAGGATTTCCGTGGTCTTGCGCGAGAAGCTGCGTTCGCTGGTCAGGAAGAAGTTCTTCGCCACCTGCATGGTGATGGTGCTGCCGCCGGACTGGATGTGCCCGCTCTTGACCAGTTGAGTCGCGGCACGCATCAGGCTGCTCGGATCGACGCCATAGTGATTGGCGAAGTTGTCGTCTTCAGCACTTAGTAACGCATTGATGAAATTGGGGGGAATGTCGGCGAAACGGATCGGTGTGCGGCGCATTTCGCCAAATTCTGCGATCAACTTGTTGTCGCTGCTGTACACCCGCAGTGGAATCTGCAACTGAATGCTTCTCAGCGCCTCCACAGATGGCAAACCCGGACTAAGGTAAAGAAACGCGCCGCTGAGACCTAAAAGCAGTCCGCAGAAAACGGCGACGATGGACCAACCGAAAAATTTCAGCAGACGAATCAAGGCTTTTGGACATCCACGGCAAAGAATGAATTGGGCGACAGGGTTCCGGGTAACACACAGAACGACCCGCGCCGGCAGTAAAAGGCGGAAAAAATCGCTGGGCATTATAAGCACTTTTCCGCAGGGGGCGTCATTTGCGCTTCTGTCAAGACGGGGCGAGGGAACGCAATGCGCATTACAGAGTCCGTAACTCACGGAAAGTCATAGGGAATTGGTAGTGCTAGGACTCTTCAATAAAAAGGCCAATACGTTACTGGGGATCGACATCAGCTCCACGTCGGTGAAGCTGCTGGAGCTGAGCCGTCAGGGTGAACGCTACCGGGTCGAGGCGTATGCGGTGGAGCCGTTGCCGGCGAGTGCCGTGGTCGAAAAGAACATCGCCGAACTCGAGGGCGTCGGCCAGGCCCTGTCCCGGGTGCTGGTCAAGGCGCGTACCGGGTTGAAAACCGTGGCGGTGGCGGTGGCCGGCTCGGCGGTGATTACCAAGGTCATCGAGATGGACGCCGGGCTGTCCGACGATGAACTGGAAAACCAGCTCAAGATCGAGGCCGATCAATACATTCCCTACCCGCTGGACGAGGTCGCCATCGACTTCGAAGTCCAGGGCGTTTCGCCGCGCAACCCCGAGCGGGTCAACGTACTGCTGGCCGCCTGTCGCAAGGAAAACGTCGAAGTCCGCGAAGCGGCGCTCGCACTGGCCGGGCTGACGGCGCGGGTGGTGGATGTCGAGGCGTATGCGCTGGAGCGCTCGTTCGGCCTGCTGGCCACGCAACTGGCCGCGTCCCAGGATCGGTTGACGGTGGCGGTGGTCGACATCGGCGCCACCATGACCACCCTCAGCGTCCTGCACAACGGCCGGATCATCTATACCCGCGAACAGCTGTTCGGCGGTCGACAGCTGACCGAGGAAATCCAGCGCCGTTATGGCCTGACCCTTGAACAGGCGGGACTTGCCAAGAAGCAGGGCGGCCTGCCGGACGATTACGTCAGCGAGGTGCTGCAGCCATTTCGTGAGGCGCTGGTGCAGCAGGTGTCGCGCTCCCTGCAGTTCTTTTTTGCCTCCGGCCAGTACAACGCTGTCGACCACATTCTGCTGGCCGGCGGCACGGCGTCGGTGCCCGGCCTCGACCGGCTGATCGAAGAGCGCCTGAACACCCCGACCCAGGTTGCCAATCCGTTTTCCGACATGGCCTTGAGCAGCAAGGTCAACGCCGGGGCTTTGGCGAGCGATGCGCCGGCCCTGATGATTGCCTGCGGGCTCGCGCTCAGGAGTTTCGACTGATGGCGCGGATCAACCTTTTACCCTGGCGCGAGGAGCGTCGCGAGGAACGGCGCAAACGCTTCCTGCTGGTCTTGATCGGTGTGGTGGTCGGTTCGGTGGGGGCGGTGCTCATCGCTGATCAGATCATCAGCGGCGCCATCGCCCGGCAGGTTGCGCGCAATGACTACATCGGCAAACAGATCTCCGTGGTCGACGAGAGGATCAAGCAGATCAGCGACCTCAAGGCCCATCGCCAGCAACTGGTGGAGCGCATGCGCATCATCCAGGACTTGCAGGGCAACCGGCAGATCAGCGGGCGGATCTTCGATCAGCTGGCGCGCACCTTGCCCGATGGGGTGTATTTCACCGACGTGAAAATGGTCGGCAAGACCCTGTCGATCAGCGGCGCGGCGGAGTCGAACAATCGAGTGTCCGACCTGATGCGCAATCTCGACGCCTCCGACTGGTTCGATGCGCCCAACCTCAATGAAGTGAAAGCCACCACAGCCGGACAAGTGGATCAGGCCAACGTCTTTCAGCTGACCGTTCGCCAGACTCGACCCCGGCTCGAGGAGGACGACCAATGAAGCCGTCCGAGTGGCTGGAAAGCCTGCGCAATGTCGATTTCAACGACCTCGACACCAGCAACATCGGCTCCTGGCCGCCAGTGGTCAAAAGCCTGGCCGGCGGGCTGTTGATGGTGCTGGTCCTGGCGCTTGGCTATAACTTTTTCATCAGTGACCTGGAGAACCAGCTCGAACTCAAACGTGAGGAGGAAATCACCCTCAAGGAGCAGTTCGCGAGCAAGGCGCGCATGGCGGCCAATCTGGAGCTGTACACCCAGCAGATGAAAGAGATGGAAAACTCGTTCGGCGTGCTGTTGCGACAACTGCCCAGTGACACCGAAGTGCCGGGGTTGCTGGAAGACATCACCCGCACCGGACTGGGCAGCGGCCTTGAGTTCGAAGAGATCAAACTGCTGCCGGAGGTTACCCAGCAGTTCTACATCGAGTTGCCCATCCAGATCACCGTGACCGGGGCCTATCACGACCTCGCGACCTTCGTCAGTGGCGTGGCCGGGCTGCCCCGCATCGTCACCCTGCACGATTTCGAGCTGGCGCCAGCCAATCCTGAAGGCGGGCCGAAGCTGCGCATGAGCATCCTCGCCAAGACCTACCGCTATAACGACAAGGGGCTGCAGAAATGAGCCCGATCCGTTTTATCGCCCTGTCGGCATTGTTATTGGTGCTCGGTGGCTGTGGCGGCGATGACTTCAGCGACCTCGACGCCTACATGAATGAAGTGCGCCTGCGTCCGCCGGGCAAGATCGAGCCGACTCCGACCTTCCGCTCCTACCCGACGTTCACCTACAGCGCCGCCAACCTGCGCAGTCCGTTTTCGCGCCAGCTGCGGGTCGATCTGGCCGGGCAGAAACATGGCTCGCGCGACGTGAAACCCGATCCCAACCGGGTCAAGCAATACCTCGAAGGCTTCAACATCGAGCAGTTTGAAATGGTCGGCACGATTGCCAACGCCTCCGGTTCCTTCGCCCTGCTGCGAGGCGCGGGCGGCGTCCATCGGCTCAAGGTCGGCGACTATCTGGGGCGCAACGACGGGCGCATCGTCGCCATCAGCGCTTCACAGGTCGAAGTGGTGGAAATCGTTCCCGATGGCCAGGGCGCCTGGCTTGAGCGGCCGCGCACCATTCCTTTGAAAGAGCATTCATAAGTGGAAGTCGAACAATGAACAGGATTTTCTCCACCCTCGGTTTCTCGCTATGGATAGCGCTGCTTTCGCCGATGGTACAGGCAGCCAATCTGAAGGCGCTGGACGTCGCGGCACTGCCGGGGGACCGGGTCGAGCTGAAGCTGTCGTTCGATGGCCCGCCTCCGCAGCCCAAGGGCTACACCACCGATTCGCCGGCGCGGATCGCACTCGATCTGCCGGGTGTCGCCAGTCAGTTGGCAAGCAAGACCCGTGACCTGGGCAGTGGCAATGCCCGCACGGCCACGGTGGTCGAGGCCAATAACCGGACGCGGCTGATCATCAGCCTGACGCAACTGGCGCCGTACGACACCCGGGTCGAAGGCAATACGGTGTTCGTGGTGGTCGGGCAAGGCAGCAAAGCCGCTGCCCCACGTACGGCGGCTCGTGCCCCGCGTGCAGCACCGGCGGCAGCGCCGGTCCGCACGTTTGCGCCGACCGCCAGAGCCATTCGCGGCGTGGATTTCCAGCGTGGCACGGCGGGCGAGGGCAACGTGGTCATCGACTTGTCCGACCCGGCTATCGCCCCGGACATCCAGGAGCACGACGGCAAGATCATCCTCAATTTCGCCCGTACCCAATTGCCAGAACCGCTGCGGGTACGCCTCGACGTCAAGGACTTCGCCACCCCGGTGCAGTTCGTCAATGCCGGGGTCAGCGGTGATCGGGCGACGATCACCGTCGAACCCAGCGGTACTTTCGACTATTCCACTTACCAGACCGACAACAAGCTGACCGTCAGCATCCGGCCGTTGACCGTCGATGACCTGCAAAAACGCAACGCCGATCGCAACAGCTATAACGGCGAAAAGCTCTCGCTGAATTTCCAGGACATCGATGTCCGTTCGGTGCTGCAACTGATCGCCGACTTCACCAACCTCAATCTGGTGGCCAGCGATACGGTGCAGGGCGGGATCACCTTGCGCCTGCAGAACGTGCCGTGGGATCAGGCGCTGGATCTGGTGCTCAAGACCAAAGGCCTGGACAAGCGCAAGGTCGGCAACGTGTTGCTGGTGGCGCCGGCGGATGAAATTGCTGCGCGCGAGCGGCAGGAACTGGAATCGCAGAAACAGATCGCCGAACTGGCGCCGCTGCGTCGTGAGCTATTGCAGGTGAACTACGCCAAAGCCGCCGACATCGCCAAGCTGTTCCAGTCTGTCACCAGCGCCGAGGCGAAGGTCGACGAGCGGGGTTCTATCACCGTCGATGAGCGCACCAACAACATCATTGCCTACCAGACCCAGGATCGCCTCGACGAGCTGCGGCGGATTGTGGCGCAGCTGGATATTCCGGTGCGTCAGGTGATGATCGAGGCACGGATCGTCGAGGCCAACGTCGACTACGACAAGAGTCTGGGCGTGCGCTGGGGCGGTTCGATTCAGAACAAGGGCAACTGGAACACTTCCGGGGTCAGCAACGGTTCGTCGACCACCATTGGCACGCCGGGCAGCACCAGCACCAACTCGCCGTTCGTCGACATGGGCACGGTCAACAACACGTCCGGGATCGGCATCGCGTTCATCACCGATAACGTCTTGCTCGACCTTGAGCTGACCGCGATGGAGAAGACCGGCAACGGCGAAATCGTCTCGCAGCCCAAGGTGGTCACCTCCGACAAGGAAACCGCGAAGATCCTCAAGGGCACCGAGATTCCGTATCAGGAAGCCAGCTCCAGCGGCGCTACGTCGGTGTCCTTCAAGGAGGCCTCGCTGTCACTGGAAGTGACGCCGCAGATCACCCCGGACAATCGCATCATCATGGAGGTCAAGGTCACCAAGGACGAACCGGACTACCTGAACAAAGTGCAGGATGTACCGCCGATCAAGAAAAACGAGGTCAATGCCAAGGTGCTGGTGAACGACGGCGAAACCATCGTGATTGGGGGCGTTTTCTCAAATACTCAGAGCAAGGTTGTAGATAAGGTGCCATTTCTTGGCGATGTGCCGTATCTTGGCCGCCTTTTCCGGCGTGATGTGGTTTCGGAGAAAAAATCCGAGCTGCTGGTATTTCTCACTCCGCGTATCATGAATAACCAGGCGATTGCTGTGAGTCGTTGATTCTGTGCGAAATTTGATTCTTGTAGGACCGATGGGGGCTGGAAAAAGCACCATCGGCCGATTACTGGCCAAAGAGCTGCGCCTGCCGTTCAAGGATTCCGACAAGGAAATTGAACTGCGTACGGGCGCCAATATTCCGTGGATCTTCGACAAGGAAGGCGAGCCCGGCTTTCGTGACCGTGAGCAGGCGATGATCGCCGAGCTGTGCGCGTTCGACGGCGTGGTGCTGGCGACCGGCGGCGGCGCGGTGATGCGCGATGCCAACCGCAAGGCCCTGCACGAGGGCGGGCGGGTGGTGTATCTGCACGCCTCCGTCGAGCAGCAGGTCGGTCGTACCTCTCGCGATCGCAACCGGCCGTTGTTGCGCACTGCCAATCCGGAGAAAACCTTGCGCGATCTGCTGGCGATCCGTGATCCGCTCTATCGGGAAATCGCCGATCTGGTGGTGGAAACCGACGAGCGGCCACCGCGCATGGTCGTACTCGATATTCTCGACCGCCTGGCGCAGCTTCCGCCCCGTTAAAGCATCGCTCGAAATGCGCTATCCTCGGCGTCCTGTCACAGCCCGCCGAGGTTGTGGCGGATGGCGTGCGAGCGGCGTCATACCCGCTACAGGCTGCAGACAACCAATAATTCAGGGCAGGACGCCTGCTTCCATCTTCACTGTGGGGACACATGCAGACACTCAAGGTCGACCTAGGCGAGCGCAGCTACCCGATTCACATTGGCGAGGGACTGCTGGACCAGCCTGAGCTGCTGGCCCCGCATATCCACGGGCGGCAGGTGGCAATCATCTCCAACGAGACCGTTGCGCCGCTCTATCTCGAGCGTCTGACCCGCAGCCTGGCGCAGTTTTCAGTGGTTTCCGTGGTGTTGCCCGACGGCGAAGCCTTCAAGAACTGGGAAACCCTGCAGTTGATTTTCGACGGACTGCTGACCGCCCGTCATGACCGCCGCACCACAGTGATCGCCCTCGGTGGCGGCGTGATCGGCGACATGGCCGGTTTCGCGGCCGCCTGCTACCAGCGCGGCGTCGATTTCATCCAGATCCCTACCACGCTGCTGTCCCAGGTCGATTCGTCGGTGGGCGGCAAGACCGGGATCAACCATCCGCTGGGCAAGAACATGGTCGGCGCGTTCTATCAGCCGAATGTGGTGCTGATCGATACCGCGTCCCTGAAAACCCTGCCGGCGCGCGAGCTGTCGGCCGGTCTGGCGGAAGTCATCAAGTACGGTCTGATCTGTGACGAGCCGTTCCTGACCTGGCTCGAAGACAACGTCGATGCCCTGCGTGCGCTGGATCAAACGGCCCTGACCTATGCCATCGAACGTTCCTGCGCCGCCAAGGCGGCGGTGGTCGGAGCCGACGAGAAGGAAACCGGCGTACGGGCCACCCTCAATCTTGGCCACACCTTTGGCCACGCCATCGAAACCCACATGGGCTATGGTGTCTGGTTGCATGGCGAAGCGGTCGCCGCCGGCACCGTGATGGCGCTGGAAATGTCCGCGCGCCTGGGCTGGATCAGCGAGCAGGAGCGTGATCGCGGCATCCGGCTGTTCCAGCGTGCCGGTCTGCCGGTGATCCCGCCGGAAGAGATGACCGAAGCCGATTTTCTTGAACACATGGCAATTGACAAAAAAGTGATCGACGGTCGCTTGCGCCTGGTGCTGCTGCGCCGGATGGGCGAAGCGGTGGTGACCGACGATTATCCGAAAGAGGTTCTACAGGCCACGCTGGGAGCGGATTACCGCGCTCTGGCTCAGCTTAAAGGTTAATAAGATTCCGATGACTAGTTTGCATGCCGACGAGGCGTTCCTCGGCCATTTCCAGTTAAGTCACGACCCTTTCGCGCCGCGGGTGCCGGGCTTCAAATTCTTCCCGGCCCAGCGCAAGCCGGTGCTGGGTCAACTGCATCATCTGGCCCGTTACAGTCAGTTGCTGCTGGTGGTCACTGGCCCGCAGGGCAGCGGCAAGACCCTGCTGCGTCAGGCGCTGGTGGCCAGCACCAACAAGCAATCGGTGCAGAGCGTCGTCGTTTCCGCCCGTGGCGCCGGCGATGCCGCCGGTGTGCTGCGCCAGATCGCCCAGGCGCTGGACGTGGCGCAGGCCGAGGTCGGGGCGATCCTCGATCAGGTCGTTCAATTGGCGCTGACGGGGCAGGAAGTCTATCTGCTGGTGGATGATGCCGAGCAGCTCGACGAGTCCGCCCTTGAAGCCCTGATGGCGCTGGGCGCCGGTGCGCCGGAAGGTCGCCCGCACGTGTTCCTGTTCGGTGAGTCGTCGCTGATCGCGCAGCTCGAGGCCTTGCACCTTGAGGAAGAGCGCTTTCACGTCATCGAACTGCAGCCGTACACCGAAGAAGAAACCCGCGAGTATCTTGACCAGCGGCTCGAAGGCGCCGGCCGGGGTGTCGAACTTTTCACCGCGGATCAGATCTCTGATATTCACGAAAGCTCCGAGGGCTGGCCGGGCAATATCAACCAGGTCGCTCGCGATGCTCTGATCGAAGTCATGATTGCCAGCCGCTCTGCGGTCAAGCGTCCAAGTATGGGGTTCAACATGCCGAAGAAACACGTATTGGCGATTTCCGCCGTCGTTGTGGT
The DNA here is from genome assembly GCF_052046055.1 of Pseudomonas sp. 22082. Classification (NCBI taxonomy): domain Bacteria; kingdom Pseudomonadati; phylum Pseudomonadota; class Gammaproteobacteria; order Pseudomonadales; family Pseudomonadaceae; genus Pseudomonas; species Pseudomonas sp. 22082. The sequence goes on from NZ_JBQEQB010000006.1 coordinate 136,021, forward strand.
CGCGGTCGCTGCCGCCTGGCTGATGCCGGGTCGCAACAAGGCACCGACCACCGGTGCGCCGGCCAACGAGCAGGCGCAACTGCCATTGGGCCAGGGCACGCCGCAGGCGGGTGGCGCGCCGTCCGTCGAATTCAACGGCAATACCCAGCCGATGCCGCTGCCGCTGGTCGGCAACTCGCAACCGGTGATGCGTGGCCCGTTGGCTGAAGCCGCGGGTGGCATCACTGAAGGCGACGACGGCGTGCCGGTCGAAGGCTCCAGCAACACGCCACCGACCGTGACCACTACCGCGCCACCTGCGGGCGTTCAGGCCGGCCCTGCGCCGACCCCGGTTCCGGTTCCGGTTCCGGCCCCGGCGGCCAAACCGACCCCGGCACCGACCCAGGTCGCTACCGCCAAGCCTGCTCCGGCCGCTCCAGTGACCAAACCGGCTCCGGCACCTGCCAAGCCTGTTGCCGCCGCGAAACCTGCCGAGAAGCCGGTCACCGTCGCCAAGGCTGCCGGTGGCAGCTGGTACGCCGGTCAGCCGACCAGCAACTACGTGGTGCAGATCCTCGGCACCAGCTCCGAAGCGACCGCGCAAAACTTCGTCAAGGAGCAGGGCGGCGAGTACCGTTATTTCAAGAAAGTCCTCAACGGCAAGCCTCTCTACGTGATCACCTACGGCAACTTCGCCAATCGTGATGCAGCCGTTTCTGCCATCAAGGCCTTGCCAGCGAAGGTTCAGGCTGGTAAACCTTGGCCTCGCACTGTCGCCAGCGTCCAACAGGAACTGGCAACAACTCGCTGAAGATTCGGCGGCCTTACCCAGGCCGCCTCTCCAAGCACCTCAAAATTTCTACAAGTGCGCGCCGTCTCTACAGACCGCGTGCCTTGTGGTGTCTGCGTCACAGTAGTCTTTGAGTCGTTGCGGTCAAAACTAAAAAAGTTTTGACTAGCACAGCAGATCGTTTTAAACCTTTCACAAATGCGACATGAATTTGCGACATTTCGTCGTCAAATTTGTGAGCCTTTGTGTCGCTGTGTACAATGACCACCCTTTTGCCCCCGCAAAGCCGGCGTACGTTCGGCGCGGCAAGCAAGTGGTTGAATTGAAAAGAAATTTGCCTCGTTAAGAGGCAGCCTGGTGAGAAAGTGTCTATGAAAGCAGGTCTGTACCAACCAGATGAATTCAAGGATAACTGCGGTTTCGGCCTGATAGCCCATATGCAGGGCGAACCCAGTCATACCCTTTTGCAAACGGCCATCGAGGCCCTGACCTGCATGACCCACCGCGGTGGGATTAATGCCGACGGCAAGACCGGTGACGGTTGCGGTCTGCTGATTCAAAAACCCGACGCCTTCCTGCGTGCCATTGCCCAGGAAGCCTTCAGCGTCGAGCTGCCCAAGCAATATGCCGTGGGCATGGTCTTCTTCAATCAGGATCCGGCCAAGGCCGAAGCCGCTCGCGAGAACATGAACCGCGAGATCCTGGCCGAAGGCCTGCAACTGATCGGCTGGCGCAAAGTGCCGATCGACACCAGCGTCCTCGGCCGCCTGGCCCTTGAGCGCCTGCCGCAGATCGAGCAGGTGTACATCGGCGGCGAAGGCCTGAGCGATCAGGACATGGCGGTCAAGCTGTTCAGCGCCCGTCGTCGCTCGTCCGTGGCCAATGCCGCCGACACCGACCACTACATCTGCAGCTTTTCCCACAAGACCATCATCTATAAAGGCCTGATGATGCCGGCCGACCTGGCCGCGTTCTATCCGGACCTGGGTGACCAGCGCCTGCAAACCGCAATCTGCGTGTTCCACCAGCGCTTCTCCACCAACACCCTGCCGAAATGGCCGCTGGCTCAGCCATTCCGCTTCCTCGCCCACAACGGCGAGATCAACACCATCACCGGCAACCGCAACTGGGCGCAGGCCCGTCGGACCAAGTTCACCAACGATCTGATGGATCTGGAAGAACTCGGCCCGCTGGTCAACCGTGTCGGTTCCGATTCCTCGAGCATGGACAACATGCTCGAACTGATGGTCACCGGCGGCATCGACCTGTTCCGTGGCGTGCGGATGATCATTCCGCCAGCGTGGCAGAACGTCGAAACCATGGATCCGGATCTGCGTGCGTTCTACGAGTACAACTCGATGCACATGGAACCGTGGGACGGCCCGGCCGGCGTGGTCATGACCGACGGTCGCTACGCGGTGTGCCTGCTCGACCGTAACGGTCTGCGCCCGGCGCGCTGGGTCACCACCAAGAACGGTTTCATCACCCTGGCTTCGGAAATCGGCGTCTGGAACTACCAGCCTGAAGACGTGCTCGCCAAGGGCCGTGTCGGCCCGGGCCAGATCTTCGCCGTGGACACCGAAACCGGGCAGATCCTCGACACCGATGCGATCGACAACCGTCTCAAATCCCGTCATCCGTACAAGCAATGGTTGCGCAAGAATGCCCTGCGTATCCAGGCGACCATGGAAGACAACGATCACGGTTCGGCTTTCTACGACGTCGATCAGCTCAAGCAATACATGAAGATGTATCAGGTCACGTTCGAAGAGCGCGATCAGGTACTGCGTCCGCTTGGCGAGCAAGGCTATGAAGCCGTCGGCTCGATGGGCGACGACACGCCGATGGCCGTGCTGTCCCAGCGCGTGCGCACGCCGTACGACTATTTCCGCCAGCAGTTTGCCCAGGTGACCAACCCGCCGATCGACCCGCTGCGTGAAGCGATCGTGATGTCGCTTGAAATCTGCCTCGGTGCCGAGCGCAACATCTTCCAGGAATCGCCGGAACACGCCTCGCGCGTGATCCTCAGCTCGCCGGTCATTTCCCCGGCCAAGTGGCGTTCGCTGATGAACCTCGACCGTCCGGGTTTCGAGCGGCAGATCATCGACCTCAACTACGACGAAAGCGTCGGCCTCGAAGCGGCGATCCGCAACGTCGCCGATCAGGCTGAAGAAGCCGTGCGTGCCGGTCGTACCCAGATCGTTCTGAGCGACCGCCATATCGCTCCGGGCAAGCTGCCGATCCACGCCTCGCTGGCCACTGGCGCGGTGCACCACCGCCTGACCGAAAAAGGCCTGCGCTGCGACTCCAACATCCTGGTGGAAACCGCCACCGCCCGCGATCCGCACCACTTCGCGGTGCTGATCGGCTTCGGCGCCTCGGCGGTCTATCCGTTCCTGGCGTACGAAGTGCTGGGCGACCTGATCCGGACCGGTGAAGTGCTGGGCGACCTCTACGAGGTGTTCAAGAACTACCGCAAAGGCATCACCAAAGGTCTGTTGAAGATCCTGTCGAAGATGGGCATCTCGACCATCGCCTCGTACCGCGGTGCGCAGCTGTTCGAAGCCATCGGCCTGTCCGAAGAAGTCTGCGAGCTGAGCTTCCGTGGCGTGCCGAGCCGTATCAAGGGTGCGCGTTTCGTCGACATCGAAGCCGAGCAGAAAGCACTGGCCACCGAAGCCTGGAGTCCGCGCAAGCCGATCCAGCAGGGCGGTCTGCTGAAGTTCGTCCACGGTGGCGAATATCACGCGTACAACCCGGACGTGGTCAACACCCTGCAAGCCGCCGTGCAGCAGGGCGACTACGCCAAATTCAAGGAATACACCTCGCTGGTGGACAACCGTCCGGTGTCGATGATCCGCGACCTGTTCAAGGTCAAGACCCTCGACACGCCGCTGGACATCAGTGAAATCGAACCACTGGAATCGGTGCTCAAGCGCTTCGACTCCGCCGGTATCTCGCTGGGCGCGCTGTCGCCGGAAGCTCACGAAGCCCTGGCCGAAGCCATGAACCGCCTCGGTGCGCGTTCCAACTCCGGCGAAGGCGGCGAAGACCCGGCGCGCTACGGCACCATCAAGAGCTCGAAAATCAAGCAAGTTGCGACCGGCCGTTTCGGGGTGACCCCGGAATACCTGGTCAACGCCGAAGTGTTGCAGATCAAGGTCGCCCAGGGCGCCAAGCCGGGCGAGGGCGGGCAACTGCCGGGCGGCAAAGTGAACGGGCTGATCGCCAAGCTGCGTTACGCAGTGCCGGGCGTAACCCTGATTTCGCCACCGCCGCACCACGACATCTATTCCATCGAAGACTTGTCGCAGCTGATCTTTGACTTGAAACAGGTCAACCCGAAGGCGCTGGTCTCGGTGAAACTGGTGGCTGAAGCGGGCGTCGGCACCATCGCTGCCGGTGTGGCCAAGGCCTACGCGGACTTGATCACCATCTCCGGCTACGACGGCGGTACCGGTGCATCGCCGCTAACCTCGATCAAATACGCTGGCGCTCCGTGGGAACTCGGCCTGGCCGAAACCCACCAGACCCTGCGCGGCAACGACCTGCGCGGCAAGGTTCGGGTCCAGACCGACGGCGGCCTGAAAACCGGCCTCGACGTAATCAAGGCAGCCATCCTCGGCGCCGAAAGCTTCGGCTTCGGTACTGCGCCGATGATCGCGCTGGGCTGCAAATACCTGCGTATCTGCCACCTGAACAACTGCGCCACCGGCGTCGCGACCCAGAACGAGAAGCTGCGCAAGGATCACTACATCGGCACCGTCGACATGGTGGTGAATTTCTTCACCTACGTCGCCGAAGAAACCCGCGAGTGGCTGGCCAAGCTCGGCGTGCGCTCCCTCGAAGAGCTGATCGGCCGTACCGATCTGCTGGAAATCCTCGAAGGCCAGACCGCCAAGCAGCATCACTTGGATCTGACCCCGCTGCTGGGCAGCGATCACATCCCGGCGGACAAGCCTCAGTTCTGCGGCGTCGAGCGCAACCCACCGTTCGACCAGGGCCTGCTGGCCGAGAAAATGGTCGAGATGGCGACGTCGGCGATCAACGACCTCAGCGGCGCCGAGTTCGATCTGGATATCTGCAACTGCGACCGTTCGATCGGCGCACGGATCTCCGGCGAAATCGCGCGCAAGCATGGCAACCAGGGTATGGCGAAAGCGCCAATCACCTTCCGCTTCAAGGGCACTGCAGGTCAGAGCTTCGGCGTGTGGAACGCCGGCGGTCTGAACATGTACCTGGAAGGCGACGCCAACGACTACGTCGGCAAAGGCATGACCGGTGGCAAGCTGACCATCGTGCCGCCGAAGGGCAGCGTTTATAAGACTCAGGAAAGCGCCATCATCGGCAACACCTGCCTGTACGGCGCCACGGGCGGCAAGCTGTTCGCCGCCGGCACCGCAGGCGAGCGTTTCGCCGTGCGCAACTCCGGTGCCCACACGGTTGTGGAAGGCACTGGCGATCACTGCTGTGAGTACATGACCGGTGGTTTTGTCTGCGTTCTGGGCAAGACCGGTTACAACTTCGGCTCTGGCATGACCGGCGGTTTCGCCTACGTGCTCGACCAGGACAACACCTTCGTTGACCGGGTCAACCACGAACTGGTGGAAATCCAGCGGATCAGCGGCGAGGCGATGGAAGCCTATCGCAGCCACCTGCAGAACGTGCTGAACGAGTACGTCGCGGAAACCGACAGCGAGTGGGGTCGTGAACTCGCCGAGAACCTCGATGACTACTTGCGCCGTTTCTGGTTGGTCAAGCCGAAGGCTGCCAACCTGAAGTCGTTGCTTTCCAGCACCCGTGCCAACCCGCAGTGATATGCGCCTGAAGAGTTTGATGAGGTTTTAACAATGGCTGAACGTCTGAATAACGACTTCCAGTTCATCGATGTCGGGCGCAAGGATCCGAAGAAGAAACTGTTGCGTCAACGCAAGAAAGAGTTCGTGGAAATCTACGAACCGTTCAAACCCCAGCAGTCGGCCGACCAGGCCCACCGCTGCCTGGGTTGCGGCAACCCGTATTGCGAATGGAAGTGCCCGGTGCACAACTTCATTCCGAACTGGCTGAAGCTGGTGGCCGAGGGCAACATCCTCCAGGCCGCCGAGCTGTCGCACCAGACCAACACCCTGCCGGAAGTCTGCGGCCGGGTGTGCCCGCAGGATCGTTTGTGCGAGGGTGCCTGCACCCTTAACGACGGCTTCGGCGCGGTGACCATCGGTTCGGTCGAGAAGTACATCACCGACACTGCGTTCGCCATGGGCTGGCGCCCGGACATGTCCAAGGTCAAGCCGACCGGCAAGCGTGTCGCGATCATCGGCGCGGGCCCGGCGGGTCTGGGTTGTGCCGACGTGCTGGTGCGTGGCGGCGTGACGCCGGTGGTGTTCGACAAGAACCCGGAAATCGGCGGTCTGCTGACCTTCGGCATCCCCGAGTTCAAGCTCGAGAAGACCGTGCTGAGCAATCGCCGCGAAGTCTTCACCGGCATGGGCATCGAATTCCGCCTCAACACCGAGGTCGGCAAGGACGTGACCATGGAGCAACTGCTCGCCGAATACGATGCCGTGTTCATGGGCATGGGCACCTACACCTACATGAAGGGCGGTTTTGCCGGTGAGGATCTGCCGGGCGTTTATGACGCACTGGATTTCCTGATCGCCAACGTCAACCGCAACCTGGGCTTTGAAAAGTCGCCGGAAGATTTCGTCGACATGAAAGGCAAGAAGGTCGTGGTGCTGGGCGGCGGCGACACGGCGATGGACTGCAACCGCACGTCGATCCGCCAGGGCGCCAAATCGGTGACCTGCGCCTATCGTCGTGACGAAGCAAACATGCCCGGCTCGCGCAAAGAGGTGAAGAACGCCAAGGAAGAAGGCGTGAAATTCCTCTACAACCGTCAGCCGATCGCCATCGTTGGCGAGGACAAGGTCGAAGGCGTGAAAGTGGTCGAGACCCGTCTCGGCGAGCCGGACGCCCGTGGCCGTCGCAGCCCCGAGCCGATCCCGGGCTCCGAAGAGATCATCCCGGCCGACGCCGTGGTCATCGCTTTCGGTTTCCGTCCAAGCCCGGCGCCGTGGTTCGAGCAGTTCGAGATCCAGACCGACAGCCAGGGCCGCGTCGTTGCGCCCGAGCAAGGTCAGTACAAGCACCAGACCAGCAACCCGAAAATCTTCGCCGGTGGCGACATGGTGCGCGGTTCCGACCTGGTGGTGACGGCGATCTTCGAAGGCCGCAATGCGGCTGAAGGGATCCTGGATTACCTGGGCGTCTGATTACATTTCAACCTGAAATGCGATCAAAAATGTGGGAGCGGCGGTGCGACGATTCGACTTGCTCGCGAATGCTTTGTATCAGTTACCTGATGTATTGACTGACACACCGCTTTCGCGAGCAAGACCGCTCCCACATTGGTTTCCGGGTGTTGCTGAAATCCGCCAAATCATTGCGACAAATTGACCCGATAGACAAAAGGCTGACCTGCATCCGTGCCTTTTGCGTCGCGCTCTGAGAAAATGCCCGCACTTTTTTTCCGGATGCCGACATGACTGCCCTGAAGAACGACCGTTTCCTCCGCGCCCTGCTCAAGCAACCCGTAGACGTCACCCCTGTGTGGATGATGCGCCAGGCCGGCCGCTACCTGCCGGAATACCGCGCCAGTCGAGCCCAGGCCGGTGATTTCATGAGCCTGTGCATGAATCCGGAATTCGCCTGCGAAGTCACGCTGCAACCGCTGGACCGCTATCCGCAACTGGACGCGGCGATCCTGTTCTCCGACATCCTCACCATTCCCGATGCCATGGGCCAGGGCCTGTACTTCGAGACCGGTGAAGGCCCGCGCTTCAAGAAAGTCGTCAGCACCCTGGCCGACATCGAAGCCCTGCCGATCCCCGATCCGCACAAAGACCTCGGTTACGTGATGGACGCGGTCAGCACCATCCGCCGCGAACTGAACGGCCGCGTGCCGCTGATCGGTTTCTCCGGCAGCCCGTGGACCCTCGCCACGTACATGGTCGAAGGCGGCTCGTCGAAAGACTTCCGCAAGACCAAGGCGATGCTCTACGACAACCCGCAAGCCATGCACCTGCTGCTGGACAAGCTGGCGCAGTCGGTGACCTCGTACCTGAACGGCCAGATCCAGGCCGGCGCGCAAGCGGTGCAGATCTTCGATACCTGGGGCGGCAACCTGTCGGCGGCGGCGTATCAGGAATTCTCCCTGGCCTACATGAAGAAAATCGTCAGCGGCCTGATCCGCGAGCACGACGGTCGCAAAGTGCCGGTGATCCTGTTCACCAAGAACGGCGGCCTGTGGCTGGAAAGCATCGCCGAGGCCGGTGCTGATGCGCTGGGCCTGGACTGGACCTGCGACATCGGCAACGCCCGCGCCCGCGTGGGCGACAAGGTCGCGCTGCAAGGCAACATGGACCCGACCGTGCTGTACGCCAAGCCGGAAGCGATCCGCACCGAAGTCGGGCGCATCCTCGCCAGTTACGGCAAAGGCAGCGGCCACGTGTTCAACCTCGGCCACGGCATCACCCCGGAAGTCGATCCGGAGCACGCTGGCGCGTTCCTGCGTGCGGTGCACGAGTTGTCGGCGCAGTATCACGAGTAATCGGCGCTCAGCTCTAATAGTAGAAAACAAAAACGCCCGGCTTATGCCGGGCGTTTTTGTTTGCGATGGGTTTAGCGACCGAGGAGTTGTTCGGCGTAGCGGGCGATGATGTGGTCGAAGGGTTTTTGATTGGGAATCGCGGTATTTCTGATCGCCGTCACCAACCGCTCAAGCTCTTCCTCGCTGACGTGCATGACGAACTCATCATCGAAGAGGCGGCGGATTGTGTCCTGACGTCGATTTTTGAGATAGGCGATGTCTAACGCCAGCACTTCAATCATCTTGGCAGCAGGAGGGTCTTCAGCGTTTTTCGGTTGGATTTCGCCGGTTCGCAGATATCGGAAACGCTGTTCACAATTCTCGTCGGTGGGAGAAATGTGTTGGTTTTCGTCGAACCAGTTGCCTTTCTTATGGCCGCAGTGCAACGGGTTGCCGGGTTTGGTTTCTCGCAGGCAGGAGGCATGAAGGTTGTGAAAATCCAACGCTAGCTCTTCAAAATGCTCTTGTGGTCTGAAGTGCTCGATATGGCTGGTCGAGGCATCTATTTCCCGGCCGCAATAACAGCAGAAGAAGCCTTGCTCCTTAAGCAGAGCATTATGCAAATCCCGCTTTTGCGGGTTTTGTAGCGTTGGGTAAGTTGGACTCCACTCGTCGTTCGCCGAGTTTTTCCAATCTGTAAATGAAGCTGGTTCAGTTCCTTTGAGCACTCGCTTCATTTGCCGAGAATCTCCTTGCGCCTGATCAGTGCTTCGGCGCCGGCAAATTCCGGTAGGTCGGGGGCTTTCTTTTTCAGCGCCTCAAGTTGTGACTTTGCCTTTTCGAGGTCGTTGTCTTCCAACGTGGAAAAAAGTTCGGACAGCAGATCTTCGATTTCTGGTTCGCGCTGCGTAACGCCCATTACCTCTTCAAGCACGCTGCTGGAATCCAGACCGTAGGTGACCCGCGGATGAGTCGGATCTCCGTTCTGCAACACGATCACTTCCTCAGGTTTCAGGCTGCCGATGATTTGCGGGGAGTGGCTTGCAGCGATGAACTGGACTTTGGGGAATGCCTGTCTCAGCGATGGCACGATGCTGCGTTGCCAGGCCGGGTGAAGGTGGATGTCCAGTTCGTCGATGATGACCACCCCGGAGGTGTTCTTCAAAACGTCTTTGCCCATTTGGGGGTTGAGGATGCACATGCGGCGGGCGATATCTGCGAACAACGCAATCATCCCGCGTTGACCGTCGCTAAGCTCATTGAAAGGAATGGTTTTTCCATCCAAGTCGATTAACAAGCTTTGCAGCCTGAGGTCGTAGCGCAAATTTTGTGCGTGGGGTATAGCGCGCTCAATCGCAGTGTTTACCCAGTAAAGTTCGTCGTCGAACTCAAGTGACTGAGTATTGGAGTCAAGAAGGTTCTGCATCCGCTCCAGCGTTCTGCCGATTAACCAGCTTTCAAAATCTCTGAGATCCGCAACCGCATCGAACCAGTTAACGTAGGCATCGAAGCGCGAGACGCGCTGTTTTGCGGCGAACTCAGCAGATACTCCCACCCCCTGCCAGCGGCGATTGGATCGGTAGAAAGCAAGCACAGGCAAATCGACCTGAATGGCCAAATTTATTTTCTGTTGTAGTTTTTCTATCTCTGCGTCGAATACTGAATCTACAAGATGGGGCAAGTCTTCTGCATCTCGTTTCAGAACCCAGTCTGTAGCTCCGAAGAAGCTGCCTATGCCATGTACCAGTAATGGGAACTTGCGCTCGAAGCGGCTTCTGTTTTCAAAACGATCTATGACAAAACGAATGTCTTCATTTTTTATAGAGGTCTGACTTGGCTTCATAGCATTGCCAAGTTCGATGAACGAAACGGCAACCGCCTGCAACAACGACGTCTTCCCGCTCCCATTAACTCCCACCACCAGATTGAATCCCGGCTGAAAGTCGAACGTGGCATCTTCGTAGCAACGAAAATTCTGAATGTGGAGACGGTCCAGGCGCATTCTGGCTTCCTTTACCAAAGCAGGTGAATGCCGTCAGTGTACCTTGGCCCGTGATTACCGCTAGGGCGCAGTTGTGGCTAAACCTTTTCGCCACCCCCCAGCGGCGGCAACTTCGCCAGCTTCAACGCCACCAACAGTGCCACCAGCAACAGCGCGCCGATAAACAGCCCAATCCCGTTCCACCCGGCCATGTGCCAGAACACCCCGCCCGCTGTCCCGGCGATGCTCGACCCGGCGTAATAGCTGAACAGGTACAACGACGACGCCTGGCCCTTGGCCTTGAGCGCCCGGCGGCCGATCCAGCTGCTGGCGACCGAGTGGGCGCCGAAGAAGCCGAAGGTGAAGATCAGCATGCCGATGATCACCAGCGGCAGCGGTGTGAACATCGTCAGGGCGAGGCCGGCGAACATCAGGGCGATGGTCGCCCACAGCACTTTGCGGCGGCCCAGTTTGTCGGCCAGCGAACCGATTTTTGCCGAGCTGTAGATGCCCGACAGATACACCACCGACAACAGCCCCACGAACACTTGATCCATGTGATACGGCTCGGCCAGCAGGCGGTAACCGATGTAGTTGAACAGGGTGACGAACGCGCCCATCAGCACGAACGCCTCTAGGAACAGCAGCGGCAGGCCGGCATCGCGAAAGTGCATGGTGAAGCCGTCGAGCAGGCTACGCGGATGCAGCGAGCGGGAGCGGAAGTTGCGCGACTCCGGCAGGATCTTCCAGAACACTGCTGCGGCGATCAACGCCAGGCCGCCGATCACCATCATTGCCGTGTGCCAGCTGACGAAGTCGATCAGCACCCCGGTGATCAACCGCCCGCTCATACCGCCAATCGCGTTGCCGCCGATGTACAGACCCATCGCCAGACCGATGTGCTGCGGATGGATTTCCTCGCTCAGGTAAGTCATGGCCACCGCCGCCAGGCCACTCAATGACAGCCCGATCAGCGCACGCATGATCAGCACGCCATGCCAGCTCGGCATCATCGAACTGGCGATGGTGCACAGCGCCGCGGCAAACAGCGCGGCGACCATCACCGGTTTGCGCCCGACCCGATCGGAAATCGGGCCGGTGATCAGCAGACCGAACGCCAGCATGCCGGTGGCCACCGACAGGATCAGGCTGCTCTGCGCGGCGTTGATCGAATATTCGTGGGACAGCAGCGGCATCATCGGCTGCACGCAGTACAGCAGGGCGAAGGTGGCGAAGCCGCCGCTGAACAGCGCGAGTACCGTGCGCATGAACGCGGGCGTACCTTTCTCGATGTAGATCTCTTGCAGTTCGGTCAGTACATCGTCCGCCGCAGCGGGCGGAACTTCATGGGCCAGTGGAGCGACGGCGGTTTTCACATCAGACCTCGGAGGGCGCGGGCAGGCAGGCAATGAAAAAATCATATAGCTGGCTAATGTTTCTATCCAATATATTGTTCGACCTGTTTGATAGCTTTAACGACCTAATGGGGTGTTCATGGAATTGCGTCATCTGCGCTACTTCATCGCCGTCGCCGAAGAACTGCACTTCGGTCGCGCCGCACAGGTGCTGGGGATCTCCCAGCCACCGCTGAGCCAGCAGATTCAGGCGCTGGAACAGGAAGTCGGCGCGCGACTGTTCGAGCGTACCAATCGTCGGGTCGAGCTCAGCGAGGCCGGGCGGTTGTTTCTGGAGGAAGCGCGGCTGGTGCTGGCTCAGGTCGATAAAGCGGCGGACGTGGCCCGCCGCGCGCAGCTTGGAGAACTGGGGGAGCTGAAGATTGGCTTCACCTCATCGGCGCCGTTCAACTCGACCATTCCCCAAGCGATTTTTTCCTTCCGCCAACGCTTCCCGGCGGTGCATCTGAACCTGCGGGAGATGAGCAGCACCATGGTGGCCGACGCGTTGGTGGACGAATCGATCGAGGTCGGCATCATGCGACCGCTGGGCCTGCCGGATTCGCTGAGCGTGGTCGAACTCATGCGCGAGCCATTGGTGGCCGTGCTCAGCTCCAAACATCCGCTGGCGCAGGGCTCTGAAGAGGGGCTGTTCCTCTCGGCGCTGGCCCTTGAGCCGTTCGTGTTCTTCCCGCGCAGTTACGGCAGCGGACTGTATTCGCAACTGATCAGCCTGGCCCGCGATGCGGGGTTCAGTCCGCACTTCGCCCAGGAGGCCGGCGAAGCCATGACCATCATCGGGCTGGTGGCAGCCGGTCTGGGCGTGTCAGTGATGCCGGCGTCGTATCAGCGGATGCGCATCGACGGCGTGGTCTATCGACCGCTGCTCGATCCCGAGGCCGTGACGGCGGTGTGGCTGGTGCAGCGCAAGGACCAGAAATCGCCGATGGCCAAGGCGTTTGTCGAACTGCTCACGCGCAAGGTCGAAGCCGGTTGATCAAGGCAGCCGCACCAGATCACCCTTCAACGCCACCCGCGTGACAAAGATGCCGGCCCGACATTCGTAAGTGTTCAGATCCTTGCGCACATGCTGGTCGTAGTAGCTGACGATGTTGGTCACCGCATTCGCCCCGACACGCTTGGCCTCGGCCTGCAGCGCAATCAGATTCGACTGCAACACCCACTCGCAGGAGTCGTGATCGCTCTTGTTGAAGCCGTTGGTCTTCAGATCGCTGACCACCCCGCGCCGCAACAACCGCTGAGTGCCCTGAGGTCCGTTGCCGACCAGATAAAACTTCACACTGCCATCCAGCCGCCCGGCGCGCATCGCATCCGACACAACTGTTTCGAACGGCATGTACATCAGATTGGTGGCGTGGCTGGCGCTGGGGAGCAGGCTGAAAAGGGTGGCGGTGATCAGGGCTTTCGCTTGCATGGTTGTCTCCTGTGCCAGGGTGGGTCCTCTAAAACGAGAAATCGCACCCTTCGACCACGTAGTACTTCACCTTAGCCAGATCTTTGTTTAACGCAACGTGACGATCATCCCCATCTGAATTTTAGAAACTGACTCTGAGAGGTGTTGCACCAAGGAGTGGGAACTACAAAATCTCGCGTTATTGCCTACAGGTTTTTCGGAAAACGCTGACTGGCGGGACTTTACAATGAACGTTAATTTTTCTCACTTCGTTCGGCCGCACATAAGGAAGCAAAATCGAACAGTTTTCGCACTGGGACTCTGCCGATTACTTAACAACCGTTGAAGACATTGAGTACTACATGGCAGTTTGTCTGGAGGAAGGAAAAGGGGAGTTCAGATTCTTGAATCAGGCAGTTGCGACAGTTGTACGCGCCTGGCATCGGAACATCGGATTGGAAATCGAAAATTCTCCCCAAAGTGTTTTGTGAGACTCTGAGGATCCTGGGCATCCAGCCATCGCAGAGCCAGACAGGTGACAGGCGATGACAAGCCAACCTGTTTGTGAAAGGGCGCCGAGGCGCCCTTCGTCGTTTCTGAAGGTTTGATTGCATTAACTCCTAAGCCGAAACCTCATCCTGCAATCTGCGCCCGATCACATCCAACAAGTCGCAGCCATCGCGCAACGATGTGACCAATACCTTCGCCAACTCACTGTAAATGCCCTCACTGAACGCCAGGTTTTCGAGAAACTGTGTCGCTGTGCGTATGCGATAAACGGCTATTTCGTGAAGTACGTCAAGTGGTGCTTCAGTGTCGATGAGCAGTGAAGGTATTTCGCAGTCAATTCCGGTGATAGGTCTGTATCGATCCATGACAGAAGAACTCCATTAGGTAAAAGGCGCCAGTATTCGGTGATCAGTGTTTACTGAAATTGCAGGCTCATTTTCAAGGCGGATCAAGATTGTCCAGCACGCGATTGACCGGCAACTCGCTCAGTACGGTGAGCTGCTGAATAGCCAGCGTTACGTTCCGCTGCGGCCCTTCCACCTCGCCCGCGAGATTCGTAGCCATGACATTGAGCGAAGCGAGGTTTTCGCATGCATGGCAAAGCAATGACTCAGTGTCGACATCCGGCAGGATCGTGAAAATGTGGCTGACCGGCTCCGATTTACGCGAGCGGCGGGAGGTAACGGGGACATTAGTTCGGGTTTGGTCGGGCGTGTCTGGATTACGTATGCCTAGGGATTGCGGGTGGTCGGAATCAACTTTTTTCATTTCGGAACTCCCTCTGATTTTTAGTGAATAGCGATATCCATTTCAAGCTATTCATAGGTGCTCGGCGAAGTGCGTGGATAACGAATGTATTTATAACTAATAATTTCGTTTCTATTAATCATATAATTGAACGTTTGTGTAATTAAATGATTCTTTGTAGGTGTCTGTAAGTAAGCTCTCTTAATGTTGTGGGATTTGTCCTATGTATGATGTTTGGTATTCAACGTCGAATTAAACATGCTGCTGTGGATGTACAATTCATTCGCGTATGTCAGCGTTCTGCATGGCTCCGACGAGTAGTGGATGCGTTTCAACCTATCAAGTGATTGGCAGATATTTAATGCATAAGAAAGAAAGGACAGAAAAGCTAAAAAGGAATATTAAGTACCTGATAGAAAGCCGAGGTGAGACAAGAATTTCGCTTTGTAACTCCAGCGGGTTAACCAGGACAACCATCTACAATATTCTGGAAGGTAGAGTAGTTAACGTGCAGCAATCTACAATCCGCAAGATCTCGGATTTTTTCGGGGTGTCTTACAAAGAGATTGAAACTGTTGATTTTGAAGAGCGGGAGATAATTGAATCCACTGTTTCTTTGCACGGGAATATGAATCCAGCCGCCGTGCCGGTCATCAAGGAAAGCTTGTTGCTTCAGAGTTTGGAGAAAAGGATTGGCGAATTGGCTATATCGCACCCTTTGACCTATTACTTCGGAGCGGCGAGTAATCTGATAGGTGTGCTTTTGGAGAGTGAGATAGTCGGTGCCAATGAAGTGGGTGACCTTCTGATAGTTAGGAAAGGCGTATCGATTAGTAGGGGTGAAAAGCTTGTATATGACAAGCGTACTAGAAAACTCACCATCGTCGCCGACTCGGAGTTTGATGCTGATGTACTTGTCATAGGGGAATTGATAGAGGAAAGGTTTAATGTCGGAAAATATTGAGGCTGTAAGCAGCAAATATAAGCTGCTGGGGTTTGAGCCGGATAAGAAGCTCGCTGTAGTAATGGTTGTCTCAACCGGGAAGCTGATTAAGCTGAAATTGGCAGAGCTGATAAAAAGTGATTTGATAGATAATCTCAGCAGAGCCGAAGTCAAAAGTATATACAGGAAATATTATTCTACGAGTACAGCCGTGACCGCCTATGATATGACCGATCGGCATGAGCGATCCTGGATGGTCTACGTTGTATTAAACCTGTTGCTCTTGGTGTTGTATGTGTTCTCGAATATTGGTGCCACGAAGCTGATATATATCGAGCAATTTGACGTCGTTTTAACTCCAGGAGTTTTTCTCTATCCTCTGACCTTTCTTGTTGTCGATATGCTGAATGAGTTGTATGGGTTCAAGCTGGCAAGAAGGGCAATTTTTTTTGGATTCCTGAGCAATGCGCTGATTATTTTATTGTTGAGCGCGGCGAAAATGATGCCGGGAGTGCCGGATTGGAAACTTGATGCACCTTATGGTGAGGTGGTATCGCATGTTTCCTCGGTGTTGTTGGCCTCATCGGTTTCGTTTCTGTTTTCCGAATATATTAATTCATACCTCTTGTGCAAAATTAAGCAGTTGACAAACTCCAGGTATCTCTTTTTGCGTGTTTTTTTTAGTACGTTTTTTGCAGTATTGATCGATAGTGTACTTTTTTGCTTTATAGCTTTTTATGGTGTGCTGGAGAGTGATGAAATATTGTCAATCGTGATGGTGCAAATCACCATCAAGATGTTTTTTGCATTTTTCAATGTTTTTCCCGCGTACGGAGCAAGGTCGCTTTTTAGAAGGTTTGTTGCGGAGAGTAAGGTCGCGTAATAGGCATCAGGGGAGGGGCGTTATTACGCTCCTCCTCCTGTTCTTTGGGGAGTTAGCTTAAGCTTAAGCTCAATCGATATCTCAAACTGTTTGTGAATTTTTTCTTGTTTTTCAGGAAGTCGTCTAGCCCCTTCGAGCGAAGGCTACAAGCATCACATTCCTCACAGCCACTAGCCTTTATTCCGTTATAGCAAGACAGTGTGTGTTCGCGAACGAAATCGAGTTGGCCATGATAGTTGGCCAGCGCCCAGATTTCGGCCTTGGTCAGCCACATCAATGGCGTTTCAAGCTGCAGTTCATATTCCATGCCTAAGTTGATAGCTTCATTTAGCGTTTTAACGAAATCATCACGACAATCCGGGTAGCCAGAAAAATCTGTTTCGCAGACACCTGTAATCACAGTCTGAGCCCGAATTTGATACGCATAAACCGACGCCAGCGTTAAAAACAGAATGTTTCTTCCAGGTACGAACGTGTTGGGCAAATCGTTGCCGGATGAATTGGCGGACGGTACGGGGATGTTGGCACGCGTCAGGCTGCTGACGGTCAAGTCGTTGAGTACCTTCACGTCCAGCACGCTGTGCGCAGTCACACCCAGCTCTTTCGCTAGTCGACGTGCCACGTCGATTTCTGCGCGATGGCGTTGGCCATAATCAAACGTAATACAGTGAATTTCGTCGTACCTCGGCAAGGCATGGATCAAGCAGGTGGTTGAATCCTGACCGCCGCTGAAAACGATAACCGCTTTTTTACGCATTTTTTCGTCCTTGAGGTGTGCCGCTTGATCGCGGCACCACTGACCTTACAGAGTAGAAAATGCGCTGAATGTGGGACGTTTCCGAAAAGAAACGCTGGGCTTTCCTTGTGTGCAGTTTTTTGTGCAATAGATGAAAAAAAGGGCGCCGAGAGGCGCCCTTTGTCGTTCTAGCCGTTACTGAACCGTCGCCAGATCGCCCTTCAACGCTACGCCCGCCATGATGGCGCCCGCGTGGCATTCGTAGGTTTTCGCATCCTTGCGCTCGTTGCTCTTGTAGAAGCTGACGATGTTGGTCACGGCGTTGGCGCCGGCATTTTTTGCGGCCTGGTGCAGGCTGATGATCGCCGATTGCACGACCCACTCGCAGGCTTCCTGGTCGGTCTTGTTGAAGGCGTTGGTCTTTTTGTTGGTCACGGCGCCGGGGCTGACAACGGTGACTTTGCCAGCCGGGGCGTTGCCCGCCAGATAGAACTTCACGCTGCCATCGATCTTGCCGGTGCGGGTCGCTTCGGCGACGGCCTTGTCGAACGGCAGATAGACCGCCGTGTCACGGGCCTGACTGACGGCCGGCAAGGCGCAGATGAGCAGGGTGGCAGCGAGTTTCTTGAAGTGCATGAAGGTCTCCTTGACCTGGATTAATTCGGTTGGGGCCAGCGGCGGAAGATCAGCGAGGTGTTGACCCCGCCGAAAGCGAAGTTGTTGTTCATCACGTATTCGTGGCTCATCTGCCGGAACTCGCCGCGCAGGTAGTCGAGCTTGCCGCAGTGCGGATCGACCTCGTCGAGGTTGAGCGTGTGCACGTACAGGTCGCGGTTGAGCATCTCGATGCTGAACCACGATTCCAGCGCCCCGCAGGCACCGAGGGTGTGGCCCAGGAAGCTCTTTTGCGAACTGATCGGCATGCGTTCGCCGAACAGAGCACTGGTGGCCAGGGTTTCGGCGACATCGCCCTGTTCGGTGGCGGTGCCGTGGCCGTTGACGTAGCCGATGACGTCCGGCGCAAGGCCTGCGTCTTCCAGCGCCAGTTCCATCGCCCGGCGCATGGTGACTTGTTCGGGGCGGGTGGTGTGCTGGCCGTCGGCGTTGCTGCCGAAGCCGACGATCTCGGCGTGAATGTGCGCACCGCGCGCCAGGGCATGTTCCAGCTCTTCAAGCACCAGCATGCCGCCGCCTTCACCGATCACCAGACCGTCGCGGCCCTTGTCGTAGGGGCGTGGCGAGGTATGCGGTGCATCGTTTTTCAGGCTGGTGGCGTACAGCGCGTCGAACACCATGGCTTCGGTTGGGCACAGCTCTTCGGCGCCACCGGCGAGCATCAGCGGCAGGCGGCCGAACTTGATCGCCTCGTAGGCATAACCGATGCCCTGGCTGCCGCTGGTGCAGGCGCTGGAGGTCGGGATCAAGCGGCCGGTGAGGCCGAAGAAGATGCTGATGTTCGCCGCCGTGGTGTGCGGCATCATCCGCACGTAGGAGTTGGCGTTGAGGCCTTCGGCCACCGAGTTGAGCAGCATGTTGCCGAACGCCTTGATCTCGTCGGTGCTGCCGGTGGACGAACCACAGGCCACGCCCATGCGCCCGTCCTTGATCGATTCGTCGCCGAGCAGGCCGGCGTCGGCCAGCGCTTTTTCCGCCGCGCCGACGGCCAGCCGCGAAACACGGCCCATGCTGCGCAGCTGTTTGCGTGTCCAGTGCGCCGGCACCTGGAAATCATCGATGGGCCCGGCCAGGCGCGTGTTGAGCTCGCTGAAGCGATCCCACTCGTCCATCCGGCGAATGCCGCTGCGGTTGGCGGCGAAATTGCCGGCGATGGTGTCCCAGTCGCTGCCCAGCGAGGTAATGCCGGCCATGCCGGTGACGACGACGCGCTTCATCAGCACAAGCCTCCGTTGACCGCCAGCACCTGGCGGGTGATGTACGACGCTTCCGCCGACATCAGGAAATTCACCGCACCGGCCACCTCTTCAGGCGTGCCCATGCGTTGTGCGGGGATCATTTTCAGCAGTTCTTCCACCGGCACGTTTTCATCCAGCATCGCCGTATCGATCAGGCCCGGCGCGACGCAGTTGACCGTGATCTTGCGCTTGGCCAGTTCGATCGCCAAGGCTTTCGCGGCGCCGATCACGCCGGCCTTCGAGGCGCTGTAATTGACCTGACCACGGTTGCCGATCAGCCCCGACACCGAGGTGATGCACACGATGCGACCAGCGGCGCGGCGGCGGATCATCGGCATCATCACCGGGTGCAGGACGTTGTAGAAACCGTCGAGGTTGGTGCGCAACA
Source organism: Pseudomonas sp. 22082 (assembly GCF_052046055.1). NCBI lineage: Bacteria > Pseudomonadati > Pseudomonadota > Gammaproteobacteria > Pseudomonadales > Pseudomonadaceae > Pseudomonas > Pseudomonas sp. 22082. The sequence continues at coordinate 155,284 of NZ_JBQEQB010000006.1, forward strand.
CCACGTCCCAGTCATCGTCGCTCAGGGCCGGAAACGCGCCGTCGCGGGTCAGGCCGGCATTGAGCACCACGCCGTAATAGGCGCCGTGGGCTTCAACGTCGGCTTCGAGGATGGCTTTGCAGGTTTCGCGATCCGCCACGTCGAATTGCAGGATGCGCGCGTTGCGCCCGAGCGCTTCGACTTCGGCTTTCACCGCTTGCGCGTCGCTCACGCCGCTGCGGCAATGCAGAACGATATCGTGGCCGGCGCTGGCCAGACGCAGGGCGATGGCGCGGCCGATGCCACGGCTGGAGCCGGTGACCAGGATGGATTCAGTCATCGTTCGACTCCTTGTTGGTTTCGTCGCGGGATTGTTCCAGATAGTCCGCCGCCTGCGGCGGGCGGAACACGTTCAGCCGGGCGCTGGCCTCGATGCCGGGCGCGTTGATATGGCATTCGAATACGCCCATGCCGTTGTCGTCTTCCAGCGAGCGCAAGCCATGGATGGTCAGTTCGCTGCCGACCGGAAAGGCTGCGACATTGCATTCGAACTTGCGTGTGCCGAGCAGAAAGCCCAGCTCCACCGGGTTGCCTTTCTGCCGCGCATGGCAGCCGGCGAACGCGGCGACGCTTTGCGCCATCAGCTCGACGCCGACCCACGCCGGCAGGCTGCCGTCGGGCAGGCTGAACAGGCCGCCAGGCCGGACGGTGAGGGTGGTGTGGATCTGTTCGTCGTCAAAGCTCAGGATCCGGTCGATCAGGATCATGTCGCCAGCGTGGGGCAGCAGTTCGGCGAGCGGCCAGTGGCTCATGGGGCGTCTCCGATAATCAGGCTGACGTTATTGCCACCGAAGGCAAACGAGTTGCTCATCAGGTAGCGGGGTGCAATGGACGCCAGGCGTTCGCTTGCGGTCACCCACTTCAGCGCTGGCAGGTCGGGATCTGGTTGGCCATCCCAGACGTGCGGCGGCAAGGCGTTGTCGGGGTTGTCGGCAGTCAGGCTCAACCAGCAGAACGCGGCTTCCAGTGCGCCGGCGGCGCCGAGGGTGTGGCCGGTCATCGGTTTGGTCGAGGAACATGGCACGCCTTCGGGAAACAGGGAGGCGACGGCCAGACTTTCCATCGCGTCGTTGTGCTGGGTCGCGGTGCCGTGCAGGTTCAGGTAACTGATGTCGCCGGCGTGCAGATGGGCTTGGTCGAGCGCCTTCTGCATCGATTGCAGGGCGCCACGGCCGGTCGGTTCCGGTGCGGAAATATGGTGCGCGTCGGAGCTGGCGCCGGCGCCGAGCAGGGCGATGCCCGGCCCTGCGCCGCGTTCTTTGCTCATCACGAACAGCACTGCCGCTTCGCCGATGTTGATGCCGTTGCGGTTGGCGGAAAACGGATTGCAGCGCTGGTCGGACACCGCTTCCAGCGCACTGAAACCGTTGAGGGTCAGTTTGCACAGGCTGTCGACACCGCCGCACAGCACCGCGTCGCACAGGCCCAGATCGAGCAGGCGTCGGGCGCTCATCAGCGCGCGTGCGCTGGAGGTGCAGGCAGTGGAAATCACATAGGTCGGGCCGCTCAGTTGCAGCCAGTCGGCGAGGAAATTCGCCGGGGCGCCGAGTTCCTGTTGCCGGTAGTCGTAATCGGCCGGGAACTGTTGGTCACGAATGTAGTGCGCAAGGCCTCGGCTGGCTTCGTCGATGCCCGAAGTGCTGGTGCCGAGCACCACGCCGATGCGCTCGCGGCCGTAAGTCTGGATGGCGTGCTCGATGTCATCGCGAATCTGCAACGCGGCTTCCAGCAGCAGTTGGTTGTTGCGGCTGCGCTGGTCGGCCAACGCATCGGGAATCGGCGCCAGATCGCCGTGCACGGCGGCCACCGGCAGTTCGCGCTCCGGCACCCAGCCGGACTCGCGGCGCATGCCCGAACAGTCGCCGGCAAACAGGTTGCGTGCCACGGCTGGCTTGTCGCGCCCCAGGGCGCAGATCACGCCAAGGGCATTGAGGTAGGCGGTCATGACGTCGGTTCACCGAGTGGCGTTACGCGATAGTGCGGGCCTTGTGGCAGGTTCAATTCGAAGCTCAAGGGTTGGGTGTAGCGGATGTCCCAGCGCGCTGGCAGGGAACGTTGGCCGCCCTGTTGCTGCGCGTCGGGGTAGTTGCGCGACAGCTCGCCCGCTGGAGTCAGGGCGAACAGCAGCGCGGCGAACAGCTCCCGGGCTTCCGGGTTGGGCGGCAGCAGGCCGTCGGCCTGCCAGTGCCCGTCGATCAACTGCTGACGCGCCTGGGGAATGCCCAGCGGATCCATCATCGACCAGCGGATGCCGGGCCCTTCACGCTGAATTACCAGCAACCAGTCTTGCTGCTGTCCGGCCAGGTGCCGCTCGATATGCAATTGCAGGGGCAGCGGCAGGTTCGGGTTGCCGGCCGGCAGCGGCGCCTGACTGGCGCAGGCACCGAGCAGGCTGATGCAAGCCAGCAGAATAAGTCGTATCACCGCGGAAAATGTGGGAGCGAGCCTGCTCGCGATGGCGTCGGAACATCCAGCATTGAAGCCAGCTGATCCACCGCTATCGCGAGCAGGCTCGCTCCCACCAGTAAAGTGCGACATCAGCAAATCCCTTCAAGCGGTTTGCGGGCCACCACGTTGACCAGGGTTTCTTCCCGCTGGCCAAAGGGCTTGGGTTGGCGCAGACCAAAACGTTCGAGCAGACCGAAATCCTTCGACCGGCTCCACCACAGGTACGGGTACGAAACGTTCTGTTCGCCGAACTCGAAACCCTGCTGGCGAATCATCTCCAGGTACTGCGCCGCGCTCTTTTGCACGTGCATCGGATGCCGGAACAGCCAGCGAATCACCCACGTATCAATGTAAGCCTCGGTGGACTCGGCGAACAGCAGGTAACCGCCCGGCTTGAGCACCCGATAGAACTCGGCGAGGGCTTTTTCCTGCTCCACCAGATGATGGAAGGTCTGGTGACAGAACAGCAGGTCGACGCTGGCGTCCGGCACATTGAGGGTCGCGCAGTCGCTGCCGATCAGCTCGACGTCGAAGCCCAGACGCGCGGCCTCGGCGGCGCTCAGTTCAAGGCTGTGCGGGTCGGCATCGACGCCGATCAGGCGCTGTGGCGCGAAGGTCTGGCGCAGATGGCCGAACGACTTGCCCTGACCGCAGCCGGCATCCAGCAGCACCGGACTGGCCGGCAACGATTCGCTGAACAGCCCGCGCAGATCGTTGATCGCCACGCGCAACACATGGTGCTGCCAGGTGTGGCTGCGCAGGAACCAGAAGCCGAAGCGGGTTTCCTCGACGTAGTTGTCGCTCAAGTAATTCATGTGTCGTCCCTTGCACAGAGTTCGGAGATCGTCTTCAGCCGACGGCGTGCTTCACTGACGAACGGGTTGCGTTCGTCCCAGGCGTAACCGGCGAGGATCGAGCAGATCATGCGGCGGATTTCCGGCGAGCCTTGCTCGTGGAAAATCACGTCCTGGAAAGTGCCGGCGTACCAGCCTTCGACGTAGCAGCGGAACGTGTCGACCCCGCGTTTCAGCGGCTCGGCGAATTCCCGTTGCCAGTCCACCGTTTCGCCCTGCAACTGTCGATGCAGCACAGCGGCGGCCATGCTCGCCGAACGCATGGCAATGGTCACGCCCGAGGAGAACACCGGGTCGAGAAATTCCGCCGCGTTGCCCAGCAGCGCAAAGCCCGGGCCGTGCAGGGTTTTGACGTTGGCCGCATAGCCACCGAGAGTGCGCGCCGGGGTGTCCCACACGGCGTTGCTCAGAACCTTGGCCAGGCTCGGGGTTTCGGCGATGAACCCGCGCAAACAGGCGTCGAGGTCGGCATCACGACCTGCGAAATGTTCAGCGGCAGCCACCACGCCGACGGAGCAGCGACCGTTGCTGAACGGGATCGACCAGAACCAGATATCGCGGTGCTGCGGGTGGGTGGTGATGAGGATCTTCTCGCGGTCGAAGCCGGGGTGATCGATGTGGTCCTCGACGTGAGTGAACACGGCCTGGCGAACCGGGAAATTCGACGGCGCTTCCAGGTCGAGCAGGCGTGACAGCACGCGGCCGTAGCCGCTGGCATCGAGGACAAAATCGGCTTCGACGCGGTACTCGCTGGCGTCTTCGCGGCGCACATTCAACTGCGGTCGCGGACGTTCGAAATCGACGCTGACAATCGCGTCGCCATAGCGGATTTCCGCGCCCTGCAATGCCGCCTGATCGGCCAGCAACTTGTCGAAGTCGGCGCGTTGCACCTGCAGAGTCGTGGGCTTGCCGGCGGTGAAGGTGTCGCCAAAATCGAAGGCGCTGTAGCGCTCGCCCCAGGCGAACGCCGCACCGTTCTTGCGTTGGAAACCGGCGGCATTCACCGCCTCAAGCATGCCGGCCTCTTCGACGAAATCCAGGCAATGGCAGAGCAGGCTTTCACCGATGGAGAACCTCGGGAAATGCTGACGCTCGATCACCAGCACGTCGTGCCCCTTGCGCTTGAGCAATGCGGCGGCGATGGCGCCGGAGGGGCCGGCGCCGATGATCACGACCTGACGGGATTCCATTTCAACGATTGGCACGCGAGCTCCTGGGTACGGCAATAGGGTTCAGTGACGCCCGGTGCAAGCCGATGAAGGCCGGCAACAGCGTCGCGATCAGACCCATCAGCATCAGCGCAAAGTACAGCGCCGGACTGATGAGCTGTTGTTGCAACAGCAGGTTGAGAAAAACGATTTCGCTCAAACCGCGAATGTTCAGCAGCACGCTTTCGCGCCAGCGGCTGGCGCCTGCGAACGACGCGCCGGCCCAGCCGAGACCGAGCCAGTTGCCCAGGATTTTGCTGGCGACCGGCAACAGCAGCAGCGCCGCCCATTGCACGGCGCCGAGGCTGGCGAGGGCGCTGTGCACGTCGATCTGGACGATGCCGAAAGTCAGGATCAGCGGAATCGCTACCCACGTCTGCAAGCGGTTCATCCAGTGCGCCGGGATCGGCAATACCAGTGGCACCTTGAGCGCGGCCATGCACAGCAGATAGCCGATGCCAAAAATCAGCGCGTTGAGTTTGTAGTGTTCGGCCAGCACCAACAGCGCAAAAAAACCGAGGCTGTAGGTCAATGGCCGGCGGATGCCGAACATCCGCAGCAGCACCGGCACGCAGGCCAGCCCCAGCGGCAGCAACAGACTGCTCAGGTGCAGGCTGCCCTGGGCGAGGCCGAACAGCGTCCAGCAGGTCAGGTCGATCAGGATCGCGGTCTGCACCAGACGCCGGGTGGCGGCGGGCGGGTAGTCGATGTGGCGCAGGTACAGGTACAACACCGGGATCGCGGTGATGGCGAACACCAGACCGATGGCCAGCGAGTTGATCCACGGTTGTGTCGGCAGCAGCCAGTACGCCGTCGCCAGGCCGCAGGCGAACGGTACGGCGAAACTCGGCAGGGCGATCTTCACGCTCTGACGGTCCAGGCGCAGGTCGATCACGTCGCTGAGGATGTGCCCCAGCAGCAGAGCGAAGCTCAGACTGTAGAGGTTTTTCAGCCAGCCCGGCGCGATCAGTGCGGCGCCGTTGAGTTGCCAGCCCGGTTCGATCCAGAAGTACATCAGCAGCGGCAGGCCGAAGCTGGCCAGCAGCAATTGACTGACGATCGGGATCAGCCCGAAATACCGGCCGACCCGGGTGGCGACGAAGAACAGCGCCAGGGCCATCAGCCAGAAAATCACCACCATCATGCTGCAGGCTCTCTGACGGCAACCGCATGGTGCTGACGCCCGGCCCACGGCGCGAGCATGAAGCTGAACGCCAGGCCGAGGCTCACCGACAGGCCGAAGTTACTCACCGCCGGGGTACTCGACACCGCCAGCAGGCCGAACGACAGCCAGGTGGTGGCGGCGGCGAGCAAGGTGCCGAGCAGGCTGACGGCCGCGCCGCCGACCTGCTCGCGCATGAGGATCGCGTAGTCGACGCTGATCGCCGTCACCAGCAACAGGCCGAACAGGCTGAACAGGGTCAGCGGCTGACCGAGCCAGCCCAGGCTGGCCAGGCTGCACAACGCAGCGAGCAGCGGTAGAGCAACGATTCGCAGGGCGCCACCGAGACCGAACGGCAGCATCAGCACCAGCACGATCAACACGCAGGACGCGAGTTTCAGTTCCGCGGCGCTGATCTGGGTCTGGGCGAACACCTTGTTCAGATCGCCGAGCCGATCCACCAGCATCACCCCCGGCAGATCCAGCGCCTGCACCCGCAGCAGCGAAGGATTGTTCAGGCCTTGCAGGCTGACCATCGCCGCCACGCCATCCTCGGTCGGGCCGAGCCACAGCGTTCGGTAGGGCTCGCCGAGCGGGCCGGCCAGCGCCGCATCGATGTCCTCGGCGGGCAGGGCCTGCAACTGTTGCAGTTCGGTTTGCAGCGCCGCCAGCGGTACGCCAACCTCCAGCAACGGCTGCCAGAATTGCGGCAACTTGCTCAGCGCTTCCCGCACCTGTTGCTGCTGAGCCGGCGGGCTGACCAGTTGATTGAGCGCCAGATAACCCTGCAGTTTGTCGAGATTGATCAGTTGATCCAGGCGCTCGCTCAGGGCTGCTTGCCGTTCCAGCAATTGCTGCTGATCGGCGGCGCGCACCAGGAAGAACTGGCTGGTCGGCTGGTAGCCGGTAATCCGCGCAATGGTCTGCGCCTCATCGGTCAGACGTTGCGGCGCACCGACCCACTGGCGGATGTCGTTCTTGCTCTCCAGTTGCAGCAGGCCGCCGACGCAGAAGGCGATCAGCAGGGCCAGCAATACCGGCGTTCTGACGTGGTCGAGCAGGTTTTCCCGCAGTCGCACCAGACGCTCGGCCAGTTGCAGCGGCCATTGCGCCGGGCGCAGTTCGACGTTTTTCAGCAGCGCCGGCAACAGGCACACCGCCGACAGGTAGGCGCCGAGCAAACCGGCGGCGGAGAACACGGCGATTTGGGTCAGGGCCGGGAAGGGCGTCCAGGCCAGGGCCAGGTAACCGATGGCGCTGGTGATCAGGCTCAACGTCAGCCCGGACAGGGTCAGGCGCAACGCCGGCCAGCTGTGCCACGGCTTGAGACTCCAGCTCTTGGACAGGTAGTGCAGCGGGTAATCCACTGCCACGCCGATCAGGCTGGAGCCGAGCACCAGGGTCATCACATGCATGTGCCCGAACAGCGCCACACAGGCCACTGCACCGAACAGCATGCCCACCAGCACCGGAATGAATGCCAGCAGCACCCGCCAGCGGCGGAAGGCGAGCAGCAACAGCAACAGGATGCCGATGGTGGCGCCGCCGCCGACCCAGGTCATTTCCCGGGTCGCCTGCTGCTGACCGTTGGCGGCGTACAGCAGGCCGCTGGCGGCCAGCAGTTGCACGTCGGCACGAGCCGCTTGCTCACGGGTGTGTTGCAGCAGGGCGGCGACTTGCAGCGGTTGATTCATGTCGAAGGCGCTGCCGGTGGTGCGTGCGCGCAGCAGCACCCAGCTCTTGCCATCGGCGTCGGCGATCAACGCGCCGCTGCCGATGTCCAGTTGCACCGCGCCATGTTGCGGCTGGCTGTTCTGGATGCGTCCGGTCAGGCCCAGCCAGTCGTCCTGGCTCGGCACCAGACTGAATCCGGTGAACGGGTCGAACAGCGCCTGTACCCGTTGCTGGATAAAGGCGTCGGGATGTTCGATCAGCAGTTGTCGGTCATCCGCCGAGAGCATCGCCAGCCGTCCTTGCAGCAGTTGCGTGCGCAGGGCCGGCAGATCGGCTTGCAGGTTCCACTGGACCTTTTCGAACAGCCCGCTGGCCTGCCATTGCTCGCCCAGGGTCTGGGCCATGGCGACGGCTTGCTGGCGATCGGCGTGGCCGACCAGCACCAGCATGTCGCGGTTGAGCGGTTCCTGCATGCGTTGTTCGGCGCGCAGTTCGAGGGCGTCCGGGTGGGTGCCGGGCACCAGTTCCATCAGGTTGGCCGACAGCGGCGCGCCGTCGCGCCACTGCCAGGCGCCCAGTGCGACAACAGCCAGCAGCAGGATCAGGAACAGCCAGGGCAGCCTGCGTTCACTCGGCAAAGTCATGTTGCTCCGCGTCGCTCAGAGGTTGGCCGGCGGTGCTGTCCTGCATGCGCAGCACGGTGCTGTCGCCCTGGGTTTCCAGCAGTTCGATGGTGTTCACCAACGTGCCGCCGCTGATGTTGATCTGGTTGAAGACCTGCTTGAGCAGCACCGAGCGCGGGGTCAGGGTCAGTTGCCATTGCTGCGCATCGCCGCTCAGGGCCAGTTCGAAATCCCGTTGCAGACCGCTGCTGTCGCCTTGCAGCACCGCCAGGAACAAGCGGTTCTGCTCGGCCCCGGCGCTCTTGTTCGGCAGCAGTTGCCAGCCGGTGGCATCACGCCGGGCGATGCCCTTGGCGCTGATCCGGTAATCCTGTTGCAGCGGGGTTTTCAGCAGCCACAGCAGGCCGTGGTTTTTCGCCAGCACGAAGCTGCCCTTGCTGATCAGCGGCTGGGGCAGGGCGCGCAGGTGTTTTTCCTGGGTGAACTGGCCGTGGATCACGTCCGGCTTCGCCAGTTGCTCGCTCAACTGTTGCAGGTCGAAGGCGTTGGCCAGCGACGACAGCGTCAGCAGCGCCAGGGCCCCAAGGGATTTCAACCACACATTCATCGCAGCATCCTTTCCACGGCATCGGTGAAGACTTTTGGCGAAGCCAGTTGCATCTCGCGGCTGCTCACTTCGACGGCGACCTGCACGGAACTGGCGCGGGTCAGGCGCTCGCCGGTCTCGGCGTCGGTGATGAGGTAGTTAATCTTCAGGCGGTTTTCCCACTCCACCAGACTGGCGCGCACGTTCAGCCGCTGACCGAACACCGCGCCGCGCACATAGCGCAGTTGCAGGTCGATCACCGGCCAGGCATAGCCCGAGTCGACCATCTGGTTGTAGTTGTGGCCGATCTTGTCGAGCAGTGCGCAACGCGCCACTTCCAGGTATTTCACGTAATGGCCGTGCCAGACGACGTGCATGGTGTCGACGTCAAAGAACGGCACGAGGATTTCCGTATCGGCGTGAAGCACTCCGGCACTACGCATGTAGCCTCCAGTGTTGCTCGGCGATGCGTTGCAGGCACAGGCGCAGTTCGCCTTCCAGGGCGCGGTCTTCGATCACCGGCGGGAAGTCCTGGGCCAGTTGTTCATGCATGGCGGCCAGCGATGGCGGCAGTGGTCGTGCATCTTCATCGCGGCTACGCAGCCACACGCCTTGATTGGCCGCGAGCAGCGTGGCGGCGGCGACCTGTTCGGTCAGCTCCAGCACGCGAATGGCGTCGCGGGCGGCGATGGTGCCCATGCTCACCTTGTCCTGGTTGTGGCACTCGGTGGAACGCGAGAACACGCTGGCCGGCATGGTGTTTTTCAACGCTTCGGCAGTCCAGGCACTGGCGCCGATCTGCACGGCCTTGAAGCCGTGGTTGAGCATCGCGCGATCGGCGCTGGCGCCGGACAGGTTGCTCGGTAAGCCGTGGTTGTAACGTTCGTCCACCAGCAGCGCGAGTTGTCGGTCGAGCAGGTCGGCGACGTTGGCCACGAGGTTTTTCAGACTGTCCATGGCGAACGCGATATGCCCGCCGTAGAAGTGTCCGCCGTGCAGCACGCGCTCGGCTTCGGCGTCGATGATCGGGTTGTCGTTGGCGCTGTTCAGTTCGGTTTCGATGAACGAGCGCAGCCAGTTCAGGCTGTCGGCCAGCACGCCGAGCACGTGCGGTGCGCAGCGCAGCGAGTAGCGATCCTGCAAACGGTGCAGCGGCGCGGTCGGCGCGTCGATCGCCAGATCCTTGCGCAGCCACGCGGCGACCTGCATTTGCCCCGGATGCGGCTTGGCGGCGAACAGGCGCTCGTCGAAGTGCTCCGGATTGCCTTGCAGCGCCACCACGTTCAGCGCAGTGATGCGGGTGGCCAGTTGCAGCAGGTAATCGGCGCGGGCATAGGCCAGGCAGGCGAGGCCGGTCATCACGGCGGTGCCGTTCATCAGTGCCAGCGCTTCTTTCGGACGCAGCACCAATGGTGTCCAGCCCAGTTCGCGATGCACATCGGCAGCCTGGCGGCGTTCGCCACGGAACATCACTTCACGCTCGCCGGACAGCGTCGCGGCGACGTAGGACAGCGGCGTCAGATCGCCGCTGGCGCCCACCGAACCCTCTTCGGGGATCAGCGGCAGAATGTCGTGTTCAAGAAACGCATGCAGGCGTTCCAGCAACTCGATGCGCACCCCGGACACGCCGTGGCACAGCGACTGCAAACGCGCCGCCAGCACCGCGCGGGTGGCCTGGGCGTCGAGCAGTTTGCCCAGTCCGCAACCATGGAAGGTGTAGAGATGACGCGGCAGCGCCTCGACGTGATGCAGCGGCACCGCGACCACGCAGGAATCGCCGTAACCGGTGGTCACGCCGTAGATCACGCCTTCCTTGTCCAGCAGCGAATCGAGAAACCGCGCGCCCTTGGCGATGCGTTCGCGATAAGGCGCGTCGCTCTGCAACTGCACGGGCGCCTGACGGTTGGCCAGGGCCAGCACGTCTTCGATGCGCAAAGGGCGTTCGCCGAAGGTGACCGGCTCAGGAGTTGGCGTTGTCATCGGTTTTCCAGAATGGGTAAAAGTTGAACCATTGGCACGGTGCTTCGAGGCAATAGTGACTCAGGCGTTGCGCATAGCGGGTCGCCCACTGATGAATGACCTGTTCGCGCTCGCGGCGTGACCACACCACGGCGTCGGCGAAGGGTTCGAGGGTCAGTCGATAGTGGCCGTCGGGCTGTTTCAAGCACATCAGCAGGTTGACCGGGCATTTCAGCAGGCCGGCCAGCAGCCACGGCCCTTGCGGGAACGGCGCCGGGTGGCCGAGAAAGTCCACGGTCACGCTGCGCCCGCCATGCAGCGGCACGCGGTCGCCGGCAATCGCCAGCCACTCGCCGCGCTCCAGGCGTTCGTGCAGTTGCAGCATGATCACCGGGTCCAGTTCGCTGACCTGGATCAGCCGCAGGTTGGTCGCGCCGGCCTCGCCCAGCAGACGATTGAATTGCTCGGCGTGCTTGGTATGCACCAGCACGTTCATGGTGACCTTTTCGCCCAGCTCCGCCAGCGCCCGGCACACCTCGAGGTTGCCCAGATGCGCGCCGACCAGCAGTTGCCCGCGACAGCCGCGCAACTGATTGCGCAACAGCGCCGGGTCGATGATTTCGATCTGCTCGATCTTCAGCTTGCCGTTCCACACGTCGAGCTTGTCGAGCAGCGAATCGGCGAATGCCATGAACTGGCGGAACACCCGCCACCGGGTCGGGCGCAATTCGTGGCGACCGCTCCAGTCGGCGAGGCGCTGCTGATACTGCCAGGCACTGCGCCGGGCGGTGCGGCCGAACAGGAAAAAGTACAGGACGATGCCGTACAGCAGCGGGCTCAGCAGGCGTCGGCCAAGGACTTTGGCGGCGAACGCGGTGAATTTCATCAGCAGGAAACTGCCGCGCTCTTCGCGGTCGGCCCAGTGCTTCTTGTCGGTCTCGACGTTCATGCGCGCCACCGTCGCCAGAGGATCACGGGCAGGCGCAGCAACATGCCAAAGAACAGGCGCGTGTGCATGCTCGAGATCAGCACGTTGTCGTGGAACAGGCGAAAGTGCGACACGCCGTCCAGCGGGTAATGCACGCTGGTCTGCAACCAGCGCATCGGCTGATTGCGCCACGCCAGACGCACCAGAATGTCCGAGTCGAAATCCATGCGCTTGCCGATCCGCGCCGAGTCGATCACGCCCAGCGTCGGTTCCAGCGGATACACCCGGAAGCCGCACATCGAATCGCGAATCTGCAGCGACAAGGTGTTGATCCACACCATCACGTGGGTCAGATAACGCGCATACAAACGGCCCTTGGGCACGCTGGCGTCGTACAGCGGATAACCGCAGATCAGCGACTTGGGGTGAGCGCGGGATTCTTCGATGAACCGCGCGACATCCTGCAGGTCATGCTGACCGTCGGCATCGACCTGCAAGGCATGGCTGAAGCCCAGTCGCGCGGCTTCACGCAGACCGGTCATCACTGCGCCGCCCTTGCCCTGATTGGCAGTGAGGCGCACCAGATGAACCCGCTCGCGCTCGGCCAGCACGTCCAGCACCGCCGCGCACGATTTGCTGCTGGCATCGTCCACCAGAATGCACGGCAGATCCTCGGCGAGCAGGGCGTCGACCACCGTGCCGATGGCGGTTTCGTGGTTGTAGACCGGGATCACGGCGCAAGGATTATGCATCGCCAGCCCCCAGCAGAATCCGCCCGCTGGAGCAGGTGGCGGTGTCGTTGCGGTAGGCGAAATACAACTTGCCGCGTTCCGGATCGAAGCGCAGGTGCAACTGGACTTCATCGCCGGGGCGCACCAGTTGCTGGAACTTCAGCACTTCCATGCCGGCGAACGCGCCGGGCAGGTTCAGCAGTTGCCGACCCAGATTCAGTGCCCATTCGACCTGTACCACGCCGGGCAGCACCGGGGCCTTGGGGAAGTGGCCGCTGAAATAGGCCAGATCCGGCGGAACGCTCAACTGCAGGTTCCATTCGCCCTCGGTTTCGGCCTGCTCCAGAATCTCCGGCGCTTTTGGCCGTGGCGCCAGCAGCAGGGCTTCGACGTCGGCCTGAGGCAACTTGCCCTGCGAGTTCAGCGGCAACTGTCGCAGCAGGCGCCAGCGGCGGGGCAGGGCCAGGGCTTCGCAGTGGTCGCCGAGATGACGGCGCAGGGTTTCGGTCAGACTGCGCCGACCGTGTTCGCGCAGGGCAAACAGGCCCGATTCGCTGAGCACCAGCAGAGCGCCGAGGGACGCGCGGTTTTCCTGCACCACGCCCAGACGCGCTTCGGCGACCCAGTCGTGGGCCACCAGCGCCTGTTCTAGCATCGGCAGAGAAATACGTTTTTCTTCGAGTTTGACGATCCGGTCGAGCCGTCCGAGCAATTCAAAGCGGCCATCGGCCTGAATGCGTGCCGCATCGGCGGTGTGTTCGACATGCCCGGCGGGCAGGTAAGGCGAAGCGATCAGCAGGGCGCCGTCGCTGTCCTGGCTCAACTCGACACCGGCAAACGGCTGCCACAACGATTCGCCCTGGCGCCAGGCGATGCCGCCGGTTTCCGAGCTGCCGAGGATTTCTGTCGGCCACTGTCCCAGGCGTTGATGCAGGCTTTGTGCGGCGTCTGCCGGCAGTGCGCCACCGGAGGAAAACACCCGGCGCACGGCGCTCAGCGCCGGCCAGTCGAGGTTGTCGCCCATACGTTTGAGCAGCGCCGGACTCGCCACCCAGGCAAAGGTCGGGTGTTCGCGGCTGGCGCGTTGCAGGTCTTCCGGGAAGGCCAGTTGCTTGCGCAGGAACGGACGCCCGGCGCACAGCGGCCACAGCACGCGGAACAGCAAACCGTAGATGTGTTGGGTGGCGACGCTGCCAAGAATGCAGGCCTCACCGAGATCGGCGCCCCAGAGTTGCTCAAGGGCTTCGACTTCGTTGGCCAGTTGCCGCAGGGATTTGTCGATGCGCTTGGGCTCGCCGCTGGAGCCGGAGGTGCACAGGCTCAGGCGGCACTGGTCGAGATCCAGTTCGGCGGCGGGCAGGGCCGGTTGCAGCAGATCGCTCAGGCGGGCGTCACCGGCCTGATCGGTCAGCCACAGATCGACGTCGTTCGACCAGCGCTGGCGGGTTTGCGCTTGCAGATCCGAAGGCAGCAATACGCTGACCCCGGCGCGCCAGGCACCGAGCAGGGCGATAGCCAGATCGGCGGCATCTTCAAGATGCACGGCCAGACGCTGTACGCCCTTGGCTTGCAGACCGGCGGCCAGGCCCAGGGCCTGTTCGCGCAGTTGTGCGTGATCGAGTGCCGGTGCGCTTGTTACGGCACGCGCCGGCAGGGCCTTGAGCAACAGCTGCTCAAGTTTTATCCAATTCATGGGCGACCTCTTACCCGTTGTCGTATCAGCCATTCAATGGCAAACATCAAGCCGATCAATCCGTAGGAGATCAGGCCGGTGTACAACATCCACCAGTTCAGCGGCGCCCACAGTGTCAGCAGGGCGGCGCACAAACCGTTGCAAAAGAAAAACACGCTCCAGGCCACGGTGACCTGGCGGGTGTAACGAATCGCCTTGGGCGACAGTTGCGGTTCACGCAGGCGCGCCAGACGCTCGACCATCGGCGGGCCGTATTTCAGGCTCAGGCTGAACAGCACCAGCATGAAGCCGCTGATCAGCACCGGGTACCAGCGCAACAGCAAAGGGCTGTCGAACACTGCCAGCAGCAGGCAGAACACGATCGCCACAAAGGCCATCCACAGGCTGCCGGGCTTGCGTTCGCCGGTCAGCGCCCGGGCCAGCCACAGGCCGCCCAGCAGCAGGCCGAACTGCCATGGCGCGAAATGCTCCATGCCGAAATACACCGCAAAGGGATACAGCAGGCCTGCCAGCAGCAGGCCGAGGCCGATCAGTCGGCTCATGCGGCGGGTTGAACCAGACGGTAGACCGCCTCGACCACGTCGCTGACGGTGCGCACCGACTTGAATTCCTCGGCGGCGATTTTCTTGCCGGTCTGGCGCTTGATGTGATCGATCAGGTCGACGGCGTCGATGCTGTCGATTTCCAGATCCTGATACAGGTTGGATTCCAGGCTCACGCGGGCCGGGTCCAGTTCGAACAGCTCGACCAGGGCATCGCGCAGGGTGTTGAAAATGTCGTCACGAGTTTGCATGGTCCGGTCTCAAGCTGCCTGTTTTGCCGTGACGAACGCCGCAAGGCTCGCCACGTTGGTGAAATGGTTGCGGGTGTCCTTGGCGTCGGCATCGATCTTGATGCCGTACTTTTTCTGGATCGCCAGGCCGAGCTCCAGGGCGTCGACGGAGTCCAGGCCCAAGCCTTCGCCGAACAGCGTCTGGTCGTCGCCGATGTCCTCTGGGCTGATGTCTTCGAGGCCCAGGGCGTCGATGATCAGCTCTTTTATGTCACGGTTTAGATCGCTCATCTTCGGCGAGCTCCTTGATAAAGAATTGGTGCAAATAGTCGTTGAGCTTGCGCGAAGCCTGGGGCGGGGGGCCCTGCGCGGCGAAAGTCTGTGGGTCTATATCGGCCCCGACGTGAAAACTGAAGTGCACGCGGCGACTGGGAATGCGATACCAGGGCTCGGCTTTGGTCAGGGTGGTCGGATTGACCTTGATCACCACCGGGGTGAGGATTTTCGCACCGCGCAGCGCGATGGCCGCCGCGCCCCGATGAAAGGCCGGCGCCTGACCTGGCTGGGTGCGGGTGCCTTCGGGAAAAATGATCAGGGTCTGCCCGCTCTGCAATGCGCCGGCGGCGGCGTCGAGCATGTCCATGCTGCCGTCGTTACTGATGTATTCGGTGCTGCGCAGCGGGCCGCGGGTGAAGGGGTTTTCCCACAGGCTTTTCTTCACCACGCAATTGGCCCCGCGCACCAGACCGATCAGGAATACCACGTCGATCAGCGACGGGTGGTTGGCGATGATCATCTGCCCCGGACGGCCGAGCCGTTCGGCGCCCTGGATGTCGTAGGTCAGCACGCCGGTACGGGCCATGAACCGGACGAAAAACCAGAACAGCCGACTGACGGTCTGGCGTGCCCGCTCGCGATGCGCAATGGCGTCGCCCGGCAGGCAACCGAGCAATGGAAATACCAGCAGGCGCAGGCACAGACCACCGAGCCCGAACAGGGCGAAGCTGGTGGCAGTGGCCAGCAGACGCCAGTAATAGGCGTCGCGGTTTTTTCCGATCACAGGTTGCGTTGCCAGGTCCATAGACGATTCTTCCAGGCATGTTGGCAATGGGGTTGCTGACCGAGCAGGGTTCGCAGCAGATTGAGTGCGTGGGGCCACTGCGGTTTTGACCGTGCTTGCGGGGCGCTGTTCAGGGTCAGCCGCCAGTCGGTACCGGGGGTGAGCAACAGCCCGACCGCGTAGGGAAACGGTACGTCGTCGATCCACGTCGAATAGGCTTCGGGCGGTTGTTCCTCGGTGATCACCAGCAGCACGGCGGGGGCCCCTTCGTTCAACAACGTCGCCGCTTCGAGCATGCCGTGTTCGAGGCCGTCGCCGGCCGCGGCGAGCGCGGTCATTTCGCTGGTTTCGCCACGCATGATCGACCACAGGCCGATGATCGCGTTGTGCACCGACAGGCTGAACTGGGTGGGCGACAGCGGCTGTTCGTTGGCCAGATCGCTGAGGATTTCAAAGGTGCGCGGGGTTTCGCCGTGCCGGGAGGCGAACACCAGCGGCAGATTTTCCCGACCGTCGGCCAGCGGCCAGCCGACACTGAACGCCATCCGCGCCAGACGGCTGAGACGACGGCGCTGCATGGCCGGCAGAAACGAAACATCGGGTGCGGCATCGCTGCCTTCGAGCACGACCGGCTGTCGGCTCCAGGCTTGCCAGGCTTCCACACTGTCGAGCCCGGGAGCCCAGGCGCGCCATTGGGCGATGTTGAAGTTGATCACGGACATTTATCCCGCCCCTGCGGGCTGAGTTGACGCGGTTTCGCCAACGTCGCCGCTGAGCTGATTTAGCCTGAAATGGCATGGCGCGTGGCGCCGGGTGGCGCGCATTATCCCGGTGCGACGAGTGTGTAGCAAATGCTGGTTACGTTTTGAACGACGAAATGAACCGAATGGTACGCGGCAAGAGCTGTCACTTGGCCATTATCCAGATTGTCGGGTGTCTGTCTGTCAGGCGAATCGGCGATCAACGGGTGTCTTTGCGCCGTATTCATTGGGAGATTGGCGCCTGACTTTGTAGTCCGCGTCCATCGAGGTAGCGAACCGGCACCGGGCACCACTACACTCGGTCATTCTTTGATACACGGAGGTTTTGTCATGCGGCGCGTGGTGTTCAATCAGAAAGGTGGCGTGGGCAAATCCAGCATTGCCTGCAATCTGGCGGCGGTAAGCGCCAGCGAGGGTTATCGCACGCTGTTGGTCGACCTCGATGCCCAGGCCAATTCCACTCAGTATCTGACCGGGCTCACAGGTGATGACATTCCGATGGGCATTGCCGATTTCTTCAAGCAGACCCTGTCTTCCGGACCGTTCTCGAAAAAGAACCAGGCGGATATCTACGAAACGCCCTTTGACAACCTCCACATCATTACCGCCACTGCCGAACTGGCCGACCTGCAGCCCAAGCTCGAGGCCAAACACAAGATCAACAAGCTGCGAAAGCTGCTCGACGAGTTGTCGGAGGATTACGACCGGATCTATCTGGATACGCCGCCGGCGCTGAATTTCTATGCGGTCTCGGCACTGATTGCCGCCGATCGGGTACTGATTCCCTTCGACTGCGACAGCTTCTCGCGTCAGGCCCTCTACGGTCTGATCGCCGAAATCGACGAGTTGAAGGAAGACCACAACGAAGGCCTGGAAGTCGAAGGCATTGTGGTCAACCAGTTCCAGGCCCGGGCCAGCCTGCCGCAGCAGATCCTCGACGAACTGATCGCCGAGGGCCTGCCGGTACTGCCCGTCTACCTCGCCAGTTCAGTGCGCATGCGCGAATCGCATCAGGCCAACACGCCGCTGATCCACCTTGATCCCCGGCACAAGCTGACGCAGCAGTTCGTTGAATTGCACAACCTGCTCGAAGACGCCTGAATCCTTGTCAGATGCCCTGGCTGCGCAGCCAGGCCATCAACTGCGGCAACGGGAAGGCCCCGCTCTGACGGGCTATTTCCCGGCCGTTGCGCAACAGAATCAGGCTCGGAATCGAACGAATCCCCAACTGTGCCGATAATTGCTGATTGGCCTCGCTGTCCAGCTTGGCCAGCCGGCACTTGCCCGCCAACTGCGCAGCCGCCTGCTCGAACACCGGCGCAAACGACTTGCACGGCCCACACCAGTCCGCCCACACGTCCACCAGCAACGGCAGATCGCCCTTGATCTGACTGGCGTAATCGCCTTGCTTGAGTTCGAACGGCTTGTTCAACAGCACCTCGGACTTGCAGCGCCCGCACTTCGGGTGGTCGTTGAGGCGCTCGGCGGGGATGCGGTTGAGGCCGTTGCAGGAGGGGCAGGGGATGAGGAGTGGGTCGGTCATGATCGGCTCAATGAATAAAACGGGATCGTACGACTGATCTGGAGCCGTACGGATCGATTATCAAGGTTCAGTCGTTCCCGCTTACGACGAACAACTGATCTCCAAATGCTTGCCCCACTCCGGCGGCCGTTGCGCGTAACTCTCCATTCCAGGTTGTTCCTCGAATGGATTGCTCAGCACCGCGTGCAATCGGCGCACTTCTGAATAGTCACCCTGCTCGGCAGCATCAATCGCCTTCTGCGCCAGGTAATTGCGCAGGATGTACAGCGGATTCACCGCATGCATCCGCGCACGGCGCTGTTCCTGATCCGCCGCGCCATCGCGTGCGACACGGGCGACATAGCGTTCGCCCCAGGCATCGAAACCTTTGATATCGACGAAGTCATCGCGCAGGCGGGAGACGGCCTGTTCGGCTGACTCTTCGCCCAGACGACGGAAGAACAACGTGTAATCGACGCCGCTGTTCTGCATCAGTTGCAGCAGTTGTTCCAACAGTTGCTGGTCGTCGTCCTCGGCGGTGGTGAAGCCGAAGCGGCGGCGCATCAGGTCGAGGTAGTGCGCCTGGAACAGCGGCAGGTACAGGCCGAGGGTTTCGCGCAGGGCTTCGACGCTGATGAACGGCGTCAGGGCCTGGGCCAGGGCGCTGAGGTTCCACTGGCCGACCGGCACCTGATTGCTGAACGAGTAGCGGCCCTGATCATCGGAGTGGTTGCAGATGAAGTTCGCGTCGAAATCGTCGAGGAAGGCGAACGGGCCGAAGTCGAAGGTGATGCCGAGGATCGACATGTTGTCGGTGTTCATCACGCCGTGGCAGAAACCGTAGGCCTGCCACTTGGCGATCAGTTCAGCGTTGCGCTCGACGATCTCGCGGAACATCGCCAGATACGGTTCCGACTGTTCCAGGCATTCGGGGTAGTGCATCGCCAACACGTGTTCGCCGAGCTGCTTCTGCTGTTCGGGACGCTTGGTGTAATAGAAGTATTCGAAGTGGCCGAAACGGATGTGGCTCGGCGCCAGGCGCAGCACCATCGCGGCGCGTTCCTGTTTCTCACGCCAGACCGGGGTGTCGGAGCCGATCACGCAGGCGGCGCGTGAAGACGGGATGTTCAGCGCATGCAGCGCTTCGGACGCGAGAAACTCGCGGATCGACGAACGCAGCACCGCGCGACCATCGCCCATGCGTGAGAACGGCGTCTGCCCGGCGCCCTTCAGATGCAAGTCCCAATGTTCGCCGGCCGCGTTGTAGACCTCGCCCAGCAACAACCCACGACCGTCGCCCAGTTGCGGGGTGTAACCGCCGAACTGATGCCCGGAATAGACCATCGCCCGCGGCTCGGCATCGGCCCACAGCTTGTGGCCGCCAAATAGCTCGGCAAATTCCTGGGTGTCGGCCACCGCCGGGTCGAGATCCAGCAGCGCCAGGGCCGCAGGGCTGGCCACCACCAGTCGCGGATTGTCGATCGGTTCGGGCAGCACATGGGCCGAGAACGCATCGCCCAGGCGGGCGAAGCGGTTGTCGAAGGTCAGTTCGTCGAGGGCTTTCAAGGACCGGCTCCAGCAGAATGTCCGAGCATTCTGCTGGGATTAGCCGGGTTAGTCGAGTTTGGCCGGCGGCGGTTCCTGCAACGGTTTCTGGTCGTCGCTGACCGGCACGATGGTTTTGGTTTCCGGCTCGATCGGCACCATCTTGTATTCCTGGCCGTGAAGGTTCTTCAGGTAAACCTCCATCTGGCGGAACGAGATGTTGATGTGCTGCTTCTTGAACTCACGGTTGATGAAGCGGTTGACCTCGTCGAGTACCGGGTTGCGGTCGCCGAGATCACGCACATGCATGCGCAGTTCGTGGTCGAGGGTGCTTTCGCCGAAATTGAGGAAGTACACATGCGGCTCGGGTTCCTTGAGCACGCGCGGGTTTTCCCGGGCGGCCTTGAGCAGCAGTTCCTTGACCAGATCCAGATCCGAACCGTAATCGACGCCCAGTTTCAGGGTCACCCGGGTGATGGTGTCGGTCAGCGACCAGTTGATCAGTTGCCCGGTAATGAACGTCTTGTTCGGGACGATGATGTCCTTGCGGTCGAAGTCGGTGATGGTCGTGGCGCGGATGCGGATCTTGCTCACCGTGCCCGACAGGTTGCCGATGGTGATGGTGTCGCCGATCCGCACCGGGCGTTCGAACAGGATCATGATGCCGGAGATGAAGTTCGCGAAGATCTCCTGCATGCCGAAACCGAGGCCCACCGACAGCGCCGCCACCAGCCATTGCAATTTGTCCCAGCTCACGCCGAGGGTCGACAGGGTCGAGACGAAACCGACCCCGGCGATCACGTACGACAGCAGCGTCGTGGTCGCGTACGCACTGCCCTGGGCCAGATTGAGTTTCGACAGTACGAACACTTCAAGCAGGCCCGGCAAGTTGCGGGCGAGGGCAAAGGTGATGCCGATGATGATCAGCGCGCCGAGCATGTCGCCGATGCTGATCGGCACCATGCTCATGTTGGCGCCGGTGCCGCTGGTGTATTCGTAGAGGGTGATGTTGTCGAGGTACGAGAACACCGTGATCAGGTCGGCCCAGACCCAGTACAGCGCGGCGATGAAGCCGCCGAGCAGTGCCAGACGGATCAGGCGCAGGGACTGTTCGTTGACCTTTTCGATGTCCAGGGTTGGCTCTTCGATCACCGCTTCGCCGTCGCCGGCTTCCTTCGCTGCCTGACGTTTGGCCAGGGCGCGCTGGTAGGCCAGACGGCGTGCCGCGACCGCCAGACCTCGGACGAAAGTCGCTTCGATCACCAACCAGAACATCAGCAGGTACAGAGTGTTGATCAAGCGGTCGCTGAGCTTCAGCGCGGTGTAGTAGTAGCCGAAGCACACGGCGACGAACAGCGCGATGGGCAGCAGGGTAAACATCACGCCCACGGCCTTGCGAAACAGCGAGGCGTTTTCGTGGGTCGGGCTGCTGATCAACAGGCGGCTGAGCAGCCACGCCATCAGCGCATAGCAGGTCAGCACCACCGGCATGCCCAGTACATCGTCGGCCAGCGCCGCCGGTTGCAGTTCGGCAACCGCCACCACGGCCACCAATGCCATGACCACCAGTCCGAGGCGACGGACCCAGCCTTGCAGGAATTCGACCTGCGGCTTTTCCCAGCGGAAGTGCAACTCGGCCACACCGCCCGGCGCGAGGATCCGATAGGCGGTGTAGAACACCAGCCACGCCTGGGCCATTTGCAGCAGCGCCGCGCCCATGTTCGCGTTCTGCCCACGGGCGTCGATCTGCAACGCCAGCCCGCACAGGGCCAGGCCCAGCGCCACCGGCATCGCCAGCAGAATATTGATCAGGATCGCCTGCGGCGTGTGCCACTGGCTGTCACGTTTGAAGTGGCCGATGTCCTGATGAACCTTGTTCAGGCGCGAATAGAGTTGCTTGCGCCGCCACAGCAACGCGCCGATCAGCAGCGCCAGCGGCAGGAACAACAGCGGTCGCTGGGTCAGGCCGTCGGTCAGTTCGCTGAAGCTTGAGGCCAGCGGCAAGGTGTCGACCTGACGCTTCAGGCGCTCCGGCACGCCGCGCATCCATTCGGTGTCCAGCGGCTTGTTGCTCGGGATCCAGAACATCTGCTCGTCGAGGGTCGCGCGCAGGCTTTGCGCGGTGCTCAGCAGTTGTTTCTGGTTCAGTTGCAGGGTGATCGATTCGTTGAGCATCGCGCTCAGTTCGCGGCTTAGCCGTTCCAGCAGATCAATGCGGGTGTTGGCCAGCTCCAGCAGGCTCTTGCGCAGTTGCGGTGTGACTTGTTCCGGCGGCTGAGTGGACAGCAGGTTGTCGACGTAAGTCGCCGGATTGCTCAGCTGTTCGCGCTGTTGGTTGATTTCGAACTGGTACAGGCGAATGTCGGCGATCTGGTCCGCCAGATCGCGGTCGACCTTGAGGCGCGGCAGCGCTTGCTTCTGCTTATAGAGAATCTTCGACAGCAGCAGGCTGCCCTTGAGCACGTTGATCTGCTCGTCGAGGGCCGAGTCGCTCTGGGTCACGCTGTCCAGTTGCTGCTTGGTCTGCAGGTTCTGCTGGGTGAGTTCGTTGAGACGGTCGGTGCTTTTGAGCAGGTAGTCGGAGAGCTTGAGGTTGGCCGCGCTTTCCGTGGCGAGCAGGGCGCTGCTGCCGGACTTTTGGGCCTCGATCGACTGCTGCGTCACGGTTTCCTGCGACAGGGTCAGACGTTTCTGGTTGATCAGGGTTTGCAGTTCCTGGATCTCGCGATCCAGACGGTCGGACTTTTCCGAGAGCAGGTCATGCTGACTGTTGCCCAGATCCTGCAACTGGTTGTTGCCGGCCAGTTCCTGACGGCGCAGCGGGATCAGCGCGTTCAGGGCGGCCAGCTCGGCGTTGAGCAGGTCGCGCTGCTCGGCGCTGACGGTTTTGCCGGCGTCCTTGCCGGTCTTGAGGATGTTGTTGATCTGCTGGATGCGCGTCTGGCTGCTGGAAATCTCGGCCTGGGCGCGCTCGGGACGCGTCTGGGCGGTGATGATCAGGCTGTTGGCGTCGGCCAGGGCTTTCTGCAGATCGCTTTGCTGGGTCGAGCGCTCGGTGAGCATCTGCTCCAGCTGCTGGATGTTTTCCTTGGGAAAGCGCTGCGCTACCGGTACCACTGCGCTGGCCTTGAGGCGGGTCAGTTCGCGCGAATTCTCGATGGTCTGCTTCGGCGCAGTGGCCAGCTGCTGCTTGAGGTCGATCAGCTTCTGCTCGTAGTCACGCCGGTTGTTGAGCTGGTTCAGCGTGTTTTGCAGGACCGTCTGCAGGGCCTTCTTGTCGGCCTCGGGCAGTTTGCTGTCGGTGAGCTTGTCCAGGCTGGCCTGCACGGCGTCGCTGGACGGTGGTTCGGCGGCTTGCAGCGGGCCGACGGAAAGACTCAGGCCCAGCAGGGCCGCGAGGAAAAAGGAGCGCAGGGTAGGCATAGAGACCGGTCAAGCAAGTGAGAGTGGACGCAGTTTAGAGGAAGAGCCCGGGGCCCGGGCGACTTCCTTCGGGGAATCTGACGCCCACTTTGGCGATCTTGTTCCCGTCCATGACCGCAACCGTCCAGTGGGTGTTGTTCCATTCCACCTGGTCGCCAACGATTGGCGCACCGCCGACTTTCTGGGCAATGAAGTGGCCCAGGGTCATGTCCGGATCGATGCCTTCGGCGGGCAGGCCGTACAGGGCGGCAACCGCTTTGAGCTGGGCGTCTCCTTCGAGTACGAAGTCGCCGAAGAAGCGCAGATCGAGGCCGCGTTGCGGCGCCTGGCTGAACAGTTTTCCGAGGGCCGGAAGGTTGTGTTCATGGCCGATAACACACAGCAAATCATCGACTTCCAGCACCGTACTACCCGACGGATGGAGCAGTTGCTGGCCGCGAAACAGGGCGGCGATACGGGTGCCTTCGGGCATTTTCAGTTCGCGCAGGGGCGAACCGATGCACCATTTTTCCGCGCCGAGCTTGTAAACGAACAGTTCCCACTCGCTGGTGACGTGCACTTCGAGGGCGGCGCGGGAGATCGGCGCCGGCTCCGGCGGTACGGTCACCTTCAGCAGCTTGGCCACCCACGGCAGGCTCGTGCCCTGCACCAGCAGCGACACCAGCACGATAAAGAAGGCGAGGTTGAAATACAGCTGTGCATTCGGCAGTCCGGCCATCAACGGGAACACCGCCAGAATGATCGGTACCGCGCCACGCAGGCCAACCCAGGAAATGAAGGCTTTTTCGCGGCCATGGAAAGCCTTGAAGGGCAACAGCCCGACCAGCACCGACAGCGGCCGAGCGAACAGAATCATCCACAGCGCCAGACCCAGCGCCGGCAGGGCGATCGGCAGCAGATCATGCGGCGTGACCAGCAGCCCCAGCACCAGGAACATGCCGATCTGCGCCAGCCACGCCATGCCGTCGAGCATGTGCAGGATGCCGTGACGGCTGCGCACCGGGCGGTTGCCGATCACCAGACCGCACAGGTACACGGCGAGGAAGCCGCTGCCGTGCAGGGCGTTGGTCAGGGCGAACACCACCAGACCGCCGGCGATCACCAGAATCGGATAGAGGCCGGTGGCGAGGTTGATCCGGTTGACCAGTTGCAGCATCAGCCAGCCACCGCCCAGACCGATCACACCACCGATGCCGAATTCGCGGATCAGATGGGTCAGCAGGCTCCAGTGCAGGCCGGTCTGGCCGCTGGCGAGCATGTCGATCAGGGTCACGGTGAGGAACACCGCCATCGGGTCGTTGCTGCCGGATTCGATTTCCAGGCTGGCGGTCACCCGTTCGTTCAGGCCCTTGCCGCCGAGCAGCGAGAACACCGCGGCGGCGTCCGTGGAGCCGACGATGGCGCCGATCAGCAGGCCTTGAATCAGGTTGAGGTCGAACAGCCAGGCGGCGGCCATGCCGGTGAGGCCGGTGGTGATAAGAACTCCGACCGTCGCCAGCGACAAGGCCGGCCACAGGGCCACGCGGAAACTGGACACCCGGGTTCGCAAGCCGCCGTCGAGCAGGATCACTGCCAGCGCGAGGTTGCCGACCAGATAGGCCGTCGGGTAGTTATCGAAAATGATCCCGCCGCCATCGACCCCGGCAGCCATGCCGACCGCGAGGATGATCACCAGAATCGGGATGCCGAGACGGGAAGACAGGGAGCTGACAAGAATACTTGCGCCTACCAGCAACGCGCCGATCAAGAACAGGCTGTTGATGGTCGTCGCATTCAAAGGCAGTACTCCAGAAGCGGAAAGACGGGCACAAACTGACCATGCAGTCTGCGTGCCAGCGATTCTAACCTGTTGAAATGTGATGCTGTCAAAAAGGTTTTTCAGCTTTGCGCAAGATCGTTCCCACGCTCCGCGTGGGAACGATCAATGCAGAGGGTTAGAGGCTGAACCGCCCAACCATATTGTTCAGATCCAGCGCCAGACGCGACAGTTCGTTGCTCGCCGCACTGGTCTGATTCGCCCCGGTCGCCGATTGCACCGACAAATCGCGGATGTTTACCAGGTTGCGATCCACTTCCCGCGCAACCTGCGCCTGCTCTTCAGCGGCGCTGGCGATCACCAGGTTGCGCTCGTTGATTTCGACGATGGCCGTGTTGATGGTGTCCAGCGACAGGCCGGCACCACGGGCGATGTTCAGGGTCGACTCGGCGCGCTCGGTGCTGTTGCGCATCGAATCCACGGCGTGTTCGGTACCGCTCTGGATGCTGCCGATCATGCGCTCGATTTCGCTGGTCGACTGTTGGGTGCGGTGGGCCAGGGCACGGACCTCATCAGCCACCACGGCAAAACCACGACCCGCTTCACCGGCACGGGCCGCTTCAATTGCCGCGTTGAGCGCCAGCAGGTTGGTCTGGTCAGCCAGGCCGCGAATCACGTCCAGCACCTTGCCGATGTCGCGGGATTCGTTGGCCAGATCGCCGATCAGGGTCGCGGTGCTCTGCACGTCGGCGCTCATGCGTTCGATTGCGCTGACGGTTTCCTGCACCAGATCACGACCGTCGCCGGCGGAGGTGGTGGCGTTCTTCGAGGCTTCCGAGGTGCTGACCGCGTTGCGCGCTACTTCCTCAACGGCGCTGGTCATCTCGTTGACGGCGGTGGCGGCCTGCTCGATTTCGTTGTTCTGCTGGGTCAGGCCACGGGCGCTTTCGTCGGTGACGCTGTTCAGCTCTTCGGCGGCGGAGGCCAGTTGCGTGGCCGAGCCGGAAATCCGTTGCAGGGTGTCGCGCAGCTTCGACTGCATCTTGGCCATGGCCGCCAGCAGGCGTCCGGCTTCGTCGGTGCCATCCACGTGGATTGGCTGGGTCAGGTTGCCCTCGGCGATGGTTTCCGCTGCATCCAGCGCCTTGGCGATCGGCTTGGTGATGCTGCTGGTCAACAGCCAGGCGAACAGCAAGGTCAGGCCGGTGGCAATCACCAACAGGGTCACCACCAGATTGAACGACATCGAATACTGATCCGTGGCGCCCTGATTGGTCTCGGCGATCTGTTGGGTGTTGATCTCCAGCAAACGCGCGAGAGCGGTATTCACCGCTTCGGAATTGGCGAGCAAATCGGTGTTGAGCATCTGCCGCAATTCGTCGACCTGATTGTTGCGCGACAGAGTCTTCATCCGGTCTTCGAGCTGACGGTACTGCGCCAGCAACTGCACGTACTGATCGTAAGCCGCGCGTTCTTGCGGGCCATCGATCAGCGGCTCGTAGGCGCGTTGCGCGTCGGTGATCTGCCGGTTGCGCAAATCGAACAGCTCGATGGTTTTTTGCTGGACGTCTGGCTCACGGTTGATCAGCAACCGATACGACAGCACGCGAAGGCGCAGGGTCAACTGGGTGAATTCGTCGAGGGCCTTGATCGAAGGCACGCTGGCCGTGGCGATGTCTTCGCCTGCTGCGCGGATCTTGCTCATCTGATTCAGGGCGAACACGCCGAGAATCAGCATCAGGCCGCCGATCAGGGCGAAACCGGTGAACGCCCGGGGGGCGATGTTCATATTGCGAAGGGACATGGAGGCGGATACCAGGGAAGGGCCGCATCCGTGCGGGCTGAGACTGCTGTTGGGTGACTTATCGGTCATACGACTAAAGTCTTGAGGCGGTGTGCGTATTTGTCGCATGGGGCGTCGGGCGACGAAGTGCAGGAACCAGATCGGCAGATGACAGTCTCTAACACTCGCAAGAACGGTCGGCCGCCAGGAAAATCAAGGCCTTGCGCCGGTTTAACCCTGGCGTCAACGACGACTTTTCTTTATCGTACGCGCCCTTTGAAAAAGCCCTGGAAGATCAAAATGTTGGAAGCATCCCTCAGCCAATTGGAACAGCTCGTCAGCGACCTGGTGCAACAGAACCAGACCCTGTCGGAAACCAACCAGACCCTGTCCACGGAACTGGCCCAGGCCAAGGATGAAAACGAAAGCCTGCAACTGAGCCTGATGGAACAGGAAGAAAAGCACGGCGCCACCGCCGCGCGCATCCAGGCCCTGGTTGATCGCGTCAACGCAGGTCCTGTCAGCGCATGAACCATGGCACAGCAGGGGTAAAAGTCATCTCCATCATGGGGGAGGACTATTCGATCAAGGCACCGGCCGGGGAAGAACAGACCCTGCTGGACGCTGCGTTGATGCTCAAGGCCGCACTGGCCGACACCAAGAAGAAATACCCGACCCTGATCGGTGACCGCCTGCTGGTGCTGGCGGCGATGAATCTGTGCTCGCAGCAGATTGAAATGAAGAAGCAGCATCAGGAAGAACTCGAGCGTTACCAAGAGCAAGTCAGCGCCACGGTCGAGACCATCGCCAAGACCATCAATCAGGGTTGATGGGGTTGCGCACAACCAAAGAATAAGATTGTCGATTGCGTTGTATACAATCGGCACGGCTGTTGCAGTGTTTCAGCCTCTTATTCTTTGGGGGTGCTCCATGCAGTTCTGGCGTCGCAGTATTCAATGGCAGCTGATCCTCGGTATGGGCACCGCCCTGCTGGTCAGCATTCTGATCGTGGTTGGCATTTATACCCTGGTGGTCAACCGCCTCGCCCAGAGCTATCTGGTCGAACAGGCGCTGCCGTCGAGCATCGAAGCGACGCGCAACGACATCGAACGAATCCTCGTTCAACCTCTCACCGCCGCCAAGGACATCGCCAGCAACACCATGGTCCGCGACTGGCTGGCCAATGGTGAAGACTCCGGCAAAACGGCGGGCTTCGCGCAGTATCTGGAAGGCATCCGCGCCGAACACAAGGCGTTTACCGCGCTGATCATCGGCACCGAATCCAATCACTACATCACCGAAAAAGGCCTGGATCGCACCCTGAGTCGCGACAAACCGGCCGATGCGTGGTTCTACTCCTTCCTCGACAGCAATCAGCCGCGAACCCTGAACATCGACAACGACGGGGCGACCGGAGAGCTGGCGCTGTTCATCGATTTGAAGGTGGAGCAGGCCGGCAAAGTGGTCGGTGTCGCGGGCCTTGGTCTGAGCATGAAAGAGCTGTCGGAGCTGATCCACAACTTCAGCTTCGGCGAGCGTGGGAAGGTCTATCTCGTGCGTTCCGACGGTTTGATCCAGGTCCATCCCGAGGCGCAGTTCAGCGGCAAGCGCACCTTGAGCGAGCAGATCGGCACCTCGGCAGCACAAGCAGTCATGGGTCATAAAGCGGCGAGCAACAGCAGCTTCCAGCGCGATAGCGAAGATTTCCTCGCCTTCAGCCTGCCCCTGCGCGACTTCGGCTGGACCCTGGTGGCCGAAGTGCCGCAGTCGCAGATCTACGCCGAAGCCCGCCGGGCGATGTGGATGAGCAGCGGCATCGGCCTGGTGGTGGCGCTGGTTTGCCTGGCGC
The DNA here is from genome assembly GCF_052046055.1 of Pseudomonas sp. 22082. Classification (NCBI taxonomy): domain Bacteria; kingdom Pseudomonadati; phylum Pseudomonadota; class Gammaproteobacteria; order Pseudomonadales; family Pseudomonadaceae; genus Pseudomonas; species Pseudomonas sp. 22082. Next base: position 183,660 of record NZ_JBQEQB010000006.1, read on the forward strand.
TGGTGATCTGGCTGGCTCAGGGGTTGGTGAGACCGATTCGTCAGGTAACAGCTGCATTGGTAGCAATCGGTAGCGGTGGTGGAGATTTGACTCACCGGTTAGATTCCAGCCGCGCCGATGAACTCGGCGACCTCGCGCGGGGCTTCAACCGTTTCCTCGACAGCCAGCGCGGGATGATCGGCGAAGTGCTGACCACCAGCGAACGTCTGCGCGTTGCCGTCGGCCAGGTGGCCAGGGTTGTGGATAACACCGCCGAACGCTCCGGTCGCCAGCAGGAAATGACCGACATGGTCGCCACTGCCGTCCACGAAATGGGCCTGACCGTGCAGGAGATCGCCCAGAACGCCGGCAACGCCGCGCTCGCCTCGCAAACCGCCCGCGATGAAGCGATGCAGGCGCGGGAAGTGGTCGGCGGCTCGATTCGCCATATAGAAAGCATGTCAGATGAAATCGGCGTTGCGGCGGGCGCGGTGGGGGAGCTGGCGCATCAGGTGGCGTCGATTGATCAGGTGCTGGCGGTGATTCGCGGGGTGTCGGAGCAGACCAATCTGTTGGCGCTGAACGCGGCGATTGAAGCGGCGCGGGCCGGGGACATGGGGCGTGGTTTTGCAGTGGTGGCCGACGAGGTGCGCACGCTGGCGCGCCGGACTCAGGCGTCTACCGACGAAATTCAGCAGATGATCGGCAGCCTCAAGCAGGGGGCGGAGAATGCGGTGTCATCGATGCGCACCGGGCAGGCTGCGACGGGGACTGGAGTCGAATCGAGCCAGCGTACCGGGGCGTCTTTGACTGCGATCACCGGGCAGGTCGAGCGCATCAGCGACATGAACCATCAGGTGGCGACGGCGACCGAGGAACAGTCGGCGGTGACCGAGGAGATCAACCGCAACGTACAGGGCATTTCCGATCTGGCCCGGGCGACGGCGGGGGAGGTCCGCGCCTGTCGTGAGGATTGTCAGATGCTGCAGCGGTTGGCGGATGATCTGGCGCGGCAGATGGGTGGGTTCAAGTTGAGCTGATGTGTCGCCAGTTCCGGCCCTTTCGCGGGCAAGCCCGCGAAGACGGTATCAGCCGCAACGCATAATCCGGATCAGAACCACGCATCCTGCATTGCCAGACACGTATCATCCCGCGCCTCCAGCAACGCCAGCTCATGCTGGCACCCCGGCACTTCCCACGTCAGGAAATACCGCGCCGCCTGCAACTTGCCCTGATAGAAGTCGGCATCCGCCGCATTTCCCTTGGCCAACCCTTCCTCGGCGCGAATCGCCTGTTCCAGCCAGCGCCAGCCAATCACCGCGTGCCCGAACACTTTCAGGTACAACGCCGAATTCGCCAGGCTGCTGTTGACCTTGCCCTGTGCCAGATCGGTCAGCAGACCGATGGTCACTGTCTGTAGGCGCGCGACCAGTTTCTCCAACGGCTCACGCAGTGCGGTCAACGATTCGTACGCGACTGCGCGCTCGGCGGTGTTGGCAATCAGGCGAATCAGTTGCTTGAGCCCGGCACCACCGTTCTGCGCCAGTTTGCGTCCCAGCAAGTCCAGCGACTGAATGCCGTGGGTGCCTTCGTGGATCGGGTTCAGGCGGTTGTCGCGGTAGTACTGCTCCACCGGGTACTCGCGGGTGTAACCGTGGCCGCCGAGAATCTGGATCGCCAGTTCGTTGGCCTTGAGGCAGAACTCGGAGGGCCAGGATTTGACGATCGGTGTCAGCAAATCCAGCAGTTCATGGGCCTGTTTGCGCTCGACCTCGGTTTCCAGCGTAGTGGTGTCATCGAACAGCCGCGCCGCGTACAGACCGAGATCGAAAGCACCTTCGACGTAGGATTTCTGCGTCAGCAGCATGCGTCTGACATCGGCGTGCTGAATGATCGCCACCGGCGCCGTCGTCGGATCCTTGCTGTCCGGCACTCGGCCTTGCGGGCGTTCGCGGGCGTATTCCAGTGAATACAGGTAACCGGCGTAACCGAGCATCACCGCGCCCATGCCGACGCCGATCCGCGCCTCGTTCATCATCTGGAACATGTAGCTCAAGCCGTGATGCGGCTTGCCCACCAGATAACCGACGCACTCGCCGTTATCGCCGAAGTTCAGCGCCGTTGACGTGGTGCCGCGCCAACCCATCTTGTGGAACAGCCCGGCGAGCAACACGTCATTACGTTTGCCCAAACTGCCGTCATCGTTGACCAGAAACTTCGGCACGATAAACAGCGAAATGCCTTTCACCCCGGCCGGTGCGTCCGGCAGTTTGGCCAGCACCATGTGCACGATATTTTCCGAGAGCGGGTGATCACCGCCGGAGATGAAGATCTTGTTGCCCTTGAGGCGATGAGTGCCGTCGGACGAAGGCTCGGCGCGGGTACGAATATCCGACAGCGACGAGCCGGCGTGGGGCTCGGTCAGGGCCATGGTTCCGAAGAAGCGGCCGTCGATCATCGGTTGCAGGAAGCGTTGCTTCTGCTCTTCGGTGCCGAAGCTTTCGATCAGGTTGGCCGCGCCCATGGTCAGGAACGGATAGGAAGTCGACGCCGCGTTGGCCGATTGGAAGTGGGCGAAGCAGGCCTGGGACAACAATGTAGGAAGTTGCATGCCGCCGGCGTCGAAACTGCGCGCCGCGTTGAGGAATCCGGCTTCGAGGAAGGCGTCCACCGCCGGTTTCACTTCGGGAATCAGAATCGCCTGACCGTTCTCATAGCGGGGTTCGTTCTCGTCGCCCTTGCGGTTGTGCGGCGCGAAGTACTTCTCGGCAATGTTGCGCGCTGTACCGATGGCGGCATCGAAGGTTTCGCGATTGTGCTCGGCAAACCGCTCGCGCCGGGTCAGGTCCTCGGCATCGAGGACTTCGTACAGCTCGAAAGCCAGATTGCGGGAACTGAGCAACGTCTCGGACATGGCGGCCTACCTTTTTTTGGAATGGGCCGAGTCTAGGCGTGCGAATAAAGGCTGAACAGGAAGATTGATAACGGTGATATTGGAGCCGAGCAGCGGCTTAACAAACTCCACAAAACAAATGTGGGAGCGGGCTTGCTCGCGAAGGCGTCGTGTCAGTCGANTATCAATATCGAATGATCTACCGCTTTCGCGAGCAAGCCCGCTCCCACAGGGGAATTACATTCCAGGCGACCATTGCGATCGCCTGGCGTTACAGCCGTTTAGCCGATGGTCATCAGGCTGGCGTTACCGCCCGCCGCCGCGGTGTTGACGCTCAACGCGCGCTCGATCACCAGACGCTCCAGCGCAATGTTGGTCTCGCCCTGGGACAGGCCCTGAACCCCGACGATGGCGCCGGGACGCTTGGCGATCTGCTGGCAGACCGCACGCAACTGGTCGGAATGGCCGTGATGCAGAACCGCATCGAACACCACGTCGTCCTTGTTCCAGTCGGAAACCAGTTTGATCCGCGCCTGAATTTCCTTCGGCAGGCGTGCGAACAATGCCTTGCTGGTGTCGGATTCCGGCCAGACCGCCGAACCGCCCACCGCCAGTACCGCAGCGAGCTGGGTCAGCAGATCACCTTCGATGTCCGCCAGGCACAGCACGTGTTCGCGTGGCAGGATGGCGTAGCTGTTCTTCTCGCCGGTCGGGCCGGCCAGCACGCGGGTGATACCGCTTTGCGACTGGGCTGCGTACTGCACGCACAGGGTGCTCAGATCGGCGAACTTGTTGCTGTCGGCCCAGGCTTTCAGGGCGGTCAGCGGTTTGCTCATCGCATCGCGCAGACGAACGTCCGGCGCCACGGCAGCATCAGCGCGAGCGAAGGATTGTTCGATGGCATCAGTAGGACGCGTCGACAACAGACGGTACAGGTACAGCGGGCCACCGGCTTTCGGACCCGTACCCGACAGGCCTTCACCACCGAATGGCTGGACGCCAACCACGGCACCCACGATGTTGCGGTTGACGTAGACGTTACCGGCGTTGACGTTGTCGATCACCTTGGCGATGGTCTCGTCGATACGGGTGTGCACGCCGAGGGTCAGGCCGTAACCGGAGGCGTTGATCTGGGCGATCAACTGGTCGATCTCTTTACGCTTGTAGCGCACCACGTGCAGCACCGGGCCGAAGATCTCGCGTTGCAGCTCGTCGAAGCTTTCCAGTTCGATCAGGGTCGGCATGACGAAGGTGCCGCGTTTGACTTCCTCGGTATCGGCGATGGCCACCTGGTACACGTTGCGACCTTTGTCGCGCATGCCCTGGATGTGCTTCTCGATACCGGCCTTGGCTTCGGCGTCGATCACCGGGCCGATGTCTACCGACAGACGCTCCGGGTTGCCAAGACGGCTTTCAGCCATCGCGCCCTTGAGCATTTCGATGACGCGATCGGCGGAATCTTCCTGCAAGCACAGAACGCGCAGGGCCGAGCAACGCTGACCGGCGCTGTCGAAGGCCGACGACACCACGTCAATCACCACCTGTTCGGTCAGTGCCGAAGAGTCGACGATCATCGCGTTCTGGCCGCCGGTTTCGGCGATCAGAGGAATCGGACGGCCCTGGTTGTCGAGGCGACCGGCGATGTTGCGTTGCAGCAGACGGGCGACTTCGGTGGAGCCGGTGAACATCACGCCTTTGACGCGCTCATCGCCAACCAGACCGGCGCCGACGGTTTCACCGCGACCCGGCAGCAGTTGCAGCACGCCTTCCGGAATCCCGGCTTCGAGCAGCAGACGCACAGCTTGTGCGGCGACCAGCGGAGTCTGTTCGGCCGGTTTGGCCAGCACCGGGTTACCGGCGGCCAGTGCGGCGGCAACCTGACCGCTGAAGATCGCCAGCGGGAAGTTCCACGGGCTGATGCACACCACCGGGCCCAGTGGGCGGTGGGCGTCGTTGCTGAAATCGTTGCGTGCCTGCACCGCGTAATAACGCAGGAAGTCGACCGCTTCGCGGACTTCGGCGATGGCGTTGGCGAAGGTCTTGCCGGCTTCGCGGGCCAGCAGGCCCATCAGCGGCTGGATCTCGCCTTCCATCAAGTCAGCGGCACGTTCCAGAATCGCGGCACGTTCGGCCGGCGGGGTGGCCTGCCAGATCGGTGCGGCGTTCAGGGCGCATTGAATGGCGTTGTCGACGTCTTCGACCGTGGCTTCCTGCACATGGCCGACCACGTCACGCAGATCGGACGGGTTCAGCACCGGTGCCGGCGCTTCGTTGCTGGAGGCGCAGCCGAGCATCGGCGCGGCTTTCCAGTTGTTGTGCGCAGTGGCCAGCAGGGCGCAGGACAGCGAGGCCAGACGATGTTCGTTGGCCATGTCGATGCCGGCGGAGTTGGCGCGCTCGGAACCATACAGGTCACGCGGCAGCGGAATGCGCGGGTGCGGCAGGCCGAAACCACCTTCCACGGTTGCCATCTGCTCGATCTGCGCAACAGGATCGGCCACCAGTTCCTGGATCGAAATCGACTGGTCGGCGATGCGGTTGACGAACGAGGTGTTGGCGCCGTTTTCCAGCAGACGACGTACGAGGTACGCCAGCAGGGTTTCGTGGGTGCCGACCGGAGCGTACACGCGGCACGGACGGTTCAGCTTGCCCTCGGAGACTTTGCCTACAACCTGCTCGTACAACGGTTCGCCCATGCCGTGCAGGCACTGGAATTCGTACTGGCCCGGGTAATAGTTCTGACCGGCAATGTGATAAATCGCCGACAGGGTGTGGGCGTTATGCGTGGCGAATTGCGGGTAGATGACTTCCGGCACCGACAGCAGTTTGCGCGCGCAGGCGATGTAGGAAACGTCGGTGTACACCTTGCGGGTGTAGACCGGATAGCCTTCCAGGCCTTCGACCTGGGCGCGCTTGATTTCGCTGTCCCAGTACGCGCCTTTCACCAGGCGGATCATCAGGCGATGACGGCTGCGGCGAGCCAGGTCGATCACGTAGTCGATCACGTACGGGCAACGCTTCTGGTAGGCCTGGATGACGAAACCGATGCCGTTCCAGCCGGTCAGTTGCGGCTCGAAGCACAGGCGCTCGAGCAGATCCAGCGACAGCTCCAGGCGGTCGGCTTCTTCGGCGTCGATGTTCAGGCCGATGTCGTATTGCTTGGCCAGCAGGGTCAGCGACAGCAGGCGCGGGTACAGCTCGTCCATCACGCGCTCGTACTGGGCACGGCTGTAGCGCGGGTGCAGGGCCGACAGTTTGATCGAGATGCCCGGGCCTTCATAAATCCCACGGCCGTGGGACGCTTTGCCGATCGAGTGAATGGCTTGTTCGTACGAGGCCAGGTACTTCTGGGCGTCGTGTTCGGTCAGCGCCGCTTCACCGAGCATGTCGTAGGAGTAACGGAAGCCCTTGGCTTCGAACTTGCTCGCGTTGGCCAGAGCTTCGGCGATGGTTTCGCCGGTGACGAACTGCTCGCCCATCAGGCGCATGGCCATGTCGACGCCCTTGCGGATCATCGGCTCGCCGCTCTTGCCGATGATGCGGCTCAGGGAAGAAGTCAGGCCGGCTTCGTTGTGGGTGGAGACCAGTTTGCCGGTCAGCAGCAGGCCCCAGGTCGCCGCGTTGACGAACAGCGACGGGCTGTTGCCCAAATGCGGCTGCCAGTTGCCGGTGCTGATCTTGTCGCGGATCAGCGCATCGCGAGTGCCTTTGTCCGGGATACGCAGCAGCGCTTCGGCCAGGCACATCAGCGCCACGCCTTCCTGGGACGACAGGGAAAATTCCTGCAACAGGCCCTGAACAATGCCTGCACGACCGCCGGCACTCTTCTGGTTACGCAGTTTTTCCGCGATGGTTGCGGCGAGTTTGTTGGTAGCTTCGGCCATCGGCGCCGGCAGGCGCGCCTGCTCGATCAGCATCGGCACCACTTCCGGCTCGGGGCGACGGTAAGCGGCGGTGATCGAGGCGCGCAGCACCGATTGCGGCAGGATGCTTTCAGCAAATTCGAGGAAGCATTGGTGCGCGTGATCGGTGTGGACTTCACCTGCGTCGTCGGTGTCCTTGGCGGACAAACCGTTCAGCTCGGTCAGGGTTGCACCACCCTCGAGTTTTTCCAGGTAATTGAAAATTGCCTGCTTGATCAGCCAGTGCGGTGTGCGATCAATCGAGGTCGCGGCGGCCTTCAGGCGCTCGCGGGTCGGGTCGTCAAGTTTGACCCCAAGGGTGGTGGTAGCCATATTTTTATCCTCATAGGTGCCGCAGTTGCGCGACAACAGCTGGCGGCAAGATTAGCCGCGAGCCGAAACAGGTGCAACCGGGTGCAACCCTTTTTTGTCGGAATATTCTGCAGCTCGTCAGGAAATAATTTCTGGTACGAAAGTGCTGCTCTCGCTTGGTGCTTTTGCTTCTAGAAAAGCGTTGTCACTGCGTTAAAAGGGAGCAAAAAGCCACTTCCGTAGGATAAATCCGACTGGGTGCAACTAATTCTCAAGAAACTGGTTGCACCTGTTTTGCTTTGTTGCATAGGATTCGCGCCCAAGGTGCAACCGGTGAAACCCGACGCACCGGCCAATGGCTTTCCTGGGGAAACATTGGTCATAAATGCGCGGCCGTGCGAATCGTCTGTCAGACGTCAGTCTGCAAACGGTGCAACCGCCGCCGCTACATAAAAACAAAGCCAGGGCACGTACGTAATGAGCGCAAGCAATCCAACCCTGATCACGTTCGTGATCTACATCGCAGCAATGGTGCTGATCGGCTTCATGGCCTATCGCTCCACCAACAACCTTTCTGACTACATTCTGGGTGGCCGCAGCCTTGGCAGCGTGGTGACGGCATTGTCCGCCGGCGCTTCCGACATGAGCGGCTGGTTGCTGATGGGCCTGCCGGGCGCCATCTACATGTCCGGACTGTCCGAAAGCTGGATCGCCATCGGCCTGATCGTCGGTGCCTACCTGAACTGGCTGTTCGTCGCCGGCCGTCTGCGTGTTCAAACCGAGCACAACGGCGATGCGCTGACCCTGCCGGACTACTTCTCCAGCCGTTTCGAAGACAAAAGCGGTCTGCTGCGCATCATTTCGGCGGTGGTGATTCTGGTGTTCTTCACCATTTATTGCGCTTCCGGCATCGTGGCCGGTGCCCGCCTGTTCGAAAGCACCTTCGGCATGTCCTACGAGACCGCGCTGTGGGCCGGTGCTGCGGCGACGATTGCCTACACCTTCGTCGGCGGTTTCCTCGCGGTGAGCTGGACTGACACCGTACAAGCCACCCTGATGATCTTCGCCCTGCTGCTGACGCCGATCATCGTGCTGCTGGCTACCGGCGGCGTCGACACCACGTTCCTGGCCATCGAAGCACAGGACCCGAGCAACTTCGACATGCTCAAAGGTACCACTTTCATCGGCATCATCTCGCTGATGGGTTGGGGTCTGGGCTACTTCGGCCAGCCGCACATCCTGGCGCGCTTCATGGCTGCTGATTCGGTGAAATCGATCGCCAACGCCCGTCGCATCTCCATGACCTGGATGATCCTGTGCCTGGGCGGCACCGTGGCCGTGGGCTTCTTCGGTATCGCCTACTTCTCGGCGCACCCGGAAGTCGCGGGTCCAGTGACCGAGAACCACGAGCGTGTGTTCATCGAACTGGCGAAGCTGCTGTTCAACCCGTGGATCGCCGGTGTGCTGCTGTCGGCCATTCTGGCTGCCGTGATGAGCACCCTGAGCTGCCAGTTGCTGGTGTGCTCGAGCGCCCTGACCGAAGACTTCTACAAGGCTTTCCTGCGTAAATCCGCTTCGCAAGTCGAGCTGGTATGGGTCGGTCGCGCCATGGTGCTGCTGGTTGCACTGATCGCCATCGCGATGGCCGCCAACCCGGACAACCGCGTGCTGGGCCTGGTGTCCTACGCCTGGGCCGGTTTCGGTGCAGCCTTCGGTCCGGTCGTGCTGATCTCGGTGATCTGGAAGAAAATGACCCGTGACGGCGCTCTGGCCGGCATCCTGGTCGGCGCGATCACCGTGATCGTGTGGAAGCATTTCGAACTGCTGGGTCTGTACGAAATCATCCCGGGCTTCATCTTCGCCAGCCTGGCGATCTACTTCGTCAGCCTGATGGGCCAGCCGAGCGCCGGCATGGTTCAGCGCTTTGAAGCGGCCGAGAAGGACTTCCATCTGAACAAGTGATGGGAATGAGCTGAGGCTCACAAGAAAACGGCCCGCGTCCTACAGGAAGCGGGCCGTTTTTTATTGCCTGCGATTTATCGGGTTCACCCGAGCAACCTGTGGGAGCGAGCAGGCTCGCTCCCACAGGGTTTGGTGATATTTCTGAAAGAAATGTCTGTAGTCGAATGCGCCAATTCTTGAAGGGGAGATCGAAGTTTCAAGTAGGGAAAATCTGATTTTTCAGTCACCCAACCTGCACCCCTTGCCCCTCATGCAGAATCGCCCGCCCTCAATCTGCAGAGAGACATCGGATGTTCGCGCCTGCCAATCAACCGCGTTTCACGTTGACCGTCGAAGGCGCCCAGTTTGACCTCAAAGTCCTTGAGTTCACGGGCAAGGAAGCCATCAGCCAACCCTTCCGTTTTGACCTGGAGCTGGTCAGTGAGCGGCCGGACCTGGATCTGGAAAGTCTGCTGCACTGTCAGGCGTTTCTGAGTTTTGATGAAGACGGTTCCGGTATTCACGGTCAGATCTATCGGGTCGGGCAGGGGGATTCCGGCAAGCGTCTGACCCGCTATCACGTCAGTCTTGTTCCGCGTCTGGCCTATCTGGGTCACCGGATCAATCAGCGAATTTTCCAGCATCAGAGCGTGCCGCAGATCGTGACGCAGATCCTCAAGGATCACGCGATCCTGCGCGATGCCTTTGAATTTCGCCTCGGCAGTGATTACCCGGCGCGTGAATATTGCGTGCAGTACGCCGAGAGCGATCTGGCGTTCATCCAGCGGCTGTGTGCCGAAGTCGGCATTCATTTCCATTTTCAGCACAGTCCCGATGGGCATCTACTCGTATTCGGCGACGATCAAACGGTATTCCCCCGTCTGGCCGAGCCGACGCTGTACCTGCCGGGCAGTGGCATGGCTGCGGCGGCGCCGGCGATCAAGCGCTTCACCGTTCGAGTGGAAACCCGCACCAGTGTGGTCACCCGGCGTGATTACGACTTCACCAAACCCCGGCTGGCGCTGCAAAGTCGCGCCGAAAGCGAGCAGCGCCCGGTGCTGGAGGATTACCACTTTCCCGGCCAGTTCACCGAGCGCGAAACCGGCAAGCAACTGGCCCAGCGCACCCTTGAGCGGCATGTCGCCGACTATCGTCAGGCCGAGGGCCGCAGCGATCAATCTGCCTTGGTCAGTGGACATTTCCTGCAACTGACCGAGCATCCGCGCCAGGATCTGAATGACCTCTGGCTGCTGACTGCGATCGAGCACCGTGGCCGACAGCCGCAAGTGCTGGAGGAATCGGTGACCAGCGACGGTGATGACTTCCAGGGCTACCGTAATACCTTTCTCGCCACACCGTGGGACGTGTTCTTCCGCCCGCCGATGGGCCCGGAAAAACCACGGATGCTCGGCTATCAACCCGCCGTGGTCACCGGCCCGAAAGACAGTGAAATCCATTGCGACGAGTATGGCCGGGTCAAGGTGCAACTGGCCTGGGATCGCGACGGTGAGCTCAATGAGCATTCCAGCTGCTGGCTGAGGGTCGCCAGCGGCTGGGCCCACGACCGTTATGGCAGCGTGCTGATTCCGCGGGTCGGCATGGAAGTGCTGGTGGGGTTCATCGATTCCGATGCCGACAAACCGCTGGTCATGGGTTGCCTGCCGAACGCCGCGACGCCGGTGCCGCTGGATCTGCCGGCCGACAAGACCCGCAGTATTTTCCGCAGCCAGAGCAGTCCCGGCGGCGGGGGCTACAACGAATTGCGCATCGAGGATCGCAAAGGCGCCGAGGAAATTTACCTGCGCGCCCAGCGAAACTGGACCCAGCACGTGTTGAACGATCAGCAGGTGCAGGTCGATAACCAGCGCAGCGTCGTTGTGACCGGTCTCGCCAAGCATGAACTGAAAGCCGATGAGCAGCGCATCACCCACGGCCAGCGCCAGACCGAGGTGAAGCAGGATGACCACCTTACGGTGGCCGGCGACCGGCACATCCGCGTGAGCAATCAGGCGATCAACGCCAGTGCTCAATTCCACGTCAGCGCCGGCCAGCAAGTGGTGATCGACGGTGGTGCGAGCGCGACGATTCAGGCGGGCGGGCAGTGGATCAACATCGGCCCCGGCGGGATCTTCAGCAGCGTGCCGATTGTGGTGGGTGGTGCGCCGATGGCGGCGATGAGTGCGGCGCCGACAGTGCCGGGGTTGCCGGAAAAACTGGCGGCAGCCCCGGCTGCGATTCTGACTGCTGCGCAAATCATGAGCCTGAAAGGTGATGCGCCTTTCTGTGAAGAATGCGAGCGCTGCAAGGACGGTGTCTGTGCAGCCTGATCAATGGTTGAAGGATCAGCCGCTGAAACCCTCGGAGCAGTTGTTCGCGGTTTTCAGCAGCTCGAGTGCGGTAGAACCGCTGAAATCCTGGCCGCTGAAAGCGCAGATGCCGAAACCAGTCTGGGCGGAAACGATCTATGCCGAGTGGGATGTGGTGATGCCCTACGTGGGAATCGTCGACGCGGGCAGTGAGTTCCTGAATTGGGTGGCGACCACGGAGTCTCGCGACTGGGGCTGGCTGGCCGTTTCTTCAGCGGGGCTTGAGGCGGTGGTCGAGCACTTTCGCAGTTTGACTCAGGTGCTCATGCCGGACGGGAAAGCGGTGTTCTTCCGGTTCTGGGATGGGCGGTTTTTGTTGCCGATCCTTGAGTCGTCCGAGGTGGATGCCGGGCAATTGCTGCCGGTCCTCACGCGAGGATTGATCAACGGTCAGACCGTCGAGATCGGGGGCAGGGCGCGGGTCTCGGGTCGGGAGTTTCCTTGGTGCTCAGTGCCGGAAAAGCTGCTGGCGCAATTCGGCGGCGACGCCCGGATCAACAACGCCTTGCAGTGGTTGAGCGAGGAACAGCCGGCGTTGTTCGAGGCGTTTCCCGCCGATGTCTTGCGCTGCAAGGTTGTCAGGTTTTTTGCGGTTTCAGCGTCGGACGAATCGTCGGCTTCGACATTGCTGGACTACTTGCGGGACGAGTCAGAGTGAAATTTCCGGGCAATGGCTTCGGACGTTTCCTGCGAGTTGCGGCGGTTTGCGTGAACTGGTGGGCGCGGTGCTGCGGGGATAGTCTTTGGCTGTCTCCGCAAGTGTGGAGACAGGGCGTAGGAGCCCTGATTTCAGAGCAGTGCATAAGCGTCGTTGCCCGATTTGCGGCAGTCTTCGCTCGACCGTAAGATCCTTTGCGGCGGTTATGCGCGGGCACGCTTCGGCGTGGCTGAGTGCTCTGGTCTCAGTCCTCCTACCCCGCGCATGGCTGCCACCCAATCCGTAGGAGGAAACGGTGGACGTTCACTTCACTACCAGAGGTTAAAAAATGAGCAAGCTTCATCCCGATCCACCCTACGAACCCTTCATCCCCCACCCGAACAACCGTCTCATGGCGCTGACCAGCAACTGCAACGACATGCCCACCCTGTTCATCGACACCCACGCCCCGCTCGATATCCTGATGGACGCCGCCAACTACCGCATCCGCGCGGTGATCCAGGTCCTGGAAAACATGTGCATGCGCGGCTCGGTCGAGTGCGACTCGGTCATCCTCAGCGACTTCGCCCAGCTCTGCGTGATTCCACTGCGTGACGGCTGTGATGTGCTGGATGTGATTGGCAAGCGCTTACGCTCGTAGCTTTAGTAGGCGAGGCATAGCCTGAGACGAGGGAGCTTGTCGGCTCACCGCACCGTACCGCATGAGCGCGCCAAACAAGCTCTCTCCATTTGTTTTTTCAGATTTTTATAACTTCACTCATGAGTTTTCCCTTTGGGCCATCGGTGATCGTAACCCTGACTCTGTCTCCAACGATTACGGACGGCTTTGTTTGCGTTGTTTCCTCCAATGTTCCACCTCCGTTATCAACGGTTACGCTGATGCTGAATGTCTGACCAAACCTCGCATATTTCGGGTGCGGGATTGTGATGTCTTCGACTGACACAACAGTGCCAGTAGCTGATGTGGTAGTAATAGGTTGTGCCATTGATGACGATCCTCTTTGCAATGGATTGAAACATTACAAGCGTTAACGAACGCTGGTCCTGTCACCTGATTAAGTGTTGTTTTCGGCGAGATGGATACTGTCAAAGTTGACAGGTAGAGGCTGTAATTCCATTTAAAAAGAGACCGTTCGTCGTAATCAGGCTAATGTCGCACTGAATTGGTTGGGCGACTCCACTCATTGCAATTCCGTTTTATCAGGGGGCTTTTGAAGGGTTGTCAGCCACTCAGCCCCCAACCCCTGACTTGCCGCCCGGTAAAAGGTAAACTTCACGGCCCTCGCAGGAGCAGCCATGAATTATCGTCACGCCTTCCATGCCGGCAATCACGCCGATGTGTTCAAACACCTGACCTTGACCCGCCTCATCGCCCTGATGTCGCGCAAGGAGCAGCCGTTTGCCTATCTCGACAGCCACGCCGGCATCGGTCTGTATGACCTGCAGGGCGATCAGGCCAACCGTACCGGCGAGTACCTGGAAGGCATCGCGCGCTTGTGGGATCAGCCGGATCTGCCGGCGCTGACCGCCGACTACATGAAGGTGCTGCACGAGATGAACCCGGACGGCCAGTTGCGTTATTACCCGGGCTCGCCGGAGCTGGCGCGGCGTCTGACTCGTTCCCAGGATCGTGTGTTGCTCAACGAGAAACACCCGGAAGACGGCGTGCTGCTCAAGGACAACATGAAGGGCGACCGCCGTGTGGCCGTGCATCTGGGCGAGGGCTGGCACGTGGCGCGGGCGCTGCTGCCGGTGACCGAGAAGCGTGCGGTGATGCTGATCGATCCGCCGTTCGAGAAGCTCGACGAGATGCAGCGTTGTGCGGCGTCGCTGAAAGAGGCGATCTCGCGGATGCGCCAGACCGTGGCGGCGATCTGGTATCCGGTGAAGGATCAGCGTGCGCTGCGTCGTTTCTATCAGGATCTGGCCGGCACCGGTGCGCCGAAGTTGCTGCGGGTCGAGCTGCTGGTGCATCCACTGGATACGCCGAACAGCCTGAACGGCTCCGGCCTGGCGATTGCCAATCCGCCGTGGGGGCTGGAGGAAGAATTGCGTGAGCTGCTGCCGTGGCTGTCCAAGAAACTTGGGCAGACCCAGGGCGGATGGCAGATGGATTGGTTGATCGCCGAGAGCTGATCAACCGTCAATCGCTCCCGCACATAGCGCGGGAGCGATCAGGGCGGGCTTAGTTCCCCGCCAGACTCGGTGGCATGCAAACACCCGTACCGCCAATCCCGCAGTAGCCTTCCGGATTTTTCGCCAGATACTGCTGGTGATAGGCCTCGGCGAAGTAAACGGTCGGCGCCTGTTCAATCTCGGTGCTGATTTCACCCAGACCCGCCTTCGACAGCTCAGCTTGATAAACGGCCTTGCTCTTCAGCGCCGCCTCCAGTTGCTCCGGATGGGTCGCGTAGATCACCGAACGGTACTGGGTGCCGATGTCATTGCCCTGGCGCATGCCCTGCGTCGGGTTGTGCAATTCCCAGAACATCGCCAGCAGCTCTTCGTAGCTGACCTTGGCCTTGTCGAACACCACCAGCACCACTTCAGCGTGGCCGGTCAGGCCCGAGCAGACTTCTTCGTAGGTCGGGTTCGGCGTGTAACCGCCGGCGTAACCGACCACGGTGCTGACCACGCCTTCGCGCTGCCAGAAGCGGCGCTCGGCACCCCAGAAGCAGCCCAGCCCGAAGATTGCGAAGTCGACGTCCTGAAAGAACGGGCCCAGCAACGGCGTCTCGGTGAAAACAAAGTGTTTTTCAGGCAGGGCCATCGGGGTTTCGCGGCCAGGCAGAGCTTGTTCTTTAGTCGGTAGCACGTTCTTGTTCACCAGAATTTCCGAGCGCAGAACCATGATCGTTCCTCTCAGTCAGGATGGGATGTCTATAAGCTGACCCACAGTGTGCCCAATGATGCCCGGTTAATCACCAGGCAAAATGTGCGGATAGTGTCCTGTGGGTTACAGAGAGAGCGGGCCGCGCGGGTAGCGCTTGAGCGCCTGGATCAGCTCGCCGCCCGGAATCGGCCGGTCGAACAGGTAGCCCTGGCCGACGTCGCAGCGGTGCCGACGCAGAAACGCCAGCTGCTCGGCGGTCTCGATGCCTTCGGCCACGACCTTGAGTTTCAGGTTGTGGGCCATGGCGATCACGGCGGAGGTGATCTCCATGTCGTCCTGATTGTCCGGGATTTCATGGATGAAGCTGCGATCGATCTTGATGATGTCGATCGGGAATTTCTTCAGGTAGCTGAGCGACGAGTAACCGGTGCCGAAGTCGTCCATGGCCAGGGTCAGGCCCAGACGCTTGAGCTGGTCGAGCTGCAAGTGGGTATCTTCAGTGGCTTCCAGCAGCAGGCCTTCGGTCAGTTCCAGCTCCAGGAGATTGGCCGGCAGCGCTTCTTCCTTGAGGATGTTGGCGATGGAGGCCACCAGATCCGGGTCGGAGAACTGCTTGGGCGACAGGTTGATCGCCACCTGCAGATTGCCCATGCCCGCAGCGGTCAGCGCTTTGCTCATGCGGCAGGCCTGGCGGGCGATCCACTTGCCGATCGGAATGATCAGACCGGTTTCTTCGGCGACGCTGATGAACTGGTCCGGGCGGATCATGCCGCGCTCCGGGTGATTCCAGCGCAGCAGCGCTTCCATGCCCAGCAGACGACCGCTGCGCAGGCACAGCTTGGGCTGGTAGAACACGTCCAATTCATTCTGGGTCAGAGCGCGGCGCAGGTTGTTCTCAACGAACAGTTTGTAACTGGCCTCGGCGTTCAGCGCTTCGGTGAACACCTGCACCTGATGTTTGCCGTTGGCCTTGGCCTTGTGCAGAGCGAGGCCGGCGTTGCGCATCAGGGTCTGCGGGTCGCGGCCGTGCAGCGGCGCGCAGGCCAGGCCCACGGAGCCGGTGACGCTGATGAGCTGGTTGTCGACGAACATCGGTTTATCCAGCGTCGCCAGCAATTGGTTGGCGATCTGCTGCCCGGTGGCAAGGTCAGTGTCGTCGAGCAACACCGCGAATTCGTTACTGGCGAACCGCGCCAGACTGCCGCTCGGGCTCAGGCTGTTACGCAGGCGCCGGGCCAGGCTGATCAACAGCTTGTCGCCGGTCTGGTGGCCGAGGCTGTCGTTGATCCGCTTGAAGTTGTCGATGTCCACCAGCAGCAGGCTGATCGGGGTATCGCTATCCCGGGCGAAGCGTTCATCCAGATTGCGGATAAATGCAGGCCGGTTGCCGAGGTTGGTCAGGTTGTCGGTGTACGCCAGGCGCTCGATGCGCTGCTGCGCCAGCTTGGTCTGGGTGATGTCTTCGTAGATGCCGATGTAATGCGTCAGCTCACGGTTGTCGCCGTAGACCTTGGAGATCGACAGTTGGCCCCAGTAGGGTTCGAGGTTCTTGCGGCGGCTTTTGAATTCGCCCTGCCAGCTGTTGCTCTTGGCCAGCGCCGAGGGCGCGTCGAACAGCAGCTCGCTTAAGTTTTCCAGGGCTGGCAACTCCGACAGGCGCTGGCCGTGGACTTCCTCGGTGGTGTACTGGGTGATCGCGGTGAAGCTCGGGTTGACGTACTCGACCACGCCGTCGCAGTTGACCAGCAAGAAGGCGTTGGCACTCTGCTCGACCGCGCGCTGGAACAGGTGCAGCGCGCTGGTGGCAGTGCGGCGGTTGTGATTGTTGATGACCTGGGCGAACTGGTCGGCGAGTTCACCGGCAAAGGCGATTTCGTCGGACTGCCAGGCGCGGGTAACGCCGGTCTGCTCCAGGCACAACACGCCGACCACCTGGCCGTCGACGCGGATGCTGGCGTCGAGCATGGCGTTGACGTCGCGCGGGCGCAGGGCTTCGGCCATTTCCCGGGTACGCGGGTCGCGCATCGCGTTGTGCGCGTCGATGGCGCGGCTGCCGTGCAGGGCTTCCATGTAATCGGGGAAGCCGCTGACGTCGATCACCTCCGGCAGGATGTATTCCTGGGTGGCGCGGTGGTACGCCGAAATCGGCACCAGCTTCTGACCTTCGAGGTTCCACAGGCTGGCACAGTCGATTTCGTAGATATCGCAGGCGCAGCGGGTGATCAGCTCGGCAGCTTCCTGGAGGGAGTTCTGGCTGCTGTAGCGCTGGCGGGCCAGCAGCAGGATCAGGTCCTGCTGGGCGCGCACCCGCTCCAGATGCTGCAGTTGTTCCTGCTGGGCACGCTGGTTGAGCTCAAGGGCGATTTGCAGGCGTGAATTCTGGGTTTCAAGGTCGACGGACGGCAGCGAAGGTGCCTCGTCAAACACGTTGTCGACCGCCAGCAGGTAACCGCGCAGCAAGTGGCGGTTGTGCTGTCTGTAGGCTTCACCGAGTTCGAGAATGCTCAGCGCACCGGCGGCGGTGTGCAGGGTGTAGCGCACCAGATAATGCGGGCTGTGACCGAGTTGTTGCTGGATCGCGTCGTGCAGCTGATAACGCGCTTCGGGCTCCATCAGGCTGGCATAGGGCGAGCCGACCAGAGCGCAGAGTTCGACGGCGGGCTGGCCGAACTGGCGTTCACAGTTGGGATCTAGAAACAACATGGCCCAACTGGCTTCATTCAAGCGCTCGAAACGCAGCATGCCGAGCCGCGAGGGCACAGGCAACTGCGTCACTACCTCGGCCACCATACGGCTGGCGGCATCGGGTTGGCTCTTCATGAAGGGAACTCGCTTGGAAATTTGCTGAACGCGCCGGGCTCGCGCCCTCTTTACTGTTGCCTGCGGCAAGGTTGCATCATTGCGGCACTGACTGACAAGAGACATGAAGGCCAAGTGCTATAAGAATATGTCGGCTGCAGTGAACATTTCTCCAGCACCCGCCGGAAACTAATGCTAGCAAGCGTGGAAATGGCCGTTCCAGAGCCCTCCGGCATCCGGAACGGTCGTACCGCTGGATTCATCGCAACGGAATATCGATGGATTGCAGGTGCCTGCCATCCCGATCGTGATAGTTGACCTGGATTCGCCCGGCTTCAACCACCATGTGCGCAAAGTTGTCCTGGCTGACGACCTCGCTGGTCAGTTCGTGCCGGTATTCGCCTGCCTCGGTCTGCGCCAGCGGCTGGTCGAGCGTGAAGGTCGCGGCGGTGGCGTAGGGCAGCAGTTTGCTGTTGCTCAGCGGTGAGGAAACGACCGTGTGCACTTCAAAGTCCGGGTCTTCGCTGTGGGTCAGGCGACTGGTCAGCGAGCCATGCACATCACCGGAAATGAACACGACGTTCCTGATCCGATGCTGGCGGATGATTTCCAGCAGGCGCAGACGCTGTTCGGGGAAGCCCATCCAGGCATCATCGCCGTTCATTTTGCGGTCGGGATAGAACATGACGCTGGTGACTACAAACTTGACCCGCGCCGGGCTATTGATCAACCACTTGCACAGCGCCTGTTCCTGTTCTTCATCGAGGATGCGCCGGTTGTCATTCGACAAGTTGCGGCAAGTTCGACTGTCCGTCACAAACCATTCGATATCGCCATCGCTGAATTGATACCAATAGTGCTTCAGTGTCGTGCGATCAATTGTTCCGCTAGTTGTTGTTGAACAGATCGGGCTATGACTCGCTTGATAAATATCGTAAGTCGCCATTGCGTTGCGATAGAGCGTTTTATCGGACTCATGGGCGTTCATTGGCCAGTTATCTTCTATTTCGTGATCGTCCAGGATCATGTAGGTCGAAGTGCCGGACATCAATCGTCGAATATTAGGCAGGGAAAACGCCGCGCGATACTTTGCAATGAACTCGTCATAGTCGCGATCCGGGGCGAACAGGTTCAAGTCGTCGGCGTAGATCTGATCGCCACACATCATGATTGCGCTGATTGCCGGTTGTGCACCCTCGATCAACTGGCTGATGGACGCGAAGATCCGGTCGCCCAGATGCGGGAGCACCGGGACGCCGGCGGTCATGCGCAGGTAACGGCAGGAGCCGAGGATGTAAGCGCGCGGCTGTAAAGGCTGGCTGCTGCGGGTGCGCAGGCGGTAAATCTCCCGTGGCCATTGCAGCGGCAACTCCGCCACGCTGTGGATGGTGTGGACGGGACTCATCGGGCTGAACCAGCCGGTCTGGTATTCGTATTCGGTGTCTGCCTTCAGATGATCGATTACGAATACTTCCGTCATGTCGCGGGTTGAATCAAGTTTGACAAACTGGGCGGGTTGCCATTGTTTCGAATCCAGTAGCCGGTAACGAATGCCGGCAAATACGGACGCATTATGTTGCAGTCCGCCACGAATGAAAATTCGCGCCTGGTTAGTTGTGGTGTGGCCAATGATCGGGCCGACAGTAGGTTTAAGCATGTTCGAATCCATTCGAATAAGTGTTGGTGATTAATGAAGTTTCCCGGTTTAGTGGTGTAACTTCAGTGCGCCAAGGTTAGTTGCCTGGTGCTGAAAAATATCGATAGGAAGTGGACTTGAGTCGTGGCCTATATCAGCGCAAGTTGTGGGAAAAGTTCGGGCGGCCGTTATTTCAGGCAAAAAAAAGCCCCGCCAAAGTGACGGGGTTGAGGTACGAGCGTGTGGCGCTCGAAAACGTGGAACACGGTCGGCCCTCCGTCGCCGGAGGGCCGAGCGCTTTACAGCAGGATGGTGCGGATGTCCGCCAGCAGGTCGCTCAGGCGCTTGGTGAAGCGTGCAGCAGCGGCGCCGTTGATCACACGGTGATCGTAGGACAGCGACAGTGGCAGCATCAGTTTCGGCTGGAAGGCTTTGCCGTCCCAGACTGGCTGGATGGTTGCCTTGGAAACACCGAGGATCGCCACTTCCGGCGCGTTGACGATCGGCGTGAAGCCGGTGCCGCCAATGTGGCCGAGGCTGGAAATGGTGAAGCAGGCGCCTTGCATCTCGTCCGACGAAAGCTTCTTGGTCCGGGCTTTTTCAGCCAGGGAAGCGGCCTCGGCGGCCAGTTGCAGCAGGCTCTTCTGGTCGACGTTCTTGATGACCGGTACCAGCAGGCCATCCGGGGTGTCGACGGCGAAGCCGATGTTCACGTATTTCTTGCGGATGATCGCCTTGCCGCTTGGTGCCAGCGAGCTGTTGAAGTCCGGCAGTTCCTTGAGCAGGTGTGCGCAGGACTTGAGCAGCAGCGGCAGGATGGTCAGCTTGACGCCGGCCTTCTCTGCGACAGCTTTCTGTGCGGTGCGGAACGCTTCCAGCTCGGTGATATCCGCCGAGTCGAATTGCGTTACGTGCGGCACGTTCAGCCAGCTGCGGTGCAGGTTGGCAGCACCTACCTGCATCAGGCGGGTCATCGGCACTTCTTCGATTTCGCCGAAACGGCTGAAGTCGACGACCGGAATCGGCGGGATGCCCGCGCCACCGGTTGCGCCAGCAGCAGAGGCCGGTGCTTCCTTGGCCTTCTGCATCATGGCTTTGACGTAAACCTGCACGTCTTCTTTCAGGATGCGACCGTGCGGACCGCTGGCGCCGACAGCGCTCAGCTCGACGCCGAACTCGCGAGCCAGTTGGCGCACGGCAGGGCCGGCGTGAACTTTCGCACCAGGCTTGGCTGGAGCAGCGGCCGGAGCGGCAGCAGCAGGAGCAGCGGCAGCCGGAGCAGCAGCGGCTGGTGCCGGAGCGCTCGGAGCAGCGGCGGCAGCTGGAGCCGGGGCAGCAGCCGGGGCGGCGCCTTTGACTTTCAGCTTGAGGATCAGGTCGCCGGTGCCGACTTCGTCGTCCAGCTTGATGGAAACGCTTTCCACCACGCCAGCGGCAGGCGACGGGATTTCCATGCTCGCCTTGTCGGATTCCAGAGTGATCAGCGACTGATCGGCTTCAACGCTGTCGCCAGCCTTGACCAGCACTTCGATGATCTTGGCCTTGCCGGCCGAGCCGATGTCCGGAACGTGGATGTCCTGAACGCTGTCGGCAACCGGTGCGGCTGGCGCGGCGGCCGGAGCCGGCGCAGCGGCAGCGGCTGGAGCAGCAGCCTGGGCCGGAGCGGCCGCAGCAGGGGCTGCAGCACCCGCCACTTCCAGATCCAGGATCAGGTCGCCGGTGCCGACTTCGTCGTTCAACTTGACGCTGATGGCCTTGACCACGCCAGCGGCAGGCGACGGGATTTCCATGCTCGCCTTGTCGGATTCCAGGGTGATCAGCGACTGATCAGCCTCGACGGTGTCGCCGACCTTGACCTGGATCTCGATGATCTGGGCCTTGCCCGACGAACCGATGTCCGGCACGTGCACTTGCTGAACCGAAGCGGCAGAAGGCGCAGCGGCTGGTGCAGCCGGTGCAGGAGCGGCAGCCGGTGCAGCTTCGGCCTTGGCGGCAGGCGCAGCAGCCGCAGCAGGGGCCGCTTGCGCGGCGCCCTCGACTTCCAGCTCCAGCAGTTCGTCGCCTTCTTTCAGGCGATCGCCCAGCTTCACTTTCAGGCTCTTGATGACGCCGGCTTTCGGGGCCGGCACTTCCATGCTGGCCTTGTCCGATTCCAGGGTCAGGATGCTCTGGTCGGCTTCGATACGGTCGCCGACCTTCACAAACAGTTCGATTACTTCACCTTCACCGCTGCCGATGTCAGGTACGCGAATGAGTTCGCTCACAGAGTTTCTCCTCAGCAGTCCAGTGGGTTGCGTTTTTCCGGGTCGATGCCGAACTTGGTAATGGCCTCGGCCACGACTTTAGGTTCGATATCACCACGGTCAGCCAGTGCTTCCAGGGCTGCCAACACCACGAAATGACGGTCGACTTCGAAGAAATGACGCAGTTTCTTGCGGCTGTCGCTGCGGCCGAAACCGTCGGTGCCCAGGACTTTGAATTCCTTGGACGGTACCCACTGACGGATCTGCTCGGCGAACAGCTTCATGTAGTCGGTCGATGCGATGACCGGACCCTTACGGCCGCTCAGGCATTCTTCGACGTAGCTCTGTTTAGGCTTCTGGCCAGGTTTCAGACGGTTGCTGCGCTCTACGGCCAGGCCGTCGCGACGCAGTTCGTTGAAGCTGGTGACGCTCCACACATCGGCGCCGATGTTGAACTCTTCACGCAGGATCTTCGCCGCTTCACGGACTTCACGCAGGATGGTGCCGGAGCCCATCAGCTGTACGTGGTGCGCCGCATCGCGGGTGTCTTCTTCGAGCAGGTACATGCCTTTCTTGATGCCTTCTTCGGCACCGGCCGGCATGGCTGGCTGCTGGTAGGACTCGTTCATCACGGTGATGTAATAGAAGATGTCCTGTTGCTCTTCGGTCATCTTCTTCATGCCGTCCTGAATGATCACCGCCAGCTCGTAGCCGTAGGTCGGATCGTAGGTGCGGCAGTTCGGGATGGTGGCGGCCAGCAGGTGGCTGTGACCGTCTTCGTGCTGCAGGCCTTCACCGTTCAGGGTGGTACGGCCGGCGGTGCCGCCGATCAGGAAGCCACGGGTACGGCTGTCGCCAGCGGCCCATGCCAGATCGCCGATACGCTGGAAGCCGAACATCGAGTAGAAGATGTAGAACGGCAGCATTGGCTGGTTGTGGCTGGAGTACGAAGTACCGGCGGCGATGAAGGAGCTCATGGCGCCTGCTTCGTTGATGCCTTCTTCAAGGATCTGACCTTTCTGGTCTTCCTTGTAGAACATCACCTGGTCTTTATCGACTGGCTCGTAGAGCTGGCCGACGGACGAGTAGATGCCCAACTGACGGAACATGCCTTCCATACCGAAGGTACGGGCTTCGTCCGGGATGATCGGAACGATGCGCGGGCCGATTTCCTTGTCCTTGACCAGTTGCGCGAGGATCCGCACGAACGCCATGGTGGTGGAAATTTCACGGTCGCCGGAACCGTCGAGGATCGCCTTGAGGGTGTCCAGATCCGGAGTCGGCACGCTGAAGCTCTGGGCGCGACGCTGAGGCACGAAACCGCCCAGTGCGGCGCGACGCTCGGCCAGGTAACGGGCTTCGGCGCTGTTTGGCTCCGGCTTGAAGAACGGCAGGTTTTCCAGCTCTTCGTCTTTCACCGGGATGTCGAAGCGGTCGCGGAACAGCTTCAGGCTGTCGACGTCGACTTTCTTGGTGTTGTGCGCGGTGTTCTTCGCTTCGCCCGCACCGGTGCCGTAACCCTTGATGGTCTTGGCCAGGATGACGGTCGGTTGTTCTTTGTGGTTGACCGCTTCGTGGTACGCCGCGTAGACCTTGTACGGGTCGTGGCCGCCACGGTTGAGTTTCCAGATCTCGTCGTCGGACAGGTCTGCAACCATCGCCTTGAGTTCAGGCGTGTTGAAGAAGTGTTCGCGAACGAACGCGCCGTCTTTGGCTTTGTAGTTCTGGTACTCGCCGTCGATGACTTCGTCCATGCGACGTTGCAGGATGCCGTCGACGTCCTTGGCCAGCAGCGGGTCCCAGAAACGGCCCCAGATGACTTTGGTCACGTTCCACTGAGCACCGCGGAACACGCCTTCGAGTTCCTGGATGATCTTGCCGTTGCCGCGAACTGGGCCGTCGAGGCGCTGCAGGTTGCAGTTGATGACGAAGATCAGGTTGTCCAGCTTCTCGCGGCCGGCCAGGGAGATCGCGCCCAGGGATTCCGGCTCGTCGCACTCGCCGTCGCCCAGGAAGCACCAGACTTTCTGTTTGCCCGGCTGGATGAAACCTCGGTGTTCCAGGTACTTCATGAAGCGTGCCTGGTAGATCGCCTGGATCGGGCCCAGACCCATGGATACGGTCGGGAACTGCCAGAAGTCAGGCATCAGCCAAGGGTGCGGGTAGGACGACAGGCCCTGACCGTCGACTTCCTGGCGGAAGTTGTTCATCTGGTCTTCGGTAATGCGGCCTTCCATGAATGCGCGGGCGTAGACGCCTGGCGAGGTGTGGCCCTGGAAGTAGATCAGGTCGCCGCCGTGTTCGTCGGTCGGGGCCTGGAAGAAGTAGTTGAAGCCGATGTCGTACAGGGTCGCACTGGAAGCGAAGCTGGAGATGTGACCACCCAGGTCAGAATCTTTCAGGTTCGTACGCATTACCATGGCCATCGCGTTCCAGCGTACCAGCGAGCGAATGCGGCGTTCCATGAACAGGTCGCCAGGCATGCGTGCTTCGTGGGTAACGGGGATCGTGTTGCGGTAAGGCGTGGTGATGGCGTAAGGGAGCTGCGAACCGCTGCGGGTCGCCAGTTCACCCATACGGGTCATCAGATAGTGAGCACGGTCTTCGCCTTCTTTGTCGAGAACCGATTCCAGGGCGTCCAGCCATTCCTGGGTTTCGACGGGATCGAGGTCTTGCATGGCTTGCTCCAGGGCGGAAAGGCTTCCAGAATCGGTTGCCTGAGTTTGCGACTGGCCTTGTGGGCAGACGATTTAAAATTCTTGGATTGCCGACAGGTTGTTCCGGCGGCGTGTAGTTTTACTACAAATCATCCGGCATTTCAGCCTCTCGAATGTATAGACGAGTAGTAAAACTACAGATGAAAGGCTTGTGGCCTCCAGCTGCGTTGTGAGAATAATCGTTAAGGTTGGTCTTTAGCCATCCGAAAAAGGTGAAAGTTTGATGCTGGCTGCCAAAGAAAAAGAAATTTCAGCTATTTCTCACTTTTGTTCGACAGTCCTTCGCGTAGCGGTTTTTCATTCATCACTACAAGCGGCCATTTACACGCCGATCAAGGATAGACCATGACCCTGCCCGCGCTTGCCGAACTGCCCGCCATTCTCCTGCCGTTGGTCAGCCGATCGGAGCAGTCGTTCCGTGCGGCCGTCGCGCAACTGGAAGACGATCACGGCTTCTCGTCCTGGACGCCGGAACGCTGGGCGCAGTTCGCCCGCGTCAGCGCCGCCAGCGATTTCGTCATTGAACAGAGCGTTCGTGACCCTTTGATGTTGTTGTCGCTGGTGCAGTCCGGCGAACTCGACCGGGCATTCGCTCCCGGCGAGCTGTGCGGGCAGATGGCGGCTGCGGTCGGTACCGCGCAGACCGAAGACGAATTGGGCCGCGTCCTGCGCCGTCAGCGCACCCGGCATCAGGTGCGGATCATCTGGCGCGACCTCAACCGCCAGGCCGATCTGGTGCAGACCTGCCGCGATCTCTCGGACATGGCCGACGCCAGCATCGATCAGGCCTATCAATGGTTGTACCGCCGCCATTGCGACCAGTTCGGCACGCCGACCGGCCGGCGCAGCGGCGAACCACAGCAAATGGTCATCCTCGGCATGGGCAAGCTCGGCGCGGTCGAGCTGAACCTGTCGTCGGACATCGACCTGATCTTCGCCTACCCCGAGGGCGGCGAAACCGTCGGCGTGAAACGCCCGCTGGATAACCAGGAATTCTTCATCCGCCTCGGCCAGCGCCTGATCAAGGCCCTCGACCCGATCACCGTCGACGGTTTCGTGTTTCGCGTCGACATGCGTCTGCGCCCGTACGGCTCGTCCGGCGCGCTGGTGCTGAGCTTCAATGCGCTGGAGCAGTATTATCAGGATCAGGGCCGCGACTGGGAACGCTACGCGATGATCAAGTCGCGGGTGGTGGCCGGCGATCAGGTGGCGGGCGAGCAATTGCAGGAAATGCTGCGGCCGTTCGTTTACCGGCGCTATCTGGACTTCTCGGCGATCGAAGCGCTGCGCACCATGAAGCAGCTGATTCAGCAGGAAGTGCGGCGCAAGGGCATGGCCGACAACATCAAGCTGGGCTCCGGCGGTATCCGTGAAGTCGAGTTCATCGCCCAGGCCTTTCAACTGATTCACGGTGGTCGCGACCTGAGTCTGCAACAGCGCCCTCTATTAAAGGTGTTGAGTACGCTCGAAGGGCAGGGCTATCTGCCGCCGGCGGTGATCAGCGAGCTGCGCGAAGGTTACGAATTCCTGCGTTACACCGAACACGCGATCCAGGCGATTGCCGACCGCCAGACCCAGATGCTCCCGGACAGCGCTCAGGATCAGGCGCGAATCGCGTTCATGCTCGGTTTCGCCGACTGGGAGGCGTTCCACGAGAAGCTGATGTTCTGGCGCGGCCGGGTCGCCTGGCACTTCGCGCAAGTGATCGCCGATCCGGATGAGGACGAAGGCGTCGAGAGTGAAGTGGTGGTCGGCGGTGAATGGCTGCCGCTGTGGGAAGAGGCTCAGGACGAAGAGGCCGCCTGTCGCCAGTTGGAGGAGGGCGGTTTCGCCGACGCGACCAAGGCCTTGAAGGCATTGGCGAGTTTGCGCGCCAGCCCGCAGTTGCGAGCGATGCAGCGTCTGGGGCGCGAACGTCTCGATGCCTTTATTCCGCGCCTGCTGGCTCAGGCGGTGGAGCACGAAAATCCCGATCTGGTGCTGGAGCGGGTTCTGCCGTTGGTCGAAGCGGTGGCCCGGCGTTCGGCTTATCTGGTGCTGCTGACCGAAAACCCCGGCGCGCTGCGGCGTTTGCTGACGTTGTGCGCCGCCAGCCCGTGGATCGCCGAGCAGATCACCCGTTTCCCGCTGCTGCTTGATGAATTGCTCAACGAAGGCCGGCTGTTCAAGCCGCCGCTGGCGCCGGAGCTGGCCGCCGAGTTGCGCGAGCGCCTGACCCGGATCCCGGAAGACGACCTCGAACAACAGATGGAAGCCCTGCGCCATTTCAAACTGGCGCACCGCTTGCGCGTCGCTGCCTCGGAAATCGCCGGCAGCCTGCCGTTGATGAAAGTCAGCGATTACCTGACCTGGCTGGCCGAAGCGATTCTGGAACAAGTGCTGGCCCTGGCCTGGCGTCAGACCGTGGCCAAGTACGGCACGCCGCTGCGCACCGATGGCACGCTGTGCGATCCCGGCTTCATCATTGTCGGTTATGGGAAAGTCGGCGGGATCGAGTTGGGGCATGGTTCGGATCTGGATCTGGTGTTCATCCACGATGGCGATCAGCAGGCCGAAACCGATGGCCCGAAACCGATCGATGGCACGCAGTTTTTCACCCGGCTCGGCCAGCGGATCATTCACTTGCTGACGGCGCAGACCAACTCCGGCCAGCTTTACGAAGTGGACATGCGCCTGCGTCCGTCCGGGGCGTCCGGGCTGCTGGTCAGTTCGCTCGGCGCGTTTGCGCGCTATCAGGAAAATGAAGCCTGGACCTGGGAACATCAGGCCCTGGTGCGGGCGCGGGTGCTGGTGGGCAGCCAGGATGTCGGCCAGGCCTTCGAGAGCGTGCGGGCCCAGGTGCTGGGCAAGGCGCGGGATCTGGCGAAACTGCAACAGGAAGTGAGCGAGATGCGCGCCAAGATGCGCGACAACCTCGGCAGCAAGAGCACCGCCGCCGGCACCGGGGCGAATGCCTTCGAGGCCACGGCGCCGTTCGACCTCAAGCAGGACGCCGGAGGTATCGTCGATATTGAATTTATGGTGCAATACGCGGCCCTGGCGTGGTCGCAGACCCACCCGCCGTTGCTGCGCTGGACGGACAATATCCGCATTCTGGAAGAGCTGGAGCACGAAGGGCTGATGCCGGCCGAAGACGCCAGCCTGTTGCGCGAGGCCTACAAGGCCTATCGTTCCGCCGCCCACCGGCAGGCCTTGCAGAAGGACGCCGGGGTGATACCGGGCGATCAGTTCGCGGACGAACGGCGGCAGGTGATGCGGATCTGGCGTGAGCTGGGGCTAAGCTGATTCTCGAGACGGGGAGGCGTGAAGCCTCCCCGGTTCGTTTATGGAAACCACATGAATATTCTGATCGTTGGGCCCAGTTGGGTCGGTGACATGGTGATGGCGCAGACACTGTTTCAGTGTCTCAAGCAGCGCCACCCGCAGTGCGAAATCGACGTGCTGGCCCCGGAGTGGAGCCGGCCGATCCTCGAACGCATGCCCGAAGTGCGCAAGGCCTTGAGCTTCCCGCTCGGCCACGGCGCGCTGGAGCTGGCGACCCGTCGGCGGATCGGCAAATCCCTGGCCGGCCAGTACGACCAGGCGATCCTGCTGCCGAACTCGTTGAAGTCGGCGCTGGTGCCGTTCTTCGCCGGCATCCCGAAACGCACCGGCTGGCGCGGCGAATTCCGCTACGGCCTGCTCAATGACGTGCGCACGCTGGATAAAGAGCGTTATCCGCTGATGATCGAGCGTTTCATGGCGCTGGCTTACGAGCCGAACGCCGAGCTGCCAAAACCTTATCCGCGCCCGAGCCTGCAGATCGATCCGGTGACCCGCGAGGCTGCATTGGCGAAGTTCGGCTTGACCCTCGATCGTCCGGTATTGGTGCTGTGCCCCGGCGCCGAATTCGGTGAAGCCAAACGCTGGCCGTCCGAGCATTACGCCAAGGTCGCCGAGGCGCGCATCCGTGAAGGCTGGCAGGTCTGGCTGTTCGGTTCGAAGAACGATCACGCGGTGGGCGAAGACATTCGCGCGCGGCTGATTCCGGGCCTGCGCGAAGAGTCCGTGAACCTCAGCGGCGGCACCTCGCTGGCCGAGGCCATCGACCTGATGTCCTGCGCCGACTCGGTGGTCTCCAACGATTCCGGTCTGATGCACGTGGCCGCCGCGCTCAATCGCCCGTTGGTGGCGGTCTACGGGTCGACCTCGCCGGGTTTCACTCCGCCGTTGGCCGAGCATGTGGAAATCGTCCGCCTGGGTCTCGATTGCAGCCCTTGCTTCGATCGCACCTGCCGTTTCGGCCATTACAACTGCCTGCGCCAGCTGATGCCGGACGCGGTCAACGATGCCTTGCAGCGTTTGCAGGGCTCTGTGGTCGAGGTTCATTAACTTGCGGGTATTGCTGATCAAGACTTCATCGCTGGGCGACGTGATTCACGCGTTGCCGGCGCTGACCGACGCCGCCCGGGCGATTCCCGGGATCAAGTTCGACTGGGTGGTGGAAGAAGGCTTCGCCGAGATTCCGACCTGGCACCCGGCTGTAGGCAAAGTGATTCCGGTGGCGATCCGCCGCTGGCGCAAAAACATCTGGAAAACCATCAGCAGCGGCGAATGGAAGCGCTTCAAGCAGTCCGTTCGGGCGAACAAATATGACCTGGTGATCGACGCTCAGGGCTTGCTGAAAAGCGCCTGGCTGACCCGCTATGTCAAAGCCCCGGTGGCCGGTCTCGACAAGGGCTCGGCCCGCGAACCGATCGCCGCGCGTTTTTATGACCGCAAACTGGCGGTGGCCCGTGGGCAGCACGCCGTCGAACGTGTGCGCCAGTTGTTCGCCATTGCTTTGGGTTACGACTTGCCCAAAGGCCTGGGCGATTACGGCCTCAACGTCGAGCGTCTGGTCGAGCTGCCGCGCAAGAATGCCTACGTGGTGTTCCTGCATGGCACCACCTGGGACACCAAACACTGGCCGGAAGCCTACTGGCGCGAGCTCACCGAACGGGTCGGCTACCTCGGCGTCGGGATCAAACTGCCGTGGGGCAATCCGCTGGAGAAGGCCCGGGCCGAGCGCATCGCCGCCGGTTTCAAACACGCCGAAGTGCTGCCGAAGCTGAACCTGGCCGGCGTCGGCAAGGTATTGGCCGGCGCCCAGGCCTGTGTCGCGGTGGACACCGGTCTCGGTCACCTCGCCGCCGCTTTGGATGTGCCGACGATTTCCCTGTTCGGCCCGACCAATCCGGGCCTGACCGGCGCCTACGGCAAGCTGCAGATTCACCTCGGCAGCGATTTCCCGTGCGCGCCGTGCCTGCAAAAGAAATGTACGTATCAACCGACCGCGCAGGATGCCCGTCAGTTTGACCTGAAACGCGAGTGGCCCCTGTGCTTCACGCGTCTGAATCCCGAGCGTGTTGCCAGCCGACTGAGCACGTTGTTGATGGCTGAGGAGCTGCGCTGATGCAATTGGCTTTTGTCCTGTACAAATATTTCCCGTTTGGTGGCTTGCAGCGCGACTTCATGCGCATCGCCCTCGAATGCCAGAAGCGCGGGCACCAGATCCGCGTCTACACCCTGATCTGGGAAGGCGACGTGCCGCCCGGTTTCGAAGTGCTGGTGGCGCCGGTCAAGGCGTTCTTCAATCATCGGCGCAACGAAAAGCTCAGCGCGTGGATGGAGGCGGACCTGGCCAAGCGTCCGGTGGATCGCCTGATCGGCTTCAACAAGATGCCGGGGCTGGACGTCTACTACGCCGCCGACGGCTGCTTCGAAGACAAGGCGCAGAACCTGCGCCATTCGCTGTATCGCCGCTGGGGCCGTTATCGCCACTTCGCCGAATACGAGCGCGCGGTGTTCGCCAAGGATGCGAAGACCGAAGTGCTGATGATTTCCGAAGTGCAGCAGCCGCTGTTCATCAAGTATTACGACACACCGCTGGAGCGCTTCCACCTGCTGCCGCCGGGCATCGCCCAGGATCGTCGCCGTCCGGCGGATGCCGACCGGATTCGCGCCGGTTTCCGCGCCGAATTCAATCTGAAGGACGACGAACTGCTGCTGGTGCAGATCGGTTCCGGATTCAAGACCAAGGGCGTCGATCGCAGCCTGAAAGCGCTGGCCGCACTGCCCGCCGAGCTGAAGAAACGCACCCGGCTGTTTGTAATCGGCCAGGATGACCCCAAATTGTTCCAGATGCAGAGTGCGACGCTGGGCCTGGGCGACAACGTGACGTTCCTCAAGGGGCGCAGCGATATCCCGCGTTTCCTGCTCGGCGCCGATCTGTTGATTCACCCGGCGTACAACGAAAACACCGGTACGGTGCTGCTTGAAGCGCTGGTCGCCGGGTTGCCGGTACTGGTCAGTGCGGTCTGCGGTTATGCCCATTACATCGCCGAGGCCGACGCCGGGCGCGTGCTGGACGAACCGTTCGATCAGGCGCAACTGACGCAATACCTGACCGACATGTTGAACGACGACGCTGCGCGGGCGGCCTGGAGCCGCAACGGTCTGGCCTTCGCCGAGACGGCCGACCTCTACAGCATGCCGCAGCACGCGGCCGATGTGATTCTGGCGGAGCACGCTTAAATGAAGTTGATGCTGGCTGAACCGTTCAAGAGCCTGTGGGCCGGACGCGACCCGTTCGCCGAGGTCGAGGGCTTGCAGGGCGAGGTGTACCGCGAGCTGGAAGCCCGCCGGACGTTGCGCACGGAAGTCGACGGCAATGGCTTTTTCGTCAAGATTCACCGCGGTATCGGTTGGGGCGAGATCTTCAAGAACCTGCTGACTGCCAAGCTGCCGGTGCTCGGCGCGGGCCAGGAATGGAAAGCCATCCAGCGCTTGCAGGAAGTCGGCGTGCCGACCATGACCGCCGTCGCGTACGGCGAGAAGGGCAGCAACCCGGCGGATCAGCATTCGTTCATCGTCACCGAAGAGCTGGCGCCGACCATCAGCCTCGAAGACTTCAGCATCGACTGGGTCAAGCAACCGCCGCAGCCAAGACTCAAGCGAGCGCTGATCGCCGAGGTCGCGCGCATGACCGGCATGATGCACCGCGCCGGGGTCAACCACCGCGACTGCTACATCTGCCACTTTCTGCTGCACACCGACAAACCGGTCACCCCGGAAGATTTCAAACTCTCGGTGATCGACCTGCACCGTGCCCAGACCCGTCCGGCGATCACCCAGCGCTGGCGTAACAAGGATCTGGCGGCGCTGTACTTCTCAGCGCTGGACATCGGCCTGACCCGCCGCGACAAATTGCGCTTCCTCAAAGGCTATTTCCAGCAACCGCTGCGCCAGATCCTGGCTGAAGAAGCGCCGTTGCTGAGCTGGCTCGAAGGCAAGGCCAACAAGCTCTACGCGCGCAAGCAACGTTACGGGGATGCGCTCTGATGGCGGGTTGGAATCTGGAGCCTGAGTACAGTGAACTTGCGCAGTATTTCGGTAGCCTCGAAGCGGTATTCGCCCTTCAGGGCGAGCGCCTGACCCGCGATCCCTTGTCCGAAGTCATTCGCGTGCAGCTCAGCGGCGTCAACTATTACGTCAAGCGCTACAGCGGTGCCGGCAAGGGCCTGCGGCGTTATCTGGGCAAGCCCCGGGTGAAGATGGAATGGCAGAACCTCAAGCGCTTCGCCAAGTGGGGCATTCCCACCGCCGAAGTGGTGGCGTGGGGGCTGGAGCGCAACGGCATGGCCTACGATCGCGGGGCGATGATCACCCGTGAACTGCCGCGCACCGAAGACCTGTCGGCACTGGCCGAACGCAACGATCCCAAGCTCAGGGATCGTGCCTGGGTCGACGGCGTCAGCCGGCAACTGGCCGGTTATACGCGTGTGATGCACGACCACCGCTTTACCCATAACGATCTGAAGTGGCGCAACCTGCTGATCGACGATCAGGCGCAGTTGTATCTGATCGACTGCCCGAACGGCGATTTCTGGCGCGGTTTCTGGCTCAAGTACCGGATCACCAAGGATCTGGCCTGCCTCGACAAGGTGGCCAAGTATCACCTGTCGAACACCCAGCGCCTGCGCTTCTACCTGCAATACCGCCAGCGTGACCGGCTGAATGCCGCCGACAAGCAACGGATTCGCCACGTGGTGAGATTTTTCGAGGGACGTGAATGACTGATTTTCTCGCCGAAGAAGACCGTGCACTGCTTGAGCGCCACGGTCTAGGTACTTTTGACGCCCTGTGGGCCAAGCAGCTTGAGGCTGTAGATGAACCCAACACCGCCCGTGGCGGCTGGAGCAGCGTGTTTCGTCTGGAGCTGGAAGGCCAGGGTTACTACCTCAAGCGCCAGAGCAATTACCTGACCCGCACCTTGCATGCGCCGTTCGGCGAACCCAGTTTCGCCCGCGAATTTCGCAATATCAGCCGATATCGCAAACTCGGCATTCCTGCGCTGCAAGCGGCTTTTTTCGGTGAGCGCAAAGTCGACGGCGAAATCCGCGCGATCCTGCTGACGCGCGCGCTGGATGGCTGGAGCGACCTTGAGTCGCTGCTGGCGCGCTGGTCGCAACTCGGTGCAACGCAACAAACGGCGATCCTCAAGGCCTGCGGGCTGCTGGCTCGGCATCTGCACGGCGTACGCCAGGTGCACGGCTGTTTCTATCCCAAGCACATTTTTCTGCGGGCCAACGGTGACGAGTACCAGGCGCAACTGATCGACCTGGAAAAAACCCGACCGTTATTGTTCGGCATGCGTGACCGGATCAAGGACCTGGAGCCGCTGCAACGCCGCGCACCGGAGTGGAGCGACGCGCAATTGCGTGAGTTGCTGGCGGCTTACCTCGATCAGCCCGCCGACAGCTCGCTGCTCGACAGCTGGCTCGCCCGGCTGACCGCACGACGTAGTCACAAGGAGACCCGCTGATGCAGCTGTCCGAGCTGACCGGTGTCGGGCGAACCCCGCCACTGCCACTGTCGGTAGCCCTCGCCGATGCGGCCGGTCCTGCGGACTTGCAATTGTTGAGTCTGTTGCGCGTGTTGCCGGGGCAGCGTTATGTCGGTGCCGGTGTGTGGCGCGGGCGTCCGGTGCTGGCCAAGTTACTGGTCGGCAACAAGGCAGCGCGACATTTTCAGCGTGAACTGGAGGGCGTGAAACTGCTCGCCGCCCAGGGCATGACCACGCCGTTGCTGCTGGCTGATGGTCTGAAGGATGGCGAAGGCGGCTGGTTGCTGTTCGAGTTCCTTGAAGGCGCCGAGAGTCTGGGCGATGCCTGGAGCAAGGTCGAATCCCTGCCGGTGCTGGCCGACGAACAATCGGCGGTGCTGGCCGAAGCGCTCGGCGCCATCGGTCAATTGCACGGCAAAGGCCTGTGGCAGGAAGACCTGCACCTGGACAACCTGCTGCGCCACGGCGGCCAACTTTATCTGATCGACGGCGCCGGTATCCGTGTGGAAACTGCCGGCCAGCCATTGTCCCGGCAAAAAGTGCTGGAAAACCTCGGGGTGTTCTTCGCCCAGTTGCCCAAATCGCTCGAGCCGTTCACCGAAGAATTGCTGGTGTATTACCTGCTGAGCAACAGCGAGCACGCATTGCCGCTGGAGGCCCTGCAAAAACAGATCGACAAGGTGCGCGCCTGGCGCTTGAAGGATTACCTGATCAAGGTCGGTCGTGAATGCACGCTGTTCAGCGTCAAGCGTGGTGCATTTGCTCTGCGGTCGATTCGCCGCGAGGAAGAGTCCGCGATGCTGCCGGTGCTGGAGCAGGCGGATGCCCTGCTCGATCAAGGACATCTTTACAAGACCGGCGGCGCGGCCAGTGTCGGCAAGGTCGAGGTCGCCGGGCGTGCGCTGGTGATCAAACGCTACAACATCAAGAATTTTGCCCATTGGCTCAAGCGCTTCTGGCGTCCGAGCCGTGCCTGGCACTCCTGGCGCGAAGGCAATCGTCTGGCGTTCCTCGGCATCGCCACGCCAAAACCGCTGGCGGTGCTGGAAACCCGGTTTTTCTGGTTGCGCAGCAAGGCTTATCTGATCACCGAGTACCTGGCCGGGCCGGACATCATCGAGCGCTTTGCGCCTTATGTCGAAAGCGGCGCGGCGCCGGAAAACGAGTTGCAGGCACTGGACCGGCTGTTTGCACGGCTGATCGCCGAACGCATCAGCCATGGCGACTTCAAGGGGCACAACCTGTTCTGGCAGGAAGACCGCTGGGCGCTGATCGATCTGGACTCGATGTGTCAGCACGGCTCGGTGGGCAGCTTCGCCCCGGCTTATGCCCGGGACCGTGCGCGGTTCATGCGCAACTGGCCTGAAAGCAGTGCGCTGTATCAGGTGATTGATCAGCGTTTACCCAGGGATGTAGCGGGCACTGCGTGATTGTTTTCGTCAGCGTGTAAGACATTTCTGCTGTTGAAATCGGGTGAGGTTTGTAGCGACAAATCCTTGTGATTTGTCCTACGGCCTTTCCGGAAGCCATGAACTGCCCCTCGCAAAACCCCGATGTTAGTTTGCCCCGACGTTCCCGGAGGGCAAATCTTGACCATCAAAAACGCTATCACGATCGGCGCATTTTCCCTGGCACTGTCCGGCTGCGGCACCGCCGTCACGGTGTTGCAGGACGACGACGGCGCTACGCGCGGCCTGCGCAAACAGAAGACCTACTGCCAGTCGATTCCGCGCATCTACAGCGGACTCGCCCATGATTTCTGCCTGCTGCACGCGCCGCCCGACCCTACTGGCATTCTGGTGCCGGTCGTCCTGCTCGACCTGACCCTGTCCGGCGTCTTCGACACGGCTTTCCTGCCGTACACGATCTATCGCCAGGCGGTGGACGGGAATATCAGTGTTTATTGGCGATCAAGTCGTGGTTGAGGCTTTTAAATTTTTGCGGCTTCCAGAAAGCGAAAAGCCCCGGTGATCTCACCGAGGCATTAACGTCGACCGGGATCTCCCAGTCCATTTGCAGAAGAGTCTAAGTTGAAGCTTCTGTTGCGTCAACGCACCGGCCGGCCAGTTCCGCTAGAGGTTTGTCGGCGCTTTTAAGCTATAATCCCGCCCTTTAGCTGTCTCTCGCCCGGTGCGAGGGCACATCATTTTTCAAGGCGCATCGCGCCTGAATGCAGACTAAAGAGGCTAGACCCCTGTGGCATTGACGATTCTTGGCCTGTCCGGCGCCCTTAGCCATGATCCTTCAGCAGCCTTGTACATCGACGGCAAGCTGGTCGCGGCGGCCGAGGAAGAGCGCTTCGTGCGCGATAAACATGCAAAGAACCGCATGCCCTACGAATCGGCGAAGTTCTGCCTGGAGCAGGCAGGCATCAAGCCGTCCGACGTTGACGTGGTCGCGATTCCGTTCGCTCCGATCAGCATTTTCGGCAAGGCCCGCTGGCAGTACGCCAAGCGTTACTGGTACGCCCCGGACCGTGCACTCGACGCGATCCTGATGGGCAACCGTCGCTACAAGCGCTATCGCAACAAGATCGTCTGGTGCCTGGAACAGCTGGGCTTCGATCCGAAGAAAATCAAGATCGAGCCGGTGGAACACCACCTGGCCCACGCTTCCAGCGCCTACCACTGCTCGGGTTTCAAAGAGAAAACCGCGATCCTCGGCATCGACGGCAAGGGCGAGTACGCCACGACCTTCTTCGGTTATGGCGAGAACGGCAAGATCCACAAGATCAAGGAATTCTTCGATCCGGACTCCCTCGGCGGCCTGTACGGCGCGATCACCGAGTTCCTCGGTTTCGACATGCTCGACGGCGAGTTCAAGGTCATGGGCATGGCGCCGTACGGCGACGCCAGCAAATACGATTTCTCGCGCCTGGCTTCATTCGAAAACGGCGAACTGGTGATCAACACCGACTACGCCAACGTGATCGGCCTGCGTCGCTATAAAGAGAAGGGCAAGGGTTACTACTTCTCGCCGAAGCTGATCGAGTGGCTGGGTCCGAAGCGCGAAGGCGACATCGCCGACGAGCCGTACATCCACTACGCCGCCAGCATTCAGGCGCTGTTCGAAAAAATCGCGCTGCAGATGATCGACTACTATCTGGGTGACGTGCTTAAGGAAACCGGCAAACTGGCCTATGCCGGTGGCTGTGCGTTGAACGTCAAGCTCAACCAGAAAATCATCGCCCGCGACGACGTCAAGGAACTGTTCGTGCAGCCTGCCTCCGGCGATGCCGGCACCGCAGTCGGCGCAGCGGCCTATGTGTCCAACGCCCGTGGCGTGCCGGTCGAGAAGATGGAACACGTCTACCTCGGCCCGTCGTACAGCAACGAAGACGTGATCGCCGCATGTGCCCGTCACGAGAACAAGCCGACCTGGCGCAAGCTCGACAACATGCCGGAGCAGATCGCCAAAATCATGGTCGATGGCAACCCGGTGGCCTGGTTCCAGGGCCGCATGGAGTTCGGTCCGCGCGCGCTGGGCGGTCGTTCGATCATCGGTTGCCCGAGCGTGGCTGGCGTGGCTGACCGCATCAACCACCAGATCAAGTTCCGCGAGCGCTGGAGGCCTTTCTGCCCGTCGATGCTCGACACCGTTGCGCCACAGATGATCAAGATCGATCACCCGGCGCCGTTCATGACCTTCACCTTCGAAGTGGCGGAAGAGTGGAAAACCCGCGTGCCGGAAGTCGTCCACGAAGACGGCACGTCCCGGGCCCAGGTGCTCAAGCGCGAATACAACCCGCGCTACTATGACATGATGAAGGCGCTGGAAGTGCTGACCGGCAACGGCGTGTCCCTGAACACCTCGCTCAACCGCCGTGGCGAACCGATGATCTGCTCGCCGACCGACGCACTGAACATGTTTTTCGGCTCGGATCTGCAGTACCTGATCATGGAAGACATCCTGGTGGTCAAAGAAGGCGCAAACGCTTATGACACGCTCGGCTGAACGCCATGTGCTGCAGTTCTCCCACGGCTATGATGGCCCGTTCCTGGACTGCGCGCGGCAGTACGCCAGCCTGTTCGCAGGCACCGGTTATCGGGTCACCACGGTCTTTCTGACCGGGGCGGCCGATAGCGAGGTGGCCGCAGCCTGCGCCTCCGATGAAGTGTTGTTCATGGAATACAGCTCCAAGGCCATTCGTGGCCTGAAGCTGGGCGCCATCGGCGATCTGCGCAAGATCGCCGCTTCCCGCAATTTCAGTTTCTGCATCGCCCATCGTTTCAAGCCGATCTACATCGCCTTGCTCGGTACTTCCCTGCCGGTGATTGGCGTGCATCACGCGTTTGGCGATTACCAACGCGGCACGCGCAAACTCTTTGCGCACATTTTCCGCAAGCGTCTGAGCCTGCTCGGCGTGTCCGATGCGGTGCGCGACGACATGCGCCGTTGCCTGCCGAAATGGCCGGCAGCGCGCATCCAGACCCTCTACAACCGCATCGATATCTCCGCGTTGCAGATGAGTCAGGTGTCCGCCCGTGAAGCCCGCGAAACCCTTGGTCTGTCGGCGGATGCCTTCATTGTCGGCAATGTCGGTCGTCTGC
This sequence comes from Pseudomonas sp. 22082, assembly GCF_052046055.1. Taxonomy (NCBI): domain Bacteria; kingdom Pseudomonadati; phylum Pseudomonadota; class Gammaproteobacteria; order Pseudomonadales; family Pseudomonadaceae; genus Pseudomonas; species Pseudomonas sp. 22082. The sequence continues at coordinate 221,355 of NZ_JBQEQB010000006.1, forward strand.
ACCCGGACAAGGATCAGGCCACGCTGCTGCACGGTTTTGCCGCGGCGCTGCCCGGTCTGCCGGCCAACAGCCAACTGGTGATTCTTGGCGAGGGGCGGCTTGAGGATGAACTCAAGACACTTGCCCGTGAGCTGGGCGTCGGGGATCGGGTGCTGTTTCTCGGCCAGGTGCCGGACGCGCGCAATTACTTCCGGGCGTTCGATGTGTTTGCCCTGAGTTCCGATAATGAGCCGTTCGGCATGGTGCTGCTGGAGGCCATGGCCGCCGGCGTGCCGTTGCTGGCCACGGCGTGCGGCGGGGCGAAGGAAGTGGTCGAAGGCGTCGGGATCCTGTTTCCGCTGGGTGACGCCGAGCATCTGGCCCAAGGCCTGAAACATCTGGCCGGCATGGACGAGCAGCAGCGTCGTCAGTGCGCCGAGATGATGTTCGACCGCCTGCGCGAGCGCTTCTCCGACCGCGCCGTACGCGACACCTTCTGGCATTTGCCGCAAGTTATCGATCTGGCACCGAGGGGCTGATGCTCAACCGATTTCAAGGCTGGCGCGAACGTGGCTGGTCGCCCGTTGACGCCTCAACTTATGCACAGGCCTGGCAACGTTTCGGCGGCAGCGTCGCGACTCATCCCATGGTGGTCGAGCGTCTGGCGAATCTGGCGGGCATCCCCGTGCGTTATCTGGCCTGGGAGCAACAGGGCGAAGTCAAAGCCGCGATCCCGACCTGGGGCCGCGACCTGGCCTTGTCCAAGGACGTGCTCAAGCGCAACGGCAAGAAAGGCCTCTTCGACCTGGGCAACGCCGAGCTGATCCTGCCGGCCGCCGCCGATGCCCAGGCCCCGCTGCGCCATCGTGGGCGCTACCTGTCGGCGCTCAACGAAAACCGCTTCAGCGGCCTCAAGTTGCAGACCGAGCAACTGGCCATGGCCCGTACGCCCGAAGAACTGTCGAAGAAGTTTCGCTACAACCAGCGCCGTGAACTGCGCCTGCTGGAAGAGGCGGGCGGCGTGGTGCGGCCGGTCAGCGACTTCTCCAGTGCCGAACTGGCGGCGATCTACTGCGACCTGTTCCAGCGCCGCTGGGGTTTCCCGGCCACAGGTGCGGCGTGCATGGCCGAAGTCATCGAACTGCTGCGCGAGTTGTTGATCGGCTCGGTGATCTTCCTCAACGACGCGCCGATCGCCATCCAACTGGTGTACCGCGTCGAAGCCCCGGAGTGGATCAGCGTCGAGTACATCAACGGCGGCGTCGACCCTGAAACCCGCGAGTTCAGCCCTGGCAGCGTTCTGAGTTTCCTCAATACGCAATCTGCCTGGGAACATGCCCGGGCCCTGAACAAGCCGCTGCGCTTTTCCTTCGGTCGCGCCGACCGTGAATACAAGGATCGCTGGTGCAATCCTGTGCCGGTCTTCACTGTATGAGTCAACCCATGAGCCGCAAACAGCAACTGCTCAAGCGTCACCGGCGCAATAAACGAATCGGCCTGCTGATCGCACTGATCGTGTTGATCGCCCTTGGCTTGCTGGTGGCCTGGTGGCTGCCGCTGGTGCTGGCGGTCATTGGCTGGATTGCCCATGAGGCGTGGTTCGCCGATCACCTGTTCTATTCGCCGAAAGACGATTACCAATACAGTTTTCCGCCGTTCACCCCGCAGCCAAAAGTGCATTTGAGCGGTGAGCAATTGCGCCTTGACGAGGGCGTGATGCTGGTGGACGACGCCACGCTGATCCTCGCCGTGAAGGTTAAAAGCAGCTTCCTGGGACGCTTCTTTGATCCTCGGGTCGAGTTGGCCGGTGGCCCCCATCCCGACGTGCAGACGTTCGAGCGCGGCGTCAACGGTCTGCGTTATCTGAACCTCAGTGGACAGGCGCAGGCGCTGTCGCAAGGCCAGTTGCGTCTGCGCGGGCGCTTTTGCCGGGTGTTCGGCGAGCCGCTGCTGTGGGCGCTGGAGCAACCGGACTACCGCCAGCAGCGGGTGATGGTGATCGCCCCGCACGCCGACGATGCCGAGCTGGCCGCCTACGGTCTCTACCGCCAGGCCAAAGAAGCCTGGATCGTGACCCTGACCGCTGGCGAGATCGAAGCCGAACACTATCAACAGATGGGCCTGAACAAGGTCGAGGCGGCGCGGCTCAAGGGCCGCTTGCGTGCCTGGGACAGCCTGGCCGTACCGCGCTGGGCCGGTGTGCCGCAGGAACATTGCGTGCAGCTCGGGTATTTCTGCCTGCAACTGGCGGCGATGCAGGCTGCGCCGAATCAGCCCATTGGTTCGCGGGAAGCGGATCTGAGCGACACGCGAATGTTCCGTCAGTTGAATCCGTTTGCCTTGCCCGGCGATGCCGACGGCGCACCGACCTGGAACAATCTGCTGGCCGACCTGCGTGACGTGCTGTCCCGCGCGCGCCCGGATGTGATCGTGTTGCCGCACCCGACGCTGGATCCGCATCCCGATCACATCTGCGCCCAAGAGGCGGTGCTGGAAACCTTGCGCGGCCTCGAATGGCAGCCGACGCTGCTCGGTTACGCCAACCACTTGCACGACAACGACCGATGGCCGATGGGCGACAGCGGGCAGGGCATTGCCCTGCCGCCGACGTTCGATGCGACCCTCGCGATGCAGCCGCTGTGCCTGCCGCTGTCGCTCGAACTGCAGCGGGACAAGGCCATGGCGCTGGGCATGATGCATGACCTGCAGCCACCGGCCCCGTTCAAGCGTCGCCTGCGCCGGTTGTTTCAGCGACTGCTGGCCGGTCGGCGTCCGTCGGTTTATGGCGAGAACGAATTTTTCCGCAAAGCAATCAGACGCCAGGAGTTGTTCTGGGTACTGAAGCAGAGCGAAACAGGGGCGACGGCATCGCACCGGGGAGAGGCATGAGTCAACGCGCAAAGGTGCTGCAGCTGCAGCCCGATTACAACGTCAAATCCCATGATTTCGCCGACCTCGCCGAACAGATCGTCAAGGCGCTGCCGACCGACCGTTACGAAGTGACCGCCGCCTTCCTGCGCGGCAAACCCGGAGCGGGCGAGGCGGTCAGCCGTGCCGACCGTTCGGTGTATTTCGAGTTTTCCGACAAGTCCCTCAAGGGCATGCGCCTGCGGGCGATGTGGCAGCTGTACAAGTTCTGCCGCCTGGAAAAATTCGACGTGGTGATCTGCAACCGCTTCAAACCGGTGAACATGATGCTGACGCTCAACCGCTGGTTGAAGGTGCCGTTGTGCATCGGTATTTCCCACGGCTTCGGCGAGTACGACCGCTTCTACCGTCGTCGCCAGACTCAGCGCCTGATTGATCGGCACTGGCGTTTCGTCGGCGTGTCGCCGGCGGTCAAACAGTACCTGCTGGACTGCGATTGCGGTTTCACTGACCAGAACACGTACGCGATCACCAACGCCATCGACATCGAGCAGGCCGAGGGTTTGCAGCACAGCCGCGAACGCGCGCGCGAAATGCTGGGGATCGACCCGGCGGTGCGCCTGATCGGGGCACTGGGGCGGCTGGTGTCGGTCAAGGGCCACACTTACCTGTTGCAGGCTTTCGCCCAACTCAAAGACAAATACCCGAATACCCAACTGGCAATCATCGGTGCCGGACGCCTGCAGGCGCCGCTGGCGGCCGAGATCGAACAGTTGGGCCTGACTGGCCGGGCGCATCTGCTGGGCTTCAAGGAAAACGCCCTGCAATACGTGCGCGCGTTCGATATCTGGACCATGCCGTCGCTGGCCGAAGGCCTCGGTCTGGCCTTGCTGGAAGGCATGAGCGGGCACCTGCCGGTGATCGCCTCGAACGTGCCGGCCATGCTGCCGCTGATCGAAGGTGCCGGTGGCCTGTCGATCACGCCCAAGGACGTGCCGAGCCTGGTGGCGGCACTGGACACCTACCTCGCGCTGTCGGATGTCGAGCTCAAGGCCAAGGGCGAGCAGGCTTACCGCTACTTGCAGGAACAGCACGACATCGAGGTCTTCCGCCAGGAATACCTGAACCTGATCGACTCCGGCCTGGAGCAGGCCCGCAAGGAACAGCCATGAGCGAAGAAAGAGCCATGAGCGAGTCAGCAGCGATGAGCGATGCGCAACCCCTCGTCACCGTTATCATCGCGTCCTATAACCATGGGCCGTACATCGAGGAAAGCATCCTCAGCGTCATCAACCAGAGCTACCGGAACATCGAGCTGCTGGTGATCGACGACGGTTCGAGGGACGACAGCGTCGAGCGCATCAAGGCCTTGCAGGAAAAGCACGGCTTCGATTTTCGTGTGCAGCAGAACCAGGGCCTGACCAATACGCTCAATGGCGCGATCGCGCGGGCCAAGGGCAGCCTGATCGTGCCGTTCGGTTCCGACGACATCATGTACCCGGACCGGATCGCGACACAGGTCGCCTACATGGACGGCAAGCCGGAAGTGGGCATCTGCGCCGGCAACATCGAGTTGATGGATGCCGACGGCAATCTCTATCCGGAGAAGCGTCAGCGCCGGGACGTGCCGTTCCGGCGCCTGGATTTCGATGACATGTTTCTGGAGCGCAAGCCGTACCCGCCGGCGCCGACCCTGATGATCCGCCGCGAAGCACTGGACAAGGTGGGCGGGTTCGATCCGACGATTCGTCTGGAGGATCTGTACATCGAACTGAAAGTGACCCGCGCCGGGTACTTCATCGATGGGTTGAACGTGGTGATGGCGCGCTATCGCAAGCACGCCACCAACTCCTACAAGAACCACCGTTTCATGATCGAAAACATCCTGCGCACCTACGCGCGGTTCAGCGATCATCCGCTGTACGACGAAGTGCGCTACAAGTCGCTCAATTCGATGTTTCTGAAGACCGCCAACCGCGACCGCAAACTGGCGCGGGAGCTGCTGGCGCAGATTCCTTTCAAGGCCTGGAACAAGAAGACCTGGCGCGGGCTGGGCCGGTTACTGTTTTTGCCGCTGGAAAAAGACTGAGGTCGTTGTCGCTCGCACTCGGCGAGCGACTTTTTCCGCCAGTTGCTTGCACGCAGCCATGGAGCAGATAGGTGCTGTAGCTGATTTCCCTCAGCCAGCGGATGCTGCGTGGTTTCAAGGCACCGAACAAAGTGTTGTCAGAAGCCACGATCACGAAAAACAGCGACAGCAGAAGCAGCGGCGGTGACGATGGCCGGCAGAGGCGGCCAGCGTAATGAACGGACTGGTCTGAATCATCAATGAACCCGAGCCGGCGCGTTGCCGGCCAGCACTTGCCTGTGCAGATTCTCTACGGCGGATTTCGACGCTGTTACGGCGTACCCCTGGAGCAGCGCCTCGAGGTGATCCTCGAACAGCCAGCGCTTGTCGACGGTGTAGCGTTGCATGTGGCGCAGATTACGCTGACGCAGTGACAGGCTGAGGGGCGAAGGGTAGATCCGCAGGTCGGCCAGATCGATCAGCCCGAACTCGCCATCCTCCAGCACCAGCACATTGCCCAGGTGCAGTGAGCGGAAATACACGCCTTGCTCATGCAGGCCGGCCATGAATTTGCCGAAACGTTCCACCAGCGCCTGTCGCACGGCTGGCGCGGTGATTCCCTGCAAGACCTGGCGCAGGGTGTGGCCCGGCAGCGGCGTGTAATGCACGGCGCTGCTGCCGTCGTCGAGGCGATACAGGTTCAGCACCTGGGGCGTGGGAATGCCCATTCGGCGCAATTGCTCGCTGTTGACGGCAAACCGCTCGGAATACGGATTGAAACTGCCCGAGGTGTACCAGCGGCGGCGGCGAAACAGCTTGAGAAAGCTGCCATCGGCCAGGCGCAGGACCTTCGGCCCGAGTCCGTCTTCCTCGATGACCTGGGCGCCGTTGCCGAGCTGTTGCAGAGCGGATGCCGAAAGCTTCTGTACCGGCATTGTCAAAAGGCGTCGGGCCCGTTGATTGATGCTCAGGGCTGCAATCAGCGCCAAAGGAATCCACAGCAGGAACCAGTGCTCCTTGGGGCGCGAAATGATCCCGCCACCCTCGGTCAGCCCGGCACCGATGCCGAACACCAGCCAGGTCGAGGCGATGATCAGCAGCGGCTGCACGCGCTGGCGCCAACTGCTCAGCAAGCCCCAGGCCTGAAAAAACAGCCACGGCAGCATGCCGAGGATGCCGACGTAATAAAGCACGCCCAGCGCAAAGCTGTGGGGTTCCTGGAAGTTGTAACCGACACCCGGGTCAATCGCCAGTGTGGCGTTGTAGCCGTGGCCGATCCATGGGTGTTCGGCGATTTTTTCCAGGGCTTGCTGCCAGATTTCGAAACGGTAGGAGTCACCGCGTTCGATGATCATCTTCGAGAACAGCACCGACATGGTTGCGCCGCCGACCGCCAATGTCCCCAGCAGCACCAGCGAGCGACGGTTCCAGCAAATCAGGCTCAGCCACAATGCCGCCATGGTCAGCGCCACCAGCGGGGTGCGCGAGCCGGTTCCGATCACGGCCATGAACATGATCAGCATCGCGGGAATGCTGAGCCAGTACAGCCGGCGATTCTTGCAGGTCATGCTCAGACTGAGCCAATAGGCGCAGAAAAATCCGAACAGATGGGAGCTGAGCAAAGGGTTGTCGAACGCGCCACCACCGATCAGGCGCTCGCCGGGTTCAGAGTGGAGCACGAATGGAATCAGGAAACTGATCGTTGCGACCAGGGCCACCAGCGCGGCGCCGAACAGCAATGGCGAAAGAATGTCGCTGCGGTAACGAACCAGCAGGAAACACCCGGCGAACAGCATCAGGGTATGCAGCGGAGGTTTGAACATGCCGCCTATCGGCTCGCCCTGCGGCCCCCAGCAAAGGCTCAGCAGTGCCCAGGCGGCAAACAGCAGCAACGCAATGAACACCGGCTCACGCAGCATTTCCTTGAGTTCCCGCGGGCGCAGGCACAGTGCAATCAGCGTCGGAATGCTGAACAAGCCGTAAAACAGCTTGTGATGAACACTGCGACCCGGCAGGAAAAACAGCGCGCACAAGAGCAGGAAGTAGCCGACGGGAAGTATCCACAGGCTGATGAAGTCGAAAATTCGATTGGACGTACTGCTGAAGCCGCGAAGTTGCATGCTGAGAGATTCAATCCTGAAGTTGATCGGCCATTTCGATGATGGCTATTTGACGCAGAAAAAGACGCCTAACAATAACAGCCTTTGGCCGATTGCCAGAACCCTGAAGAAGCTGTGCTAAAGTCAGCGTCCTTTTTATCGACTTTCGCGTGATATGACCGACTCCAGTCCCGCCGCAAGCCCTTCGAGCTTGAAAATCTACTTCCGCCTGCTCGGCTACGTCCGGCCGTACATCAGTCTGTTCCTGATCAGCATCGTCGGTTTTCTGATTTTCGCCTCGACCCAGCCGATGCTCGGCTACATCCTCAAGTACTTTGTCGACGGTCTGTCCAATCCCGAGGCGGTGCTGTTCCCCACCGTGCCTTACCTGCGGGATCTGCAACTGTTGCAGGCCGTACCGCTGCTGATCATCCTGATCGCCGCGTGGCAGGGGCTGGGATCCTATCTGGGCAACTATTTCCTGGCCAAGGTTTCGCTGGGCCTGGTGCACGATCTGCGGGTGCAGTTGTTCAACAACTTGCTGGTGCTGCCGAACCGGTATTTCGACAAGCATAACTCCGGTCATCTGATTTCGCGTATCACCTTCAACGTGACGATGGTCACGGGGGCGGCAACAGATGCGATCAAGGTCGTAATCCGTGAAGGCATGACGGTGATCTTCCTGTTCGCCTCCCTGCTGTTCATGAACTGGAAGCTGACGCTGGTGATGGTTGCGATCCTGCCGCTGATCGCCGTGATGGTGCGTACCGCGAGCAAGAAATTCCGCAAGCAGAGCAAGAAAATCCAGCTGGCCATGGGCGACGTGACGCACGTGGCGTCGGAAACCATCCAGGGCTATCGCGTGGTACGCAGCTTTGGCGGCGAAGCCTACGAGGAAAAGCGCTTCCTTGATGCCAGCCAGGGCAATACCGACAAGCAGCTGCGCATGACCCGCACCGGGGCCATCTACACGCCGCTGCTGCAACTGGTGATCTACAGCGCCATGGCGATCCTGATGTTCCTCGTGCTGTACCTTCGCGGCGATGCATCGGCCGGTGACATGGTCGCCTACATCACGCTTGCGGGCCTGCTGCCCAAACCGATCCGTCAGTTGTCCGAAGTCAGTTCGACCATCCAGAAAGGCGTGGCCGGGGCCGAAAGCATTTTCGAGCAACTGGACGTCGAGCCGGAAGTCGATACCGGCACTGTGGAGCGCGACTCGGTCAGCGGTCGCCTCGATGTACGCAACCTGAGCTTCACCTACCCGGGCACCGAGCGGCAGGTGCTCGATGACATCAGTTTCTCGGTCGAGCCGGGGCAAATGGTGGCGCTGGTGGGGCGTTCGGGCAGCGGCAAGTCGACCCTGGCCAACCTGATTCCGCGCTTCTATCACCACGACAAGGGCGAAATCCTGATCGACGGCGTGGAAGTCGAACAGTACAAGCTGCTGAACCTGCGCCGCCATATTGCCCAGGTCACCCAGCATGTCACGCTGTTCAGCGACACCGTAGCCAACAACATCGCCTATGGCGATCTGGCCGGGGCGCCGCGCGAAGACATCGAGAAAGCCGCGCGTGATGCCTACGCGATGGACTTCATTTCTCAGCTGCCTGAAGGCCTGGATACTCAGGTCGGCGAAAACGGCGTGCTGCTTTCCGGCGGCCAGCGCCAGCGTCTGGCGATTGCCCGTGCCTTGCTCAAGAACGCGCCGTTGCTGATTCTCGACGAGGCCACCTCGGCCCTCGACACCGAATCCGAGCGACACATTCAAGCCGCCCTGGATCAAGTGATGAAGGGCCGTACCACGCTGGTGATCGCTCATCGCCTGTCGACCATCGAGAAGGCCGACCTGATTCTGGTCATGGACCAGGGCCGGATCGTCGAGCGCGGCACCCACGACAACCTGCTGGCACAGAACGGCTACTACGCGCGTCTCAACGCCATGGGTCTCGACGCTCCGGCCGAAGACATCGCCTGATCCGGCCTCGATAACGCCGGGCGCGCAATATGCGTCCGGCATTTTTTCTCGCTGCACCGGTCTGTCGTCGGTTGAGAGCCTCCTTGCTTGAAAAATGCACAAAAAGGCCAGTGGTTTAATCCTGTTGCAGCCGCCGCACAAGCCTTCGCCAACCCTGTGTTAATATCGCGCCCCTGTTCATTTTGTATGTGGGTTGCTCCATGAAGTTGTCCATGCCGCGATTCGATCAAGCCCCTGTCTTGGTGGTCGGCGATGTCATGCTCGACCGTTACTGGCATGGTGGTACCTCACGGATTTCCCCTGAGGCGCCGGTTCCTGTCGTTAAAGTCGAGCAAATCGAAGACCGCCCGGGCGGTGCCGCCAACGTTGCCTTGAACATTGCCGCGCTGGGTGCGCCGGCGTCGCTGGTCGGTGTGACCGGTGACGACGAAGCCGCCGACAGCCTGAGCAACAGCCTCAAGGGTGCGGGCGTGCGAGCCTTGTTCCAGCGCATCGCGCACCAGCCGACCATCGTCAAGCTGCGGGTCATGAGCCGGCACCAGCAATTGCTGCGTATCGACTTCGAAGAACCGTTCGCCACCGACGCCCTGGCCCTTGGCGCGCAGGTCGACGACCTGCTCGAAGGCATCAAGGTGCTGGTGCTGTCCGACTACGGCAAAGGTGCCCTGAAAAACCATCAGGCGCTGATCCAGGCTGCGCGTGCCAAAGGCATTCCGGTGCTGGCCGACCCGAAGGGCAAGGATTTCTCGATCTACCGTGGCGCGAGCCTGATCACCCCGAACCTCAGCGAATTCGAAGCCATCGTCGGCGGTTGCGCCGATGAGCACGAGCTGGTGGCCAAGGGCGCGACGCTGATGCATGACCTGGATCTCGGCGCGCTGCTGGTCACCCGTGGCGAACACGGCATGACCCTGTTGCGTCCGGATCATCCGGCGCTGCATTTGCCTGCGCGGGCCCGTGAAGTGTTCGACGTGACCGGTGCCGGCGACACGGTGATTTCCACCCTGGCGGCCGCGATTGCCGCTGGCGAAGAACTGCCGCACGCGGTAGCGCTGGCCAACCTGGCGGCGGGCATCGTGGTCGGCAAGTTGGGTACGGCGGCGATCAGCGCCCCGGAACTGCGTCGCGCCATTCAGCGTGAAGAAGGTTCCGAGCGCGGTGTGTTGGGCCTGGAGCAGTTGCTGCTCGCGGTGGCCGATGCCCGTGCACACAACGAAAAAATCGTTTTCACCAATGGCTGCTTCGACATCCTGCATGCCGGTCATGTGACCTACCTGGAGCAGGCGCGGGCTCAAGGGGATCGTTTGATTGTCGCGGTCAACGACGATGCTTCGGTCAGCCGTCTCAAGGGGCCTGGCCGTCCGATCAACAGCGTCGACCGGCGCATGGCTGTGCTGGCGGGGCTTGGGGCGGTGGACTGGGTCATCAGTTTCCCTGAAGGCACGCCAGAAAACCTGCTGCGCGAGGTCAAGCCGGACGTGCTGGTCAAGGGCGGGGATTATGGGATTGACCAGGTGGTCGGCGCCGACATCGTGACGGCTTATGGCGGCACCGTGAAAGTGCTGGGACTGGTGGAAAACAGTTCGACGACCGCGATTGTCGAAAAAATCCGCAGTCGTTGATAGATGGATCTTTATCGTTTTCTACTGCGTGTGAACGGATTTTGCCTTGGGGATCTAACCGTTTCCGTTGATGTTGGCAGGTTTGAATCCGCTGCGCTTGCCTGCTTACGTCGTGTGGTCATTTAACCTATGAAAGTCATGCTCCTGGTGATGAACGAACAGCGGGTCATTCTCGACCGGCTCTACGACATCGTGCAGCAGAACTGTGATGAATGCGTCATCTATCGACTCAGCAAACAGCAACAGATGAACCTGGGGCCTTTTTTGGCCTCGGTTGATTACCAGACCTTTGATCGTGTCGTGATCTTCTCCAGAGTCAAGCGCCTGGTCCCGCAGTTGCGGGTGCTCAAGTGCATTCCCGGGCTGGTCTTTCTCGAACACGACGCCTACCAGAACTACATGCCCGCCAGTAAATATCGTGGCGTTTATTCGCGTCTCTACAGGCGCCTGCCGAGTTGCCGGGCGCTGGTATCCGGGGCGGTGGTCGCACGCAAGATGCTTGCTGAAGGCATCGACACGGTGTTCGTCTCCAAGGGTTATGACGAGCAGATGCTGCGCAACACCGGGTCCGAGCGCGACATTCCCATCGGTTTTCTCGGCAGCCTGAAGAGCACCGAGTACGCCCAGCGCAAGGCTCTGCTCGAATCGCTGGCGCAGCGTACCGGTATGCTGGTGACCCGCACCCGCTCCGGCACCGAATACCTGGAAACGCTCAATCGCATCAAGATTTTCGTCAGCGCCGACATCGGCATGAACGAGTTCATGATCAAGAACTACGAGGCCATGGCCTGCGGTTGTGTGCTGCTGGCCTGGAGTCAGGGCGAAGAAGACAAGTTGCTCGGTTTCGAAGACATGCACAACACCGTGTTCTATCGCAGCGAAGACGAGGCGGTGGAAAAGATCAAACTGTTGCAGGGCGATCCGGAGCTGTCGCAGCGTATCGCCAGCAATGGTCAGGCCTTTGCAGAAAGTCGCTATTCCTTCGCCCGTGTCGGCCAGGCCCTCGCCACTGAAATACAGCGCGAGATGCGCCCATGGCAGCCGCCGTCAGCATTCACGCGGTTCTGGGTGAAACTGCGTTTCGGCATGAAGGTGCCGGTCTGAATGAAGGATGAACACATGGCGCTGGATGCGCTCCCCGGCGGTAACCAGTCGGTGCTGGGCGCGTTGCCCGAGCCATTGCGCGAATGCCTGAGCCGCGCGCACCGGGTCGTCCTGATCGCGAATAACCCGGCCATCACGGCGGCGGATTTTCAGGCACTGAATATCAGCGCCAATGACGTCGTCGTCAGTTTCAACACCTGCATCAAGGCGCCGCTGCTCAACGAGCAAAGCTTGAACGTCTTCGTGCATGGCTATAACGCGCCGGACGCCTATTTTTTTGGTCTGCCTTACGGCCCGGACGTGCAACGGTTGTTCGAGCATGCGGGCGAGCGTTGTTTCACCATGCTGGTCGGCTGCGCCGCACCGATGTGTCCGTTGCCACGGGTGGCCATGTACTGGGATCGCATCCCGCTGCCGCCCCTGTGGAACTATCCGGTCGACCGACCGGGCGGCAAGCGCTACGTTGGGCCTTCGACCGGTTTCAATACGCTGGTGGTATTAGACTGGTTGCGCGGTCACGCCGGTTATTCCTATCAGCTCATGACCCTGGGGTTTTCTAACGAATCGGGGAAACTGTGGGGTGGGCATGCCTGGGATTACGAGCGCGACTGGCTGCAGCAGTCGGACGTCATTGTGGTGCCTTTGCAACCCCGTCGCTGGTGGCAAAAGCTCTTTCGCCAAAAATAAAAGGTGCTGTTGAGTGTTGAAAATTGCCGTCGCTTTTTTCGGGATCCCGAGAAATTCGCAGATTTGCTTCCCTTCCATTGAACAGAACGTTCTGGCGCAGTTTCCGGCGGGCAGCGACGTACAGTGCTTCTATCATTTGTACAAAATCGATGAAGTACAGAACTTGCGCTCAGGCGAAAAAGGCGAGTTGGCGGCTGACAACTATCAGCCGTTCGAATCGATGATCGGGGCCCTGACTTCGACTGACGGGGTGCTGGAGCGTTGGGATTTCGAGCAGGTCAAAGCGCAGGGCGATACCTGGGCCGATGACTATGCGTCGCTGCGCAACCTGATCTATCAGCTCAATTCACTGCACACCGTGACCAGCATGATCGAAACCTTCAATCCGGATTTCGTCGTGTTCGTGCGCCCGGACATTTTCTTCCACAACCCGCTGCCCGCCTATGTCTTCAATCATCCAGAGGCTCGGAGGCACTCTGCCTACATTCCGGACTGGCAGTGGTGGGGCGGGTTGAACGACCGCTTTGCCATTTGCGGGCGCGATACCTATGTCGCCTATGGCAAGCGGATCGAGCGCATTTTCCAATTCTGCAAAGCGACGGGAAGAAAGCTGCACTCCGAGCGCTTGCTCAAGTACGCGCTACAGCAGACCGGTGCCAAAGTCTGCACGCTACCGACCCAAGCCTCTCGGGTGCGAATCACCGGCGCTTTTGCCGAAGAGTCGTTTTCGCCCAAACGCGGCATGGGCAAGCGTGAAAACCGTTATTTCCATTTCTTCGCGACCTTGCGCACCTGGATCGATCGTCGGCGCTAATCGGCTATTTGCTCGCGCGTTTCTTGCCAATACCAACCAGACGCAGCGCCTTCAGACTCAATTGCTTGAGTCCCGCGCGAGGAGGCTTCGCCGGTTGCAGGCCCTGTTGCACGACCCAATCTTTCCAGCGAATCCGCTCTTCACGCACGACCCAGCCCGTCTGGGTCGCAAAGCTTTCGGCCAGATATAGTCCGCGGGTGCTGGCCGGCAGGAGCTTGTCGCGCTTGAGGGTATACAGCTCGGCCAAGGGCGCGCCGTCCTTGAGCGGCATCAGGTAGAGATCGGGGCGCTTGCGGTCCAGCCGAGCCACCAGTTGATCTCCCTCCAGACGCTCGTCGACGTGGAACAGGCTCAGGGATTTTGCCTCCTTGGGCACGTCCAGCCGCAGGTCGTAGATCAACTGCAGTGACGCGGTCGGCAAGTGCACGTAGGCCCGTGGCCGTTCGAGCAATTGCAGATTGGCGCAGCGCACCGGCCGCGCCGAGCCGGACAACGGCGTCAGGCGAAAGGGCAGGGCCTCGCGATAATGCAGCGCCGATGCGTACGGCGCCGGCAGCCAGGTGTCGTTGAAACGCCCGCCGAGCCAGCCTTCCGGGGTTTCCAGCAGGCACTCCTCGGCGATTTCCTGAATCGCCGTGTGCAGCGGGATATTCAGCTCATGGGCTGGCACGTAGCCGGAAATCAGTTTGAGCACCACGTCGCCGCGATCCTGCCGGCGCTGGCGTACCAGCACCCAGTAATCACGATTCTGCCAGTGCAGGGTCAGGCGCACCGAGACGCCGAGGTTGGCCAGCTCCAGCGCAAAGCGCTCGGCATCGGCCACGCTGACCGGCTTGCGCCGCTGCAGGGTCTGGGTGAAATTCAACGGCATGCCCACGCTCTGGTAGGTCAGGCCTTCCGGCGTGGCTTCGACGAACAGCGGCAGCGTCTTGAAGTTGCTCGGGTTCTTTCTGATGAGGGTACGCGGCATGTCGGCTCCTGCTTAAGGCCGCGAGGCGGCGTCAGTGACCACGAAGGACCTGGGCAACGGTCGCAACGTTGTGGGCGAGGTGCAGCGGATTGATGGTCCCGACAATGGCACTGGCCACGCCGGGCTGGGCGAACAGCAATTCGAAGCTGGCACGCACCGGGTCCACGCCGGAACTCAGGCACACATGACCGCTGGCCAGGGCCTTCTTCACCAGAATGGCTTTACCGTGGGCAGCAGCATAGTCAATGACCGCCTTCTCGTTTTGTTCGTTCAGATTGTAGGTGACCATCGCGCAGTCGCCTTGCTCCAGTGCTTTGAGGCCACCGTCGACGGTTTTGCCGGAAAAGCCGAAGCCGCGAATCTTGCCCTCGGCCTTCAGCGCCGCGAGGGTTGCGTAGACTTCGCTGTCGTTGAGGATCGCCAGATCGTTGCCATCGGAGTGCACCAGCACCAGGTCGATAAAATCGGTTTCAAGACGTTGCAGACTGCGCTCCACCGACATCCGGGTGTGAGCGGCGCTGAAGTCGTGGCTCGATTGGCCGTCGACAAATTCTTCGCCGACCTTGCTGACGATCACCCAGTCCTGACGCTCGCCGCGCAGCAGCGGGCCGAGGCGTTCTTCGCTGCGGCCATAGGCCGGCGCAGTATCGATCAGGTTGATACCCAGCTGGCGCGCCTGCTTGAGCAACATGCGCGCGGCGTCGTCGTCGGGGATCTGGAAGCCGTTGGGATATTTCACACCCTGGTCGCGGCCAAGTTTGACGGTGCCCAGGCCCAGCGGCGAGACCAGCAGCCCGGTGCTGCCCAGCGGGCGATGCAAATCGTGCAGGGTCGGCAGGCTCATGGCAGCAGTTGCTCCCAGGCGGGAACGCCCATCGGTGGTTTTGGCAGCTCGGGCAACGGAGCTGCGTGGCTTGGCTGGATGCCGTCGCGTTCCAGGGAGGCAATCACCCGGTCAGCGAAGTCCGGGGCCAATGCGAGCTTGGTTGGCCAGCCGACCAGCAGGCGACCTTCTTCGGCGAGGAACGCGTTGTCCGGACGGGTCAGGCCGGTTTGCAACGGTTCGGCACGATCGACGCGCAGGGTCGCCCATTGCACGGTGCTCAGGTCGATCCAGGGCAGCAGCTGTGCGATTTCCTTTTGTGCAGTGGCGATCTGCTCGGCGGGCTCACGGGCCACGCCTTCGGATTCGGCAATGTCGCCGCCCAGATACCAGACCCACTGACCGTCAGCGGCAGGGTGGGTGGTCACGGTGATGCGCGGTTTGGTGCCGCCACCGAGGCAGTGCGCGTACAGCGGCTTCAGGCCCGGGCCCTTGGCGATGATCATATGCAGCGGCCGACGTTGCATCGCCGGATGAGTCAGGCCCAAGGCAGTCAGCAGGTCGGCAGTACCGGCGCCGGCGCTGAGGACGATGCGCTGGGCGCGGATCTCGCGGCCATCGACTTTCAGACCGACCAGCACACCGCTTTCCAGTAACGGCTCGATGCCGTGGCCGGCGAGCAGACCGTCACCCGACAAATCCGCCAGACGCTGGATCAGGCTTGGCACGTCGATCACCAGCTCGGCGAGACGGTAGACCTTGCCCTTGAAACGCTTGTCCTGCAGGGCCGGTGGCAGTTGATCGCCCTTGACCTGATCGACCCGGCCACGCACCGCTTTGCTGGCGAAGAAACTGGTGAGGTTGCCGGCCAGGGTGCCCGGCGACCACAGGTAGTGGGCCTCGGACAGCAGGCGCACGCCGGTCAGGTCCAGTTCGCCGTTGCCGGCCAGGGCTTCACGCCAGCGGCGCGGCATATCGGCGATGGCTTCCGAGGCGCCGGTCAGCGCACCGTGCAGCGCGTACTTGGCGCCGCCGTGGATGATGCCCTGGGACTTCACACTCTGCCCGCCGCCGAGGCTGGCACTTTCCACCAGCACGGTCGAGAAACCCTGGCGACGCAGGCGCGCGTTCAGCCAGAGACCGGCGACACCCGCGCCGACAATCAGCACGTCGGTGGAAATTGGAGATGGCATGCAACGACCTCAGTGTTCAAGACAAGGGCGCAGTATACAGACTCGGGGATAAGGGGATTTGTCGATGATCAACAGAGGGGAAGGTGTCGGGCAATGTGGGAGCGGGCTTGCTCGCGAAATCGGTCTNACACACCGTCTTCGCGAGCAAGCCCGCTCCCACAGGGGGTTATGCATTAATCAGTTAATGGCCGGCGGTTTTGGAAAAGAGTTGAATCACCACCACGCCGAGCACGATCAGCGCCATCCCAAGCATTGCCGGGACATCCAGCTTCTGCCCATAGATGAACAGCGCCGCGACACTGACCATCACGATGCCCATGCCGGCCCACACCGCGTAGGCCACGCCCACCGGTACGCTGCGCACCACCAGGGTCAGCATCCAGAACGCAATGGCGTAGCCGACGATGACCAGCAGCAGTGGCAATGGTGTGCTGAAGCCTTTGACGGCTTTCATCGAAACGGTCGCGATCACTTCGGCGCAGATGGCGATGGCCAGGTAGACGTAAGCGTTCATGTTCAAGTCCTCGTGTGTAGCGTTGCTTTCTGAGGCGGCATTCTAGTGACTCCCCAGATGGGGTAAAGTCATTACCTATCTGTTTAAAAGATGGGTTGGCCTGATGAGCATGCAATGGAATCTGGAGCAGTTGCGGGTGTTTGTCGGCGTTGCCGAGCAGCGCTCGTTTTCCGCCGTGGCACGTCAGCAGCGCAAGGCGCAGTCGGCGATCAGCAGCGCGATTGCCATGCTCGAGGACGACCTCGGTGTCAGCCTGTTCGAGCGTAGCAGCGGCCGCCAGCCGAGTCTTACCGAAGCAGGGGAGGCGTTGCTGGAGGAGGCGCGTGAAGTGTTGCGCCAGTGCGAGCGCCTGAATGGCCGGGCCGTGGCCATGATGCGCGGGCAGGAAGCGCAGCTGCGGGTGGCCCAGGACGAAGCGATGCCCTATCAGGCGCTGGTGGAAAGCTTCGCCGCGCTGGCCGAGCAATTCCCGAGCCTGGAAGTCCAACTGACCAGCGCCGCCCAAGGTGAGGTTTCGCGCAAACTGGTGGAGCGCCGGGCCGATCTCGGGCTGTTGTTCTATCACGATGAAATCCCTGAAGCGCTGGAGCGCCGGGTGCTGGGCAGTGTGGAAATGGTCACCGTCTGCGGCGTCAAGCATCCCTTGGCAGCGCAGGCTTACGTCACCTGCCAGCAACTGGCGCAGCATCGGCAGTTGTTGATGTCGACCCAGACCAGCATTTATCCCGGCAACGAACCGGCCAGTCCGCAGGTGTGGCGTGCCGACAGTTTCTACGTGATGGCCGAATGGCTGGTGCGCGATCTCGGCTGGGCCTGGCTGCCGCGCCACGTGGTGCAATACTCGGCGTATCAGGGATTGATGGTGGAACTGGACAGCGAATGGACGCCGCCGGCATTGGTAGTGGAACTGGTCTGGCGCCGTGATGAACCGCTCGGGCCGGCGGCGCGTTGGCTGGCGGAGCGATTTGCCATACACCTGCGGGCGATCGGCGGCAAAAGCCGATAAACTCCGCCGCCATGAATAGAACTCTCTACACCGCGCTGTTTTACCTGGGGCTGCCATTGGTGGCGATTCGGCTGTGGCTGCGTTCGCGCAAGGCGCCGGCGTATGCCAAGCGGATTGGCGAACGTTTCTCCTATGGCCTGCCGACCTTGCAGCCCGGAGGTATCTGGGTTCACGCCGTCTCGGTGGGCGAGAGCATCGCGGCTGCGCCGATGATCCGCGCGCTGCTACAACGTTATCCACAGCTGCCGATCACCGTGACCTGCATGACGCCGACCGGTTCGGAACGCATTCACGCAATGTTCGCCAACGAGCCACGCATCCAGCACTGCTACTTGCCCTACGACTTGCCCTGCGCGGCGGCGCGTTTTCTGGATCGCGTACAGCCGAAACTGGCAGTGATCATGGAAACCGAACTCTGGCCGAACCACATTCACCAATGCGCCAAACGCGGGATTCCGGTGGCGCTGGCCAACGGACGCCTGTCCGAGCGTTCGGCCAAAGGCTATGGCCGCTTCAGCAAACTGACCGCGCCGATGCTCGCCGAAATGAGTCTGTTCGCCGTGCAGACCGAAGCCGAAGCCCAGCGCTTCCGCGATCTCGGTGCGCGCCCGGAGACAGTCGAAGTCACCGGCTCGATCAAGTTCGACCTGACCATCGACCCGCAACTGCTGCAACGCGCCGCTGAACTGCGCGGCCAATGGCAGGCGCTGGAGCGCCCGGTGTGGATCGCCGCCAGCACCCATGAAGGCGAAGACGAGGTGGTGCTGAACGCTCACCGTCGCTTGCTGGCCAACCATCCCGATGCGCTGCTGATTCTGGTGCCGCGTCACCCGGAGCGTTTCAACTCGGTGTTCGAGTTGTGCCAGCGTGAAGGCTTTGCCACGGTGCGTCGTTCCACTGGTGCGCGTGTCGATGCGCAGACTTCGGTGCTGCTCGGCGACACCATGGGCGAGCTGCTGTTTCTCTATGCCCTGGCCGACAGCGCGTTCGTCGGCGGCAGTCTGGTGCCCAACGGCGGCCACAATCTGCTGGAACCGGCAGCGCTGGCTAAACCGGTGATCAGCGGCCCGAATCTGTTCAACTTCCTCGATATCGCCGCGCAACTGCGCAGCGCCGGGGCCTTGGCCGAGGTGGATGACGCCGAAGGTCTGGCGACAGAGGTGCAGCGTCTGTTCGAACTGCCGCGCGACGCACAGCGCATGGCCGACGCCGGGCTGAGCGTGATGCGCCGCAATCAGGGCGCGTTGCAGCGTTTGCTCGATGGACTGGGAAGGTTGATCGACCGCCCATAAAAAACGCAGCCTCAGGGCTGCGTTTTTTTGTTCAAGGCCGGGCCTTTAGCTGGGCTTCGGCAGCCTTGGCCAGATCCGGCGGCAGGAAATCCTTGTCCGGGTTGTAGTCGGCTTTCAGATAACGCGTCAGATCCTGCAAGTCACCCGGGTTCAACGTCCCCGCTGCCTGCTTCAAGCGCAGGTTGTCGAGGATGTAGTCGTAGCGGGTGTTGTTGTAGTTGCGCACCGAGGTGTAGAGCTGACGCTGGGCGTCGAGTACGTCGACGATGTTGCGCGTCCCCACCTGATAACCGATTTCCGTGGCTTCCACCGCGCTCTGGTTGGAGATGATCGACTGGCGGCGCGCCTGCACCTGCTCGACGTCGGTGTTCACCGCGCGGTGCAGGTTGCGGGTGTTCTCCACCACTTGCCGGCGCAGGCCTTCACGCTGTTGTTCGGTCTGGTCCAGCCGCGAGTACGACTCGCGCACTTGCGAGCTGGTCAGCCCGCCGCTGTAGATCGGGATGTTCAGTTGCAGGCCCACAGTGCTCTGCTCGACGTTGCCACTGTACGGCGTACCGAACGCGTTCGGGTTGGAGAAGCCGAGGGCGTCGTTGTCGCCTTTTTCGTATTTGGCCACGGCGTCGAGGGTTGGCAGGTGCCCGGCCTTGCGCTGTTTCAGGGTCTGTTCGGCGGAGCTGACCGCGTAGTTGCTGGCCAGCAGATTGAGGTTCTGTTTCGCGGCGGTATCGACCCAGGCCTTGGCGTCGTTCGGCGCCGGCGGCAGGATCGGCAACGTGTGGACGATGCCCTGGATCGAGTTGTACTGGCGGTTGGTCAGGGTGATCAGCGCTTGGAACGCATCATCGACCTGACGCTGGGCGACGATCCGGTTGGCCCGTGCGGTATCGTAACTGGCTTGCGATTGCAGCACGTCGGTCTTGTCCGACAGGCCCACGTCGAAGCGCTCGTTGGACTGGTCGAGCTGGCGCTTGAACGCGGCTTCCTCGGCCTTGGTCGAGGCCAGGTTGTCCTGGCTGCGCAGCACGTTGAAGTAGCTTTCGGCGGTTTGCAGGATCAGGTTCTGCTCGGTGGCCGAAAGTTGCAGCGCGGCCTGCTCGTTGACGTCCTTGGCGGCCTGGTACTGGAACCAGCGATCGGCGCGGAACAGCGGTTGCGCCAGCGTCGCCTGATAGGAGTGCGCGCTGCGATTGGCGATGGCCGAGGGCTGGTCGATCGAAGTGCGCACGTTGGCGACTTCAGCGCCGCCGGACAGGTTCGGCAGCAGCCCGGCCCGGGCCTGGGGCACCACTTCTTTCTGCGCACCGTACTGGGCGCGGGCGGCGGCCAGGTCGGCGTTGTTGTCGACCGCTTCCTGGTAGACGCTGACCAGATCGGTCCTGGTCGATAAAGGCGCTTCTGCTGCCCAGGCCGTTGCGGTGGACGCACAAGACACGGCGACAGCCAGTGAGAGTTTGCGCAGCATGAGGCGATCCCTAGCATGAATATTATGGAAATAATCCGGGCGCCAAAGGTAAGGCGCGGCCCATGCAGCGTCAAGGCGCGGCATGGCGTAGCGAGTGTAGTAGCGCCGACGGCAGGCAACAATCTGCCAATTGCGCCATTCACCATGGTGTTTGCCACGGTGTTGGCGTTCTTTGCCGGTTGTGTCTAGACTGGCCGGGTTCTTGTCGGGGTGCCTTGCTATGAGGCTGAGATCGAATAATTTCGGATCCCGTTGAACCTGATCAGGTTAGCGCCTGCGTAGGGAACAAGATTTCTCGTCACCCGGCGAGTCCTCTTGTGCTTCGTCCGGGAAATTGTTCGACAATCGAACGCACGACGACGATGCACAGCACCAGTCCTGGTGCGTCCGTGCCTTTCAGGTTCTGCTCCGACAATCCACTGCCTGGATGCTGTCTGGAGAGCCCGTGATGACTACAAAATCTAAAAACGCGATCAACCTGAGTGACTCGGCCAAGGTCGACGAGCAGTCGGTTCAACCGTTCACCCGTTCGCAAAAAGTCTACGTTCAGGGCTCCCGCCCGGACATCCGCGTGCCGATGCGCGAAATTACCCTTGATGTGACCCCGACCGACTTCGGCGGCGAAATCAACGCGCCGGTCACCGTCTACGACACATCGGGCCCGTACACCGATCCGAACGTGGTGATCGACGTGCGCAAAGGTCTGGGCGACGTGCGTTCGGCATGGATCGACGACCGTGGCGACACCGAGCGTCTGCCAGGCCTGAGTTCGAATTTCGGTCAGGAACGCCTGGCCGATCCAGAGCTGACCAAGCTGCGTTTCGCCCACGTCAACAACCCGCGCCGCGCCAAGGCCGGGGCCAACGTCAGCCAGATGCACTACGCGCGCAAAGGCATCATCACCGCCGAGATGGAATACGTCGCCATCCGCGAAAACATGAAGCTGCAAGAAGCCCGCGCTGCCGGCCTGTTGAACCAGCAGCACGCCGGTCACAGCTTCGGTGCGAGCATTCCGAAAGAAATCACCCCTGAGTTCGTCCGCGAAGAAATCGCCCGTGGTCGCGCAATCATTCCGGCCAACATCAACCACGTCGAACTCGAGCCGATGATCATCGGCCGCAACTTCCTGGTGAAGATCAACGGCAACATTGGCAACAGCGCGTTGGGTTCGTCCATCGAAGAAGAAGTGGCAAAACTGACCTGGGGCATTCGCTGGGGTTCGGACACGGTGATGGACTTGTCCACCGGCAAGCACATCCACGAAACCCGCGAGTGGATCATCCGTAACTCGCCGGTTCCGATCGGCACCGTGCCGATTTATCAGGCACTGGAAAAAGTGAATGGCGTCGCCGAAGACCTGACCTGGGAGCTGTTCCGCGACACGCTGATCGAGCAGGCGGAGCAGGGCGTCGACTACTTCACCATCCACGCCGGCGTGTTGCTGCGCTACGTGCCGCTGACCGCCAAGCGTGTGACCGGCATCGTGTCCCGTGGCGGTTCGATCATGGCCAAGTGGTGTCTGGCGCACCACAAAGAGAACTTCCTCTACACCCACTTCGACGAAATCTGCGAAATCATGAAGGCCTACGACGTCAGCTTCTCGCTGGGCGACGGTCTGCGTCCGGGCTCGATTGCCGACGCCAACGACGAAGCGCAATTCGGCGAACTGGAGACCCTCGGCGAGCTGACCAAGATCGCCTGGAAGCACGACGTGCAATGCATGATCGAAGGCCCCGGCCACGTGCCGATGCAGTTGATCAAGGAGAACATGGACAAGCAGCTGGAGTGCTGCGACGAGGCGCCGTTCTACACCCTCGGCCCGCTGACCACCGACATCGCACCGGGTTACGACCACATCACCTCGGGTATCGGTGCGGCGATGATCGGCTGGTTCGGTTGCGCGATGCTCTGCTACGTGACGCCGAAGGAACACCTGGGTCTGCCGAACAAGGATGACGTGAAGACCGGGATCATCACCTACAAAATCGCGGCCCATGCGGCGGATTTGGCCAAGGGGCACCCGGGCGCGCAGATCCGCGACAACGCCTTGAGCAAGGCGCGTTTCGAATTCCGCTGGGAAGACCAGTTCAACCTCGGTCTGGACCCGGACACCGCCCGTTCGTATCACGATGAAACCCTGCCGAAGGATTCGGCGAAGGTCGCGCATTTCTGTTCGATGTGCGGGCCGAAATTCTGCTCGATGAAGATCACTCAGGAAGTCCGCGAATACGCGGCCAACCAGCGGATCGATGCGGTCGACGTGGACGTCGCCCAGGGCCTGGCGGAACAGGCCGAGCGGTTCAGGAAGGAAGGCAGTCAGCTGTACAAAAAAGTTTGATCCCGCACTGATCGTTCCCACGCTCTGCGTGGGAATGCCTCTAGGGACGCTCCGCGTCCAGTGACGCGGAGCGTCACGGGCTGCATTCCCACGCGGACGGTTCGACGCCTCGACGTGGGAACGATCACACGGGTCAGCACAACAACAAATGTCCCTCTGAGATAACACCCTTGAGCATTCAACCCGGTACTTATTCCCCCGACCTCGCCGTGCCCGCCGACAAGCGTGTATTCGGCGGTCGGGATCTGTTCTCCCTTTGGTTTTCCCTCGGCATCGGCCTGATGGTATTGCAGACCGGCGCGTTGCTGGCGCCGGGGCTGGGCCTTTCGGGATCGCTGCTGGCGATTTTTCTCGGCACCCTGGTTGGCGTCCTGTTGCTGGCCGCCGTTGGCGTGATCGGCAGTGACACCGGCCTGTCGTCGATGGCCGCGCTGAAACTCAGCCTCGGCAGCAAAGGTGCGAGCCTGCCGGCGCTGCTTAATCTGCTGCAACTGATCGGTTGGGGTTCGTTCGAAATCATCGTCATGCGCGATGCGGCCAGCCTGCTTGGCACCCGTGCGTTCAGCGAAGGTTCGCTGTGGGCCAGTCCGATGCTGTGGACGCTGTGTTTCGGTGCGCTGGCGACCTTGCTCGCGGTCAGCGGGCCGTTGACGTTCGTGCGCAAGATCCTGCGCAAGTGGGGCATCTGGCTGATTCTGGCCGCGTGCATCTGGCTGACGTGGAACCTGTTCGCCAAGGCCGATCTCGCCGCCTTGTGGGCTCAGGCCGGGGATGGCTCGATGCCGCTCGCCGTGGGTTTCGACATCGCCATCGCGATGCCGCTGTCGTGGCTGCCGCTGATTGCCGACTACTCGCGTTTCGGCAAACGGGCGAAGAATGTGTTCGGTGGCACCGCCATCGGTTTCTTCATCGGCAATTTCTGGCTGATGAGCCTCGGCGTCGCCTACACCCTGGCCTTTGCGCCAAGCGGTGAAGTCAACGCGCTGCTGCTGGCACTGGCCGGCGCCGGTCTGGGGATTCCGCTGTTGCTGATTCTGCTGGACGAGTCGGAAAACGCTTTCGCCGACATTCACTCGGCAGCGGTTTCCAGCGGGATTCTGTTGCGTCTGAAAGTCGAGCATCTGGCGCTGGCCATCGGTGTGATCTGCACTCTGATCGCCTTGCTCGCGCCGTTGGCGCAGTACCAGAACTTCCTGCTGCTGATCGGCTCGGTGTTCGCGCCGCTGTTCGGCGTGGTGCTGGTGGATCACTTCATCTTGCGCAAGCGCAGTGCTCAGGTGGCGTCGGCCGCCTTGCGCTGGCCGGCACTATTGGCCTGGCTGGGTGGCATCAGCACCTATCACCTGCTGGCCAATCTGTATCCGGATGTCGGCGCGACCCTGCCGGCGCTGGTGCTGGCAGGGCTGCTGCAACTCGTGCTCGGCCGGGCTTTCAGTTACGGCCGGGAAACAGCTCGGGCTTGAGAATGCCGTTCAGGCGCGGGTAAGGGATCTTCAGTTCGACGTGGCCCAGCGCATAAGGCGCAATGGTGGTCACGTCGTACTTGAGGATCACGCCGCCGTAGGTCAGCGCCACGTTCGGGGTTTTGACGAACGGCCAGCTCTTCACGAATTCCGGTTCCTGATCGAGCTTGGTGCTGATCAGCCAGCTGTTGTGCGCCACTTGCGCCGCTTTCCAGAACGCCTCTTCCTGACCCGGCAGCAGCATGTCCACCAGGGTCAGCATCTTGTGCTGCTGACGCGAATAGTTGATGAAACCGCGTCCCGGCGTACCGTGGGCACCGCCGGTGTCCAGGTAGCTCGAGGTTTCGATGATCACCAGACCGTCATGCTGCTCGCGTACTTTCGCCTGCAAATAGCTGCTGTTGCGCGGGCCGGCGTTGGCCAGGAACTGCTCGCGATACGCTGCCAGCGTCGGCGCCACCCGGGCGTTCGGTGCGGTGCGGGTCATTTGCAGCAGGCGTTTTTCGATGATGCCGTCCAGCGCCGGTTCTGCCGGGAAGCGCAACGTATCGATGTTCACCAGCGGACAGTCCTGGTTGGAACAACCCGGTTTCAGCGTTTCCGAGGCGTCGCGGGTGGTTTCCAGCGGCGTGCGATAGTTGGGCTGGAACAGGCTGGCGCAGGCGCCCAGGGTCAGGGCGATGGCGGCCACGGAGGCAATTTTGAAAAGCGACATGGGCGTCCTTTCTGAAGCAGGGGAAGGCAAAAAGTTACCGCTTCGACTCTCAACGAAGCGGTCAGTTCGCCACTAAGCTAATTAGAGTGGGTTTCGCCTCCACCGTCCATCCCGCTGACAGTAAAGGGGCTGCATCAAACGTCACGGGCGCGTTAGGATGGCGCGAAGTCGAGGTCGCAAGAAGGCGCCTCGTGTTGGATTTGCAGTAAAGAGGATGCTCATGACCGATTTTGCCAAAGCCATTCCGAGCGCCGTCGATATCGTGCGACGCGAGCAGTGCTACAAGGGCTTCTACAAGCTCGACCGTCTGCACTTGCGCCACGAACTGTTCGCCGGTGGCATGAGCCGCGAAATCAATCGTGAAGTGTTCGTGCGCCACGATGCCGTGTGCATGCTGCCTTACGATCCGCAGCGCGATGAAGTGGTGCTGATCGAGCAGTTTCGCGTCGGGGCTCTGGGCAAGGCGGACAACCCGTGGCTGGTGGAACTGGTCGCCGGTCTGATCGACAAGGACGAACAGCCGGAAGAAGTTGCTCACCGCGAGGCACAGGAGGAAGCTGGGCTGGACATCAAGGCCCTGTGGCCGATGACCAAATACTTTCCGTCACCGGGCGGCAGCAACGAATTCGTGCATCTGTACCTGGGGCGTTGCAGCACCGAAGGCGCGGGCGGCCTGCATGGGCTGGAGGAAGAAGCCGAAGATATTCGCGTCACGGTCTGGGCTTTTGAAGATGCCCTGCAGGCCGTACGTGACGGACGGATTGCCAATGCGGCGAGCATCATCGCCTTGCAGTGGCTGGCGCTCAATCGCGCCGAAGTGAGGGGGCTATGGTCGTAAACAAGTTGCGCGATCGCTACCGCGTCGACCTTGCGGGGCTGCAAGCCGCCTGCGAGGCGAACTATGCGCGCCTGATGCGACTGTTGCCGGACATGCGCAGCGACCCCGAAGCGCGGCGCATCGCGGTGACCCAGGGCGACCAGATGCTTGGCGTGCTGGCGCTGGAAGTGCTGCAGACCTGTCCCTACACCACGACCTTGCAGGTGCGCCAGGAACACAGCCTGCCGTGGCTGCCGGTGCCGCAACTGGAAGTGCAGGTCTATCACGACGCACGCATGGCCGAGGTGATCAGCGCCGAGCATGCGCGACGTTTTCGCGGCGTCTATCCTTACCCGAATGCGGCCATGCACCAGCCGGACGAAAAAGCCCAGCTCAATCTGTTCCTGGGTGAATGGCTGAGTCATTGTCTGGCGTGCGGACACGAATACGCGGCAGTCCGATAACCAGCGCAAGTTGTGAACTGCGTCCGGTTCGCCGGTTTCTCTTTGTGGTGTCCCCCCGCATAATTGCCGCTCCTATCCAGCCCGTGATCCCCGGGGAGAACGCCTTGCCGAGCGTATCGACTTTGACCACCGCCGACACGGCGTTGCTGGTGCAACTCTCTGACAGCCATCTGTTCGCCGAGGCGGACGGAGCGCTGCTGGGCATGAACACCCGCGAGAGTCTGCAAAAAGTCATCGAGCTGGTGCTCGAACAGCAACCGCGGATCGACCTGATCGTTGCCAGCGGCGACCTGTCCCAGGACGGTACGCTGGAGTCCTACCAGCAATTTCGGCAGATGACGGCGCAGATCAACGCACCGGCCCGCTGGATCCCCGGCAATCACGACGAACCGCAGATCATGGCTCAAGCGACTGTGAAGAGCGCGTTGCTGGAGTCCGTGGTGGATGTCGGCAACTGGCGAGTGACCCTGCTCGATTCGGCGGTGCCCGGATCGGTGCCGGGGTATTTGCAGGATGACCAACTGCAATTGCTCGCCCGCTCCCTGAGTGAAGCGCCGGATCGCCATCATCTGGTGTGCTTTCACCATCATCCGGTGTCGATCGGTTGCGCCTGGATGGAGCCGATCGGCTTGCGCAATCCGGAAGCATTTTTTGAGGTGCTCGACCGTTTCCCGCAGGCCCGCGCAGTTTTGTGGGGGCATGTGCATCAGGAAATCGACCGCGAACGTAACGGCGTAAGGCTGATTGCCTCGCCGTCGACCTGCATTCAGTTCGAGCCAGGCAGTGAAGATTTCAAGGTCGGCGAGCAGGCACCGGGGTATCGCTGGTTGCGCTTGTTGCCGGATGGGCGGCTGGAGACCGGCGTGGAGCGTGTCACCGGTTTTGATTTTCAGGTGGATTACGGCTCCAACGGTTACTGATGACGGGTGCAGCGCTGATTTCCTCGGGTGCTGGCCCAACACCCCCTGACTCCCTGTAAACTCCGCTTTCTTAAGCCGACGCCCAGGGAGCTCAAATGTCCGGTTCGATTCTCTATATCCATGGTTTCAACAGCGCGCCGGCCTCGAAGAAGGCCTGTCAGCTGGTCGAGGTGATGGAACGGCTGGGTCTGAGCGATCAACTGCGTGTGCCGGCGCTGCATCACCACCCGCGTGAAGCCATCGGTCAGCTGGAACAGGCAATCGCCGAACTCGGCCGGCCATTGCTGGTGGGAAGCTCGCTCGGCGGCTACTATGCGACTCACCTGGCCGAGCGCCATGGCCTGAAAGCCTTGCTGGTCAACCCGGCCGTCAGTCCGCACCGGATGTTCGACGGATACCTGGGCACCCAGAAAAACCTGTACACCGACGAAACCTGGGAGCTGACCCACGACCACGTGACGGCCCTGGCCGAGCTGGAAGTGCCGGCGCCGCAGGATCCGCAGCGTTATCAGGTATGGTTGCAGACCGGGGATGAAACGCTGGATTATCGCCTTGCCCAGCAGTATTACCGGGCCTGTGCCTTGCGCATTCAGGCCGGCGGCGACCACAGCTTCCAAGGATTTGTTACACAATTGCCGGCATTGCTCAGCTTTGCCGGGATTGGCGCCGATACCTATCAGGCAATCGATTTCACCGCACTGTGAAGTCTTGCCCCATTTTCATTGAATCACTGACGACGAGACCCTATGGCCACTCCCAGCGCTAGCTCCTATAACGCCGACGCCATCGAAGTCCTCTCGGGCCTCGACCCGGTGCGCAAGCGCCCCGGCATGTACACCGACACCAGTCGGCCGAACCACCTCGCCCAGGAAGTCATCGATAACAGTGTCGACGAAGCCCTGGCCGGCCACGCCAAATCGATCCAGGTCATCCTCCACGCCGACCATTCGCTGGAAGTCTGCGACGACGGCCGTGGCATGCCGGTTGACATCCACCCGGAAGAGGGGGTGTCGGGCGTTGAACTGATCCTCACCAAGCTCCATGCGGGCGGCAAGTTTTCCAACAAGAACTACCAGTTCTCCGGCGGTCTGCACGGGGTGGGTATTTCCGTGGTCAACGCCTTGTCGACCCAGGTACGGGTGCGGGTCAAGCGTGACGGCAACGAATACGAAATGACCTTCGCCGACGGCTTCAAGGGCACCGATCTGCAAGTGATCGGCACCGTCGGCAAGCGCAATACCGGGACCAGCGTGTACTTCGCGCCGGACCCGAAATACTTCGACTCACCAAAATTCTCCATCAGCCGCCTCAAGCACGTGCTCAAGGCCAAGGCCGTTCTGTGCCCGGGGCTGTTGATCAGTTTCGAAGACAAAGGCACCGGCGAAAAGGTCGAGTGGCATTACGAAGACGGCCTGCGCTCCTATCTGGTGGATGCGGTCAGCGAATTCGAGCGCCTGCCGGATGCGCCGTTCTGCGGCAACCTGGCCGGCACCAAGGAAGCGGTCGAGTGGGCGCTGCTGTGGCTGCCGGAAGGCGGCACCTCGGTCACTGAAAGCTACGTCAACCTGATCCCGACGGAGCAGGGCGGCACCCACGTCAACGGCCTGCGTCAGGGCTTGCTCGACGCGATGCGCGAGTTCTGCGAATTCCGCAGCCTGCTGCCGCGCGGCGTGAAGCTGGCACCGGAAGACGTCTGGGAACGCATTGCTTTCGTCCTGTCGATGAAGATGCAGGAACCGCAATTCTCCGGTCAGACCAAGGAACGTCTGTCTTCCCGTGAAGCGGCGGCGTTTGTCTCCGGTGTGGTCAAGGACGCGTTCAGCCTGTGGCTCAACGCCAACCCGGAAACCGGTCTGGCCCTGGCAGAGCTGGCAATCAGCAACGCCGGCCGTCGCCTGAAAGCCAGCAAGAAAGTCGAGCGCAAACGCATCACCCAGGGCCCGGCATTGCCGGGCAAACTGGCCGATTGCGCCGGGCAGGACCCGATGCGTTCCGAGCTGTTCCTGGTGGAAGGTGATTCCGCCGGCGGTTCGGCCAAGCAGGCGCGAGACAAGGAATTCCAGGCGATCCTGCCGTTGCGCGGCAAGATCCTCAACACCTGGGAAGTCGACGGCAGCGAAGTGTTGGCCAGCCAGGAAGTGCACAACATCGCCGTGGCCATCGGTGTCGATCCGGGCGCCGAGGACATGAGCCAGCTGCGCTACGGCAAGATCTGCATCCTCGCCGACGCCGACTCCGACGGTCTGCACATCGCGACCTTGCTCTGCGCCTTGTTCGTCCAGCATTTCCGCCCGCTGGTGGATGCCGGTCATGTCTATGTGGCAATGCCGCCGCTGTACCGCATCGATCTGGGCAAAGAAATCTACTACGCCCTCGACGAAGCCGAGCGCGACGGGATCCTCGACCGTCTGGTGGCCGAGAAGAAGCGCGGCAAGCCGCAGGTCACCCGATTCAAAGGTCTGGGTGAAATGAACCCGCCGCAACTGCGCGAAACCACCATGGACCCGAACACCCGGCGCCTGGTGCAGTTGACCCTCGGGGACGACTTCGCACAGACCTCGGAAATGATGGACATGTTGCTGGCGAAAAAGCGCGCCGGCGACCGCAAGACCTGGCTCGAATCCAAGGGTAACCTCGCCGAGGTTCTGGCCTGATGCGGTTTGGCTGGGCCTTGGCGGGTGCATTGCTGCTGGGTTCGATGACGGTGACGGCAGAGCCTGTGCAAGAGCTGCGCGTGCTCGCCGAACACCCGGTCGAAGGCATGCGCGGCGGCAACCTGTCGGGGCTGGCCTTGTGCGGCAATGACCTGTGGACCGTTTCGGACCGCGACGATGATCAGATCTACCGTCTCGATATCCGCGACCGGGTCTGGCAGGCTACGGCCGTACGCATCGATCCGCCGAAAGTGCCGGACAGCGGCTTGCCGTGGGGCATCAGTTCGCGCACCTGGGCGGCGTCGTTCATTCGGGGCGGGGATCTGGATTTCGAAGGCATCAGCTGTGACAGCGCAGGCAACCGCTACATCGTCAGCGAGGCCCACGCGGCCGTGCTGCAAGTACCGCCGCAGGGGCCGTCGTCGTGGCTGAAAATCTCGCCGATGATGGTGCGCGAGGCGCGGGCCAGCGGCATGTTGCTGCAGTTCAACGCGATATTTGAAGGTCTGGCGATCAGTCCGGCGGGCGATCAGATGTGGCTGGCTGCCGAGCGGCAAAGTCGCGGTTTGTTGCTGATCAAACGCCAGCAGACGGTATGGGATTGTGACGGTCGCTGCGTGCTGCTCAGTGAAGGCGGCATGGAAATGCAACCGCCGCAGTTCCCGAAAGCCCGTCCGGTCAATCGGGATTTTTCCGATATCTCCCTGTTCAACGGCAAGCTGTTTACCCTTGAGCGCAACGCGTACCAGATCTG
Source organism: Pseudomonas sp. 22082 (assembly GCF_052046055.1). NCBI lineage: Bacteria > Pseudomonadati > Pseudomonadota > Gammaproteobacteria > Pseudomonadales > Pseudomonadaceae > Pseudomonas > Pseudomonas sp. 22082. The sequence goes on from NZ_JBQEQB010000006.1 coordinate 251,962, forward strand.
TCGTCGCGATGCGCAGACGGCCAGGGTCGAGCTCTGCTGGTCGTATGCGGCCGAGCTGTTGCAGGCCAATCGGCGTTATTCGCAGAACTTCGGCCTGGAAGAGGCGCTGGTGGTCGATGCTCAGGGGGCCTGGATCGGCGTCGACAACAATTTCGGCCCGCGCGCCGATGGCGAGGTTCGCCCGATCATCTGGCGTTTCGCCGCGCCTGAGGGTGGCTGGAGCGCCAAGCCGTGAGCCAGCAACCGCCGGGCAAGCGTGCCGGTCGGGTGCTGATGATTCTGGCCTGGTGCGCGGCGCTGTTTCTGGCCACGCGGTTTTTCGGCCAGTGGGAAGAACGCCAGCGTAATCCCAATGTGGAAGTGGCTTCGCAGCAGGGCAATGGCTTTATAGAAGTGAAACTGATCGGCAACGCCCAGGGACATTTTGTCGCCAGCGGCCTGATCAACGGTCGGCCGGTGGAGTTCATGCTCGACACCGGCGCGACCGATGTGGCAATCCCGGCCGAGGTGGCGAAAGACCTCAGGCTGGAAGAAGGTTTCGGTGTGACCTTGAGCACGGCCAATGGCCTGAGCCAGGGCTATCGCACCCGTATCGACCGCCTGCAACTGGGCGACATCGTGTTGCGGGATGTCCGCGCACTGGTGGCGCCCGGCCTGCATGGCGATCAGGTGCTGCTCGGCATGAGCGCCCTGAACAAACTTGAATTTACCCAGCGCGGTGGCACCATGCTGCTGCGCCAGACAACGAACCGATGAGGCCCGCATGAGCGACTCCCTTGATCTCAGCCTGGACGGTGTAGAACGCCGCTCGCTGGCTGACTTCACCGAAAATGCCTACCTCAACTACTCCATGTACGTGATCATGGACCGCGCCCTGCCGCATATCGGCGACGGCCTGAAACCGGTACAGCGGCGTATCGTCTACGCCATGAGCGAGCTGGGGCTGGATGCCGATTCAAAGCACAAGAAGTCGGCGCGTACCGTCGGCGACGTGCTCGGCAAGTTCCACCCCCACGGTGACTCGGCGTGCTACGAAGCGATGGTGCTGATGGCCCAGCCGTTCAGCTATCGCTACACGCTGGTGGACGGCCAGGGCAACTGGGGTGCGCCGGACGATCCGAAATCCTTCGCCGCCATGCGTTACACCGAAGCGCGGCTGTCGCGTTATTCCGAAGTACTGCTCAGCGAACTGGGCCAGGGCACCGCAGACTGGGGCCCGAACTTCGACGGCACCCTGCAGGAACCTCTGGTGTTGCCGGCACGTTTGCCGAACATCCTGCTCAACGGCACCACCGGCATCGCCGTGGGTATGGCCACCGACGTACCGCCGCACAACCTGCGCGAAGTCGCCACCGCGTGCGTGCGCCTGCTTGACGAGCCGAAAGCCACGGTCGAACAGCTCTGCGAGCACATTCAGGGCCCGGACTATCCGACCGAAGCGGAAATCATCACCCCGCGCGCCGACCTGTTGAAAATGTACGAAACCGGCAAGGGCTCGGTGCGCATGCGCGCCGTGTACCACGTCGAGGACGGCGACATCATCGTCACCGCGCTGCCGCACCAGGTCTCCGGGGCCAAGGTGCTGGAACAGATCGCTGCGCTGATGCAGGCCAAACCGTCGAAAGCGCCGCAGATCGCCGATCTTCGCGACGAATCCGACCACGAAAACCCGTGCCGCATCGTGATCATCCCGGTCAACAGCCGTGTCGATCACGAAGCACTGATGCAGCACCTGTTCGCCAGCACCGAGCTGGAGTCGACCTACCGGGTCAACGTCAACATCATCGGTCTGGACGGCAAGCCGCAGCTGAAAAACCTCCGTACGCTGCTGGTGGAGTGGCTGGAATTCCGCGTGCTGACCGTGCGTCGCCGCTTGCAATTTCGCCTCGACAAGGTCGAGCGCCGCCTGCACCTGTTGGACGGTTTGCTGATTGCCTACCTCAACCTGGATGAAGTGATCCATATCATTCGCACCGAGGAGCATCCGAAAGCCAAGCTGATCGAGCGTTTTGCCCTCAGCGAAATCCAGGCCGACTACATCCTCGACACCCGTCTGCGTCAGTTGGCGCGACTGGAAGAGATGAAGCTGCGTGACGAGCAGGACGAACTGCTCAAGGAACAGGCCAAGCTGCAAGCCCTGCTGGGCAGCGAAGCCAAGTTGAAGAAACTTGTGCGCAGCGAACTGTTGAAAGATGCCGAAACTTACGGCGATGACCGTCGGTCGCCAATCGTTGAACGTGCGGAAGCCAAGGCGCTGACCGAGCACGATCTGCTGCCGAACGAGAAAGTCACCGTCGTGCTGTCGGAAAAAGGCTGGATCCGTTCGGCCAAGGGCCACGATATCGATGCGACCGGCCTGTCGTACAAGGCCGGCGACGGCTTCAAGACCTCGGCGGCGGGGCGTTCGAACCAGTCGGCCGTGGTCATCGACTCCACGGGCCGCAGTTACTCGCTGGCCACCCACACCCTGCCATCGGCGCGGGGCCAGGGCGAGCCGTTGACCGGCCGTCTGACGCCGCCGCCGGGTGCAACGTTCGAATGCGTGCTGATGCCTGAAGAGGACTCGCTGTACGTGATCGCCTCCGACGCCGGCTACGGTTTTGTGGTGAAAGGCGAAGACCTGCAAGCCAAGAACAAGGCCGGCAAGGCGCTGTTGAGCCTGCCGAACAACGCCAAGGTGATTGCGCCGCGTCCGGTCGCTGACCGCGAGCACAACTGGCTGGCCTCGGTGACGACCGAGGGTCGCCTGCTGATCTTCAAGATCAGCGATCTGCCACAATTAGGGAAGGGCAAGGGCAACAAGATCATCGGTATTTCCGGTGAGCGTGTGGCCAGTCGCGAAGAATATGTCACGGACATCGCCGTTCTTCCGGAAGGCGCCACCTTGGTGCTGCAGGCCGGAAAACGCACCTTGTCGCTGAAGGCCGATGACCTCGAACACTACAAAGGTGAGCGTGGTCGCCGTGGTAACAAACTGCCACGTGGCTTCCAGCGGGTGGATGCGCTGCTCGTCGAAAACCTCAATTAAGCGGCCAGGAAGCGGTCGCACTCATTTCTCCTTCGGAGAAAATGACTGAGAACGCCTCTCTAGAGCGTCCGATCTACGATTTAACCCGTAGATCGGCGCTTTGGCGCTGGAGTCGGAACGCATATTCACGGATGATATGGCCTTTCCAAGCGCCGGCGTGGCCGAGCGTTATTCATATTTATTGAGTATTTTCACTGTGGTCAGCCTTGTGGCGGCCACCTGGACGGGATGATGACTTCTCTGCGCCCCCTTATTTTCCTGCTCGCCGGCGTTCTTGGCCTGGCGGGTTGCAGCGTTCACCAGCCGGTGTCGCTGTATCAGCTGGACAGCGGAAGTCCGGCCCAGCCTGCGCAAAGCGCGGGCATGGCAGTTTTGCTGGGCCCTGTGATCGTTGCCGATTACCTGCAACGGGAAACCCTGTTGCAGCGTCAGCCGGACGGCAGCCTTCAGGCCTCGACCGATGGTCGCTGGGCCGGTAGCCTTTCATCGGACATCGATCAGTTGCTGTTGCGTCAGGTTGCCGGGCATCTGGACAGTCAGCGCGTGGTGCTGGCGCCAGCGACCCTGGGCTTCACCCCGGATGTGCAGGTGCTGTTGACCATCACTCGTCTGGATTCCGGTGCCAAGCAACCGGCGATTCTGGACGCGCAATGGCGCCTGATCGACCGCCGTGGCCAGGTGCGCGACAACCGCATCGTCCATCTGCAGGAGCAACATGCCGGTACCACCGCCGCACAGGTGCAGGCGCAGGGCGTGTTGTTGCAGCGTCTGGCCGAGCAACTGTCGGTAGCGCTCAAACCGTTGGCCAATCAGCCACCGGTCGCCGAGGCGCCACGCAAGTCGGCACCGAAACCGGCAGCGCCGGCGGCGGAAGCCGAAAAGCAGCCGAAGATACCGATGGCTTCGCCGATTCGTACCGATATGGAAGTGTTCCGCTTCTAAGGCTGGAATGAGTCAGGACAGAGCCCGCCTTGTGCGGGCTTTGTTGTGTCTGTTGGCGGGATATCTACGGTATGGCAGCCGGCCTCTTCGCGAGCAGGCTCGCTCCCACAGGAAGTGTGGGCGCCGCTGNGTGTGCGAGCCTGCTCGCGAAGGGGCTGGCACAGGCAACAAAAAAGCCCGCAGACAATCGCGTGTCTGCGGGCTTCATCGTTTCTGGGCTAAGGCTTAGGCCCGGCGCTCATGCATCCGCGCCAGTTGCCGCTCAAGCATTGACGGATAAGGCTCCATCAACCGCTCCACACAGCAAGCCCCCTCAGGGCTGGCAATCGGCCGGATTCGTGCGCGCTGGCGAATCAGCGCGTCGTCACCGATCTTGCGCTCCACCAGCAGCAGGTTGCGGCTGTGTTGCGACAGGGCCAGGGCGTCCTGGGCGGAATCGGTCAGCAACAGGTCGATCTGGCTCAGGCCGAACAGTTCGTCGCCGAGTGTCAGGCCCAGCTGCAATTGCAAGGTGATGCCGCTGTCGGCGACTTCGATCTGCAACTGGTGGCCCAGCGCCCGCAGCAGCTCGCCGCAGCAGATGGCGTTGGTCAGGTAATCGTCGCCGCTGTCTTCAGTGTGGAACAGCATCAGGGTGCTGCCGTCGTTCAGGGTTTCGATTTCGCCCTGATACAGCGAAGCGGCCTGCTCCAGACAGTCGCGGTAGCGATCCTGCAACTCTTCCAGACGTGCGCGCGGCAAACGGCGCAGTTGTTCCTGCGAGCCCAATTGCACCGCCAGCACCGCCGTGTGTTGCGGCACGCTCGGGGTCGGTCTGCGCACGGCCGGTTGCGCGGTATCGCTCAGCGATTCGTCACGCAGGTCGGCGAACGGGTCTTCGTCATCGTCGTCTTCAACGGTGCTGACCACATGGCGTGGCGCAGGTTTCTGCGCAGCCATCGGGCGGCTTTCGTCGAAACTCGGATCACGCAGGTTGCGCACTTCGAATTCCGGCTCGTCGTCCTCGAACTCGGGCTCCGGCTCGGGCTCCGGTTCGGCCGGCTCCGGGGCGTAGTTGGCGTGCAACTGGCGTGCAAGATCGCCGATCTCGTCCTGACGCTCGATACCCGGCGTGTATTCGTCGATACGGCGCAGCCACACGCGCAATTGCAGCAGCGGTGTAGAGATGTGCCGGCCCAGACGCAGGCTCAGGGCCAGGGACAGTGCCAGCAGGATCGCACTCAGGATGCCCATGCTTTGCAGGCTGATGGTCATCGGCTGCTGGAACTGATCCATGTCCAGGCTGATGCGCAGTTGTCCGGCGGTCACGTCCTGAAAGGTGATCTTGCTCTCGTACATGCCCTCGGCTTCGCCGAGCAGGCCGTGCTTGGGCCGCTGACCGGACTCGGCGAGGATGCGGTTGTCCACGCTGTAGATGGCGGCGTGGGCCACCAGCTTGTTCTTGGTCAGGTTGTTGAGCAGCACGTTGAGGCTGAGGATGTCGTTGGACACCAGCAGTTCGGTGGCGGAGGTGGCGGTCTGCGTGGTCAGGCTTTCGCCCAGCGCATCGGCCTGCTCGTGCATGGCCTGCTTGAACTGCAGGCCCATCACGCAGGCATAGATCACCAGGGCCAGGGCGACCAGGATCACGTTATGGCTGGCAATGCGCAATGCAATCGGTACACGGCGGTGGCGCAGTGCACGGAAGATCAGCAGAAAGAAGTTATCGGTTTTAACTGGCGTGGGCCGGTTCACTGAGCTCGGCTCTTTTGTCCGTGAAGTTGACGCGCAGTATAGCGACAGGCCCTAGACCGGCAAAGCGCTGGCGGTGCCCGATGGTCACTGAAAGTGGGTAGAATGCGGTTTTTTTCCAGTTGCGGGGGTGCGCGTTGCGCGAAATCGTCCTGATTAACATCACGGGGGTCGACCGTCCGGGTCTGACAGCGGCCATTACCGGTGTTCTGGCCCAGGGTGGTGTGAATATCCTCGACATCGGTCAGGCGGTGATCCACGACATGCTGTCGTTCGGCATCCTCGTGGAAATCCCCGACTCCGAGCAAGGCAAGTCGGTGCTCAAGGACATCCTGTTCAAGGGCTATGAGCTCGACCAGCAGGTGCGCTTCACCCCGGTGTCCGAAGAGGATTACCAGCAATGGGTGGGCAATCAGGGCAAGAAACGCCACATCGTTACCCTGCTGACCCGCAAGGTCACCGCCGGCCAGTTGCAGGCCGTGAGCTCGATCACCGCCAAATACGGCCTGAACATCGACCATATCGACCGTCTGTCGGGTCGCATGCCGCTGGACACTCCAGCGGACAAGGGCAAGGGCTGCATCGAGTTCTCCGTGCGTGGCGAAGCCGCCGATCCGCAGGCCCTGCGCGCCGAGTTCCTCAGCGTGGCCCAAGAGCTGAACGTCGACATCGCCTTCCAGGAGGATTCGCTGTTCCGTCGCAACCGTCGTCTGGCGGTGTTCGACATGGACTCGACCCTGATCGAAGCCGAGGTCATCGACGAACTGGCCAAGGCCGCCGGCGTTGGCGACCAGGTTTCGCAAATCACCGAGCGGGCGATGGCCGGCGAGCTGGACTTCCGCGCCAGCTTCAAGGAGCGTCTGGCGCTGCTCAAGGGCCTGGATGTCAGCGTGCTCGATTCGATCGGCGCCTCGCTGCGCCTGACCGAGGGCGCCGAAACCCTGTTCGCCGAACTCAAGCGCCTGGGCTACAAGACCGCGATCCTGTCGGGCGGCTTCACCTATTTCGCCAAGCAATTGCAGGCCAAACTCGGCATCGATTACGTGTTCGCCAACGAACTGGAAGTGGTCGACGGCAAGTGCACCGGCGTGGCGATCGAGCCGATCGTCGATGCCCAGCGCAAGGCCGATCTGCTGAAACAGCTGGCTGAAAAAGAAGGTTTGCGCCTGGAACAGACCATCGCCGTGGGCGACGGCGCCAACGACCTGCCGATGCTGGCGATTGCCGGTCTGGGCGTGGCGTTCCGCGCCAAACCGCTGGTCAAACAGTCGGCGAAGCAGGCGATCTCGACCCTCGGGTTGGATGGCGTTCTGTACCTGCTGGGCTTCCGCGATCGCGACGGACAGCTCTGAAAGCTCTGTCGCCTGAGCTGGCCCCTTCGCGAGCAAGCNTGGGAGCGGGCTTGCTCGCGAAAGGGGCGCCCAGGATTATCCGATTCCACTCAAAGGGATTTCCACAACGAGTCGAAATCCTCCTCGCTCCCGCCATTCTGCGCGGCCTCCAGCGAGCGATAGGCAAACTGATTGAAGCTGTGGGTGCTGGCCACCCGCCGATCCAGCCCGGCGCGGTGCTCTTCGCCCAGGGTGTTGATCAGCACTTTGTTGCCTTCCTGAAACGGCAGCCGTGGCGCCAGTAACGTCGCCGGCAAGTCGATCGCACTGATTTCCGGCAATAACAACCCTCGCAGGTAATGACTGTGATCATCCCGGGTGCGCACCAGCTGCAAGCCGCAGGGCTGAGCGTGGGGCGCCACCAGTTCGATGCCCATTTGCGTACCGGCGCCGCGCACCTGGCGGATCCAGCGCACCACGGCAATGCTCCAGCCCTGATTGAGGCTGTCTTGAATCCCGACCATTTCCCCGGCCTGCAATTCGGCAGGTACTTCCTTTGGCCAGGCCAGGCAGTAACCGCCGGGGCTGTGGTTGATGACGGGCAAGGCATAGGTCGGATAATGCGGCGGGCTGTCGGTGCCGCTTTCGTCGTCGGCCAGCGGTTCGTAGCGGATTTCTTCGTAGGGCAACAATTCGTCGGACGTACCCTGTGGCGCGGCATCGAACGCCTGGCTCCAGCTGTCCTTTTCGCCCTGAACCACTGCGCGCCTGAAATTTGCCGCCCGGGTGCCGGGGTGCTTGAGCAATTCGCTGAAAGTGCGTTCGCCGCCGAGGTAAAAGTGCAGGGCGCTCATGCCGACGCACACGGTCAGGTTGCCCTGGCCGACGGTGCGCTGAAAGCTGCGCTCGGCGGCTTCGCCCCAGGTCGCGTGCAGGTGTTGCAGGGTGTCGAAGGTCAGGCCGGCCGGCACGGGCAGCGGCGTCGTTGTGTCCTGATGCTGAAGGTGGGCCTCGATGGCATTCACCAACGGTTGCGGATCGAAACCGAGCAACCCTGCCTGTTGCTCGCTGCGAAACTGCGAGCGGTAACGCGGGCCGGCGTCGATGTCTGCCGAGACCGCGAACAAGCCCGCGCCCGGATTGGCGGGCTGCAGCTTCAGCCACGCGCTCCAGGGCTCGACCACTTGGGCCAGGCGCGCGATCTGATTCTGGCGCAACTGATTGCAGCGAGCGCTGCCCAGCAACAGGGCCGCGAGGTAGGTCTGTTCGACACTCAACTCGCCGGTCAGGCTGGCGAGGTCGTCGCGTACCCGGCGATGCTGCAGTTGCAGCTCGCAGGCGCAGCGAAACAATTGATGCAATTCGAACCACAGCTGTTCCGGCGCCGGGCTGTACAGCTGCGTGGCGCGAACCAGTTGCCCTTTCAGCGCGTGGGCCGCCCGCTGCAGCGCTTCGCTCACCAGGGCTGCGCGATCCCGGGAGTACTTGGGCGCGATCCGCAGAATGATGTGTTTGTAACCGATGGCCAGCTGACTTTGCAGGGCCTGGCACAGATTGCTGATCTTGCGTGAGCGCTCATCGAGCATGATCGCCTGATGCAGAAAATGCCGTTCCAGATGCTGGCAGACGAAATACACCTCGGGCCGCAACAGCTCAAGCAAATGCAGACGGTTGTCGCTGGGGGTCAGCAGTTGATTGAGTTCGTTGAGGCCTTGGTACAGCAGGCGCGCGGTTTCGCCGATGTTGGCCTTGGGCAGGTCGGCGATCCAGCGTTTGAGGTCGCGCGGGGTGGCTTCACAGAAGGACAGGCGCAACTGCGTGGGCGTCGGGGCGCTCAGTGGTGGTCGGGATCGTGGCTCACTCATGCCGTGACAAGCTCCGGCGGCGAATAGGGCAATGCCAAAAACTCTAGCAGTTGTGGTCTGTTTCGCAGGTGTTTGTCAGGGTTTTTTACCGTTGGTCTACTGGCCTGGTGCCATTCCCGTAGGCGCTACTAGTCTCTCAGACGTGCGATCGGAAACGCACGGTTGCACGGCCTGCCGTCAACGTCGGGGCAGGTCTCCCGAAACTTCAAGGAGATGAGGTTCATGTCTAAATACGCAGTGGCAAATCAATGGGGCGGTAGTTCGGCACCTTGGCATCCAGGTGGAACCTGGGTGCTGGGCGCGCGGGACAACCAGAACGTCGTCGCGATCGAGATCAAGTCCGGCGACGGTGGCAAAACCTTCACCGGCACCATGACCTACGCCGGCGAAGGCCCTATTGGCTTCAAGGCTCAGCGCACTGGCCAGAACCAGTACAACGTCGAAAACCAGTGGGGTGGCAACGATGCCCCCTGGCATCCAGGTGGCAAGTGGGTGATCGGCGGGCGGGATAACCAGAACGTTATCGCGTTGAGCGTCACGTCCAGTGACGGAGGGAAAAACCTCAGCGGCACCAATACCTACGCCAACGAAGGGCCGATCGGCTTCCGTGGGCAGATAGAGTAACGGCGCCACCCAGGTCGTGTCCGCCCCTTCGCAGACGTGCGAAAGGGCGGATCAACCGGTTCAGGCGTTCGACATTGCCAAGGCCTGACCCATCTGTACCGGCGAGCCGGCTTTCAATTCTTCAACCCATTTAACCTGATCCGGCCCGAACAGCACGATTGCGGTCGAACCTAGCTTGAAGCGCCCCAGTTCCGCACCTTTTTCCAGATGAATCGGCGCACGGGCGGCTTCGTCGTAACGGAAGGTTTTCAGTTCGCGCTTCGGTGGCGTGACCAGACCGGCCCACACGGTTTCAATCGACGCCACGATCATCGCGCCCACCAGCACCACGGCCATCGGCCCGCGCTCGGTGTCGAAGATGCACGCTACGCGCTCGTTGCGGGCGAACAGTTCCGGAACGTTTTCAGCGGTGGTCTGGTTGACCGAGAAGATCCGGCCCGGAATGTAGACCATTTCGCGCAGGGTGCCGGCCAGCGGCATGTGCACGCGGTGGTAGTCCTTCGGCGACAGGTAAACAGTCGCGAATTCACCGCCCATGAACGGCGCTGCATTGGCCGCATCGCCGCCCAGCAGTTCCAGCACGCTGAAGCTGTGGCCCTTGGCCTGGAAGATGCGGCCGTGTTCGATCGGGCCGAGCTGGCTGATCGCGCCGTCGGCCGGGCTGAGGATCGCGCCCGGGGTCTGGTCCAGTGGACGTGCGCCGTCTTTCAGCGCGCGGGTGAAGAAGGCGTTGAAATGCTCGTAAGCGGTCACGTCTTCAACCAGTGCCTGCGACATGTCCACTTGATAACGCTTGGCGAACCAGGTGGTGAAGGCATTCTTGAACCAGCGCACGCGGCACTCGGCGACGCAGCCGGCCAGGCGCGACAGCAAGTGATGGGGCAGCAGGTACTGGCTGATGATAAACAAACGCTCTTTCATGACTGTCCTTAAAAATCCTTAAAGCTCGACGGGGGTGTCGGGGTGGTTGCCCCATTCGCCCCAGGAACCGGCGTAGCCCTTGACCCGCGGATAACCGAGGGCCTTGGCCACCAGATAAGTGAAACCGGACCGGTGATGGGTCTGGCAGTGGGTAATGATTTCTTTGTCTTTGGTGATCCCGAGGCTTTCCAGGATCTGCGGCATGTCGGTACGGATGCGCAGCTGGCGCGCCTGATCCATGCCCGCCGTCCATTCGAAATTGACCGCGCCGGGGATGTGTCCACCCTTGGCCGCCAGGACCTTTTCGCCGGAATACTCCAGCGGCCCGCGAGCGTCCCAGATTGCCAGGTCAGCGGCGCCGAGACGACTTTGCAGGTATTCGCGGGTGGCGGTCGGTTCCTCGTGCAGGGTCAGGGCAACCGGGCCGCCCGCCGCCGGAGGAATCTGGATCGACATCGGCGAACCTTCCGCCAGCCACGCCGGCAGACCGCCGTCGAGGTAGTGGTACTTGTCGTGACCGATCACGTCGAGCAGCCAGATGAAGCGCCCGGCCCAGCCGCCGCCTTCGTCGTCATAGACCACGTAGACCGCGTCCTTGCGATGGCCGAGCTCACCGAACAGTTCTTCGAGTTTTTCTTTGCTCGGCAACAGCCCCGGAGCCGGCGCCTGACCCAGCTGGGTGCGTTTCGGATCGACGAAGCGTGCGCCGGGAATGTGTCCCTCGGCGTAGCGGGCGGCACTGGTCAGATCCACCAGAATCAGATCGCGGGATTCGAGGCGCGGCAGCAGGTCGCTCGGCTCGATCACCAGGGCCAGGCCAGAGAAATCAGACATGTGAGGTCTCCAGAGCACAAAGGGGAAGGATTGTAGCTGTCATTGGCCGCGCTGGCTAAAACTGTGCAGGGCTTTCTCGATGCACTGCGCGGTTTTGCCGAAGGCTTGCACAGTGATGTCGGCGAACGGCCCTCCACCCTGGTCGGCGACCACGATCATGATCACCCGGCCGTTGTTTACCAGCGAGCGCAGGAACAGGTGTTCGCCGCGAAACAGCGTGCGCAGCGAGGGCGGCAACAGGGCGGAAAACTGGGCGTTGTTGTCCGGGGTGATCCGCACTTGCGCCTGCTGCGCGAGCAAGCGTTGCAGCACCGAACTCTGGCTGACGACGAAATTCAGCGCAGCGGCTTCCTTCGGCAACCCCGAGGTTTGATGGACGCGCAGATTGGCGTGGCTGCGGTCAGCCATCAGGATCATTACCCGACGCATGCCGCTGGCGACCAGCGCATCGCGGGCGGCGACGGTCAGGCTCATGGCGTTGGTGAAGCGGCTTGGCACGGCCAGCAGCTCGGCGCATTGCCGGCGCCACTGGCTCAGGTCGTCAGCGGACGGCGCCGCAGCCGGCAGCATTCCGGCGGGCAGGCGACGGGTGCCCCACGGCCACAGCAGCGAAACCGCCGGGTGCCAGAGGTCGGGCATGAAATGATGACGAGCGCTGACGGCGGCCTGCTGGTGCAACTGTTGTTGTACCTCGTCCATCGAGATTTGCAGGTAGAGGCTGGTCAGGTACTGCCAGCGCTCACTGTGCGGACTGTCCCAGGCCTGTTGCGCCGAGAGTGCCAGGCCGTTGGCCAGCAACACGGTGTTGGCCGGCTGATTGAGCCAGCGGCGCAGGGTCGGGTCGTCGTCGAGGCGATTTTGCTGACGCAGCGGATGATCGACGTCGCGGGCGATACGCAGGACCTTGACCAGTTCGCGCTGTTCGGTCAGCAGCAGCCGATAGCCTTGCTGGACCCAGATCGGCAAACGCCAGGCTTCCACCAGCGCTTCGCCGATTTTCAGCAAGCGCACGCCGAACAATTGTTTCTCGACATCGCAGGCTGATTCGCCCTTGTGGATAACCCGTACTTCCCACTCTTCAAGCAGTTTGGGAAAGGTCAGCGCCAATGGCCACAGCGGCGACAGAAACAACAGGCTGCCCCAATGAATGTCCTGCCAGAGTCGCGCCAAGCGACCGGCGAAAAAACCGTTGGCCTGTTGCGTGGCGTGCTGGCTGATCATCTGCAACTGGCGCAGGGCCTGGGGGATCTGTGCGGCAGGTTCGGCGGGCAGGCGAGCCAGCAGTTCTTCGGTGCGGGCAAGGCCGAGACGATTGATCGCTACTTCGAGGTTTTCCGCCGGCGCGCTCATGTTGCCGTGGGTGTGGCGGTTGGCTTCGCGGATGATGCTCAGGGCCAGCGCCGGGCTGTCCTGCATCAGGTCGGCGATGTCGCGCAGCGAGCTGCGGTCATCGCGAATCGCCCGGCAGACCCGGTCATGGGCGTCTTGCGGCACCGGCAGGCGAACGCTGTCGAGCAGCTTCACCCAGCCATCGAGTGTGGTCGGTTTTACGTGTGGGACGTTCGTTTCATTAGCCATGTCTGGACGAGATCTTCACTGACTGTAGACGCGCCCGGCATGGGCTAAATTGGCTTTTCGCCTGAACTGGCTATAGTCTGGCGCAGTTTTGCCGATAAGTAGAAGAAGAGATTTTTTAACTTCCGAATATGACCTTGAACCCGACTTAAACAAGTACCTTTCTACCTATGGCTAAAATTATCGGCATCATCGTCGTATTCGCGAGCGTGCTCGGCGGATACGTGCTCTCCCACGGCAAGATTGCCGCCCTGATCCAGCCTTTCGAGGTAATGATCATCGGCGGTGCAGCACTCGGAGCATTCCTCCAGGCCAACCCCGGCTACATGACGATGCACGTGCTCAAGAAATCCCTGAGCATGTTCAGTTCGCGTTTCAGCCACACGTTCTATCTGGAAGTGCTGGGCCTGATCTACGAGATCCTCAACAAGAGCCGCCGCGAAGGCATGATGGCCATCGAAGGCGACATCGAAGACGCCGCCGCGAGCCCGATCTTCGCCAAGTACCCGGCGGTACTGAAAGACGAACGCATGACCGCGTTCATCTGCGATTACCTGCGCATCATGTCGTCCGGCAACATGGCTCCCCACGAGCTGGAAGGCCTGTTCGACATGGAACTGTACAGCCTGAAGGAAGACCTCGAGCATCCGTCCCACGCGGTGAACGGCATCGCCGACGCCATGCCGGGTTTCGGTATCGTCGCGGCGGTACTGGGTATCGTGGTGACCATGGCCTCCCTGGGTGAAGGCGATCAGAAATCCATCGGTCTGCACGTAGGTGCGGCACTGGTAGGTACCTTCTTCGGTATTCTCGCGGCGTACGGTTTCTTCGGTCCTTTGGCGCACTCTCTGGCGCACGATGCCAAGGAAGAACTGAACGTCTACGAAGCCATCAAGGCCTCGCTGGTGGCTTCGGCTTCCGGCATGCCGCCGTCGCTGGCTGTCGAGTTCGGTCGCAAGGTGCTGTACCCGGCTCACCGTCCAAGCTTTGCCGAGCTGGAACAAGCCGTTCGCGGTCGCTAAGTCATGGAAAATAACCAGCCGATAATCATCAAGCGCGTCAAGCGCATCGCCGGCGGGCATCACGGCGGGGCGTGGAAGATCGCCTTCGCCGACTTCGCGACGGCGATGATGGCGTTCTTCCTGGTGTTGTGGCTGCTGTCCACCGCGACCCCGGAACAGAAGATCGCCATCGCCGGTTACTTCAAGGACCCGGTCGGTTTCTCCGAGAGCGGCACGCCGTACATCATCGACCTGGGCGGCACGCCCACCCTGGCGCCGGAAAACACTCTCAACCCTGAAGTGAAGTCGCAGCCGCAACCGGACAAGGTCACGGTCGACACCGAACAGGTTGAAGGCATGGCCGAGCAGGTCGAGAAGGAACGTCTGGAACTGTTGCTGCAAGAACTGCAAAACAAGGTCGACGAGAACCCGCAACTGCAGAAGTTCAAGGACCAGATCCTCTTCGAAATCACGCCGAACGGCTTGCGCATCCAGATCATGGACGCCGAGAACCGGCCGATGTTCGACTCCGGTTCTGCACGCCTGAAGCCGTACTTCGAAGACATCCTGCTGGCCATGGCCGACACCATCAAGGCGGTGCCGAACAAGATCAGCATCAGCGGTCACACCGACGCCAAGCCTTACGTGGGCAACGGCGATTTCGGCAACTGGGAGCTTTCGGCCAACCGTGCCAACGCCGCCCGGCGTGCGCTGGTGGCGGGCAGTTATCCGGACTCGCAAGTGGCGCGTGTGGTGGGTTACGCCTCGTCGGCGCTGTTCGACAAGGAGAACCCGTTCAACCCGGTCAACCGCCGCATCGACATCGTGGTGCTGACGAAGAAAGCCCAGGCGGCCATCGAAGGTGCGCAAGGCGCCGACCCGTCGAAACCGGCGGATCAAGGTCAGAACGGCGCGGCCCCGGCCACCCCGGTCGACCCGAACGCCTTGCCGGCGGATCAGCAACCGGTACCAGCACACGAGTTGCGCGAACGGCTGAACCTGTTCGACGACCCGCTGCCGAAACCGACCGAGCCGGGCGCAGCGGCACCAGCCCCAGCGCCTGCTGCTCCGGCGCCCGCGCCGAAACAGTGACCCACAAAAAAGCCGCGAGATGATCGCGGCTTTTTTGTGTCTGGTTACTTGAAAGTCTAGTAACCGTTTTCCGGCAAACTGGCGATGATCGAACGATAGCTGTTCATTCGCTGCTGCTGCACACGGCCGTCTTCCAGGGCCTTGAGCAGTGCGCATCCCGGTTCGCGGTCGTGCTTGCAGTCGCGGAAGCGGCAGGTGCCGAGCAGGTCGTTGAACTCGATGAAACCGGCTTCGACATCGGCGCGGCTGACGTGGCCGAGGCCGAATTCGCGGATGCCCGGGGAGTCGATCAGCTCACCGCCACCGGGGAAGTGGAACAGGCGCGCGGTGGTCGTGGTGTGCGTGCCCTGGCCGGACAGCTCGGACAGCGGGCCGACGCGGGTCTCGACTTCCGGCAGCAGGCTGTTGACCAGCGACGACTTGCCGACACCGGACTGGCCGACGAACACGCTGATGCGTCCGTCGAGCTGCTTTTGCAATTGCTCCATGCCGTTGCCGTGGTGCGCCGAGACTTCCAGCACCGGATAACCCAGCGTGCGGTAGACCGCCAGCAGCGCATTCAGCGCCGGGGCGTTCTGCTCGTCGATCAGGTCAAATTTGTTCAGCAGCAGCAACGGACGGATGCCGGCGTGTTCGGCGGCGACCAGATAACGGTCGATCAGGTTGGCATGGGGTTCGGGCAGCGGGGCGAAGACGATGACGATCATGTCGACGTTGGCGGCCACCGGCTTGAGCTGGCCACGACTGTCCGGACGGCACAGCTCGGTGGTGCGCGGCAGTTGCGCGACGATCACGCCGATGCCCTGGTTGCCGGCGCGCCATACTACCCGGTCGCCGGTGACCAGCGCCGGCAGGTTGGCCCGCAGGTGGCAGCGGAAGACCTGGCCGGCCAGCTCACCGTCAACGGCCTCGACCTCGACCTGCACACCGAAGTGGGCGATCACCAGGCCGTGCTGTTCCGGACCGAGGTCGCCGCCTTCGAGCGCCTCGACGGCCGAGGACTCGCGTTTGGCGGCGCGGGCGGCGCGCTCGCCCTGAATCTTTTCGATGCGCCAGTTTTGACGACGATTGAGTTGGCGTTTGGCCATGGGTGTTCCGTCTGAAGAATACAGCGATTAGGTAAAACGGCCGCGAGTTTAGCACGCCCGGCAGGCTGCCTAGGCTAAACTGCGCAGCATTGCTCAGGAGCCGAAAAATGCAAAACCCGCAGAATCTGATCTGGATCGACCTCGAAATGACCGGTCTGGATCCGGAAAACGACGTCATCATCGAAATGGCCACCATCGTCACCGACAGTGACCTGAACACCCTGGCCGAGGGCCCGGTGATCGCCATCCACCACAGCGACGAAGTCCTCGCCCGCATGGATGAGTGGAATACCCGCACCCACGGCAACTCCGGCCTGACCCAGCGCGTACGCGACAGCCACATCAGCATGGCCGAGGCCGAGGCTGAAACCATCGCCTTCCTCGAAAAGTGGGTGCCGAAGGGCAAGTCGCCGATCTGTGGCAACAGCATCTGCCAGGATCGCCGCTTCCTTTATACCCACATGAAGTCGCTGGAAAGCTACTTCCACTACCGCAACCTGGACGTCTCCACGCTCAAGGAACTGGCCGCGCGCTGGGCGCCGGACGTGCGTGACAGCTTCAAGAAGGGCAGCACTCACCTGGCGCTGGACGACATCCGCGAATCCATCGCCGAGCTGCAGCACTACCGCAAGCATTTCATCAAGTTCTGAGATAGGCACCCACGCCGGGGCGCCCTCTTTTGGTGCCTCGGCGAAGTGAGTAGACTGCGCGCCTTCCTGCCAGGATCGCCACCATGTTGCTGATGCTCTATCTCGTCGCCATTACTGCCGAAGCCATGACCGGCGCCCTGTCTGCGGGCCGTCGCGGCATGGACTGGTTCGGCGTGGTGCTGATTGCCTGCGTCACGGCGTTGGGCGGCGGTTCGGTGCGCGATGTGCTGCTCGGGCACTACCCGCTGACCTGGGTCAAACACCCGGAGTACCTGGTGCTGACCACGGTCGCGGCGATGATCACCGTGTTCACCGCACGGTGGATGCGTCACCTGCGTTCGCTGTTTCTGGTGCTCGACGCGGTCGGTCTGGTGGCATTTACCCTGATCGGCTGCATGACCGCCCTGGAAATGGGCCACGGCATGCTGGTGGCCTCGGTCAGTGGCGTGATCACCGGCGTGTTTGGGGGCATCCTGCGCGATATCTTCTGCAACGATATTCCGCTGATTTTTCGGCGCGAACTTTATGCGAGTGTCTCGTTCGCTGCAGCGTGGTGCTACATGCTGTGTCTTTATTTAAGTGTGCCAGGCGAACAAGCCATTCTGATCACTCTGTTCGGTGGTTTTTTGTTACGCCTCCTTGCGATCCGTTTTCATTGGGAAATGCCGAAGTTCGTTTATAACGATGAGCATTGATATTTGATGCTGAAAGTCAGTGCATTGCCGGATAAGTCTGTCAGCTGCTTAAGGCGTTGCAAGTGTATATTTCTTACATCTTTCGCTTTGCTGTTTGTTTGAAAGGTCTGTAATTTTTTCTTGGCATATTCGATGCCAATATTAAATTAACTCTTCAACGGAATAGACTATGAGCGAAAGCATGGACGCTACACCCGATCAGCAAACCAATCTGCCCAATCTTGCAGGCCTTGCACTTGTGAAAGTCAAGTTTGATGCCAGCGACAGTACTCGAAGCAAGTCGTTGTTCGCTAACGGCCGAATGCAGCTGAAAGTGCAAGTGCTGGTGTCCGGGTTAGATGCGGACGGAAACGCCATGCACGTACCTGCAGACGTCATGGAAAGCATCGAACTGATCCATTACAGCACTGGCAAGACGTTGTCTGATGGCTGGGTCGCGAGCACCGTGCAAGGGCAATTCACCCTTGAGCAGCGACCTTCATACATGGCAGAAGAGGTTCGCGACGAGGTTCTTGAGTATGACAGCGTCCATCCTCAGGTACGCACCTTCTGGGTATCCTCATCGAGCGCCGGAACCACCCGGATCGGTGCGCGCCTGTCGCTGAACGGTGTGAGGGTTCTCACTAACGGATCCACCCTTTTCAGCGTTCATGACAGCAGCGTAACTATCGAAGCACAAACGCCTGTGGGGTACTCCATAGACGAGTTTCGTTGGTATCAAACCCGGCAGGGCGACGAGATGCCCGGCAATCGCATCTGGAATTATCGTTTGGGGCTGTATCCGCGGGGGCAGCAGGTCAAATTGGTGGATTGGGTTGTGGACGGAGTAGAAAAGGGCGTTAACCATAACTTTGCGGGCGGCAACAGACTTAATGAATCACAAACCAATTATATGGAAGCCATTCTTGTTCGCCCTGAAGAAAAAAGTGTGAGCGTGACCTTGCCGGATAGAGGAGATCCTTTTGTATTCACTGTTTTTCCGGACGCCCATACATGGAATCATGCACATTACAAGGTAGATACTCGGAGCGACGGAGAACTGACCGTCGTGCAAGGCCTGTCCGAATACTCGGATGCGCAGAGAGGTAAACTAAAGTACGGAAATAAACTTTACTTACTCGCCATTGATGAATACGGCACAGAGCACAGGCTGGCGCTGCGCATGAACTTTCATGAGCGCAACATCTATCTGGAACGAGGCTGATGACTGGCTTCTTTTCTGCAGGTTTGCCGGGTGTAGTAGATATCTATGCTGTTTTGCCTGCACTTGCCAATAAGCTGTGATTTTCAATCTCGGGTAATAGCACGTACTGTGCTTTTACCTCTTTCTGGCGTTGCTCCTTCAGTGATGGGGGGCAACGCGACGACAACTGAGGATGAGCATTCATGGCTGGCAAACCGCCAAAGGTCAAACCTGTACCCACTCCAAACAGAACACCCGAATCCAGTGGAGATGGTACTTATCGGCCACCGTCCCCCCCTCCATCAATACCGCATTTGACCCAGTCGTATCTTCTGGATCCGTCGCAATCTTCCAGCCGTGTGACTGAACAGGTCGCAATGTCGCAGACGGTCGGTGTGAAGGTGAGCTCGATGTTATCCGCGATCGACGAGTTTGCGGCGCTTGCTGCTACGCCCTCGCTGGCAGATTACTGGATACCCACACCCCGAAGCCTCGGCGAGCCCGATGCGCAGGGCATCCGCCTGTTTAAGCAACGCCAGTACGTCGCTGTAGACGATGTCCATTTCGTGCAAGTGGCACGGGATGCCGAGAGTGGGCTTTTTCGCGCCACACTAGCCCGTGAACTCAACCCCTCCGGCCCGTTACTGAAACCTGACGGCGAAGGACGGTTATGGCTGGCGCGGGACAACAGCGACTCGCCTGATCACGTGGCAAGGCTCAATTCGTTGCGGGAGCGAACGGCTGAACTGCTGCGCTCCATGGGGCATCCAGTCGACGATTTTTTCGATGTCACGATTGCACGCATCGTTGCAGCAAGTGGTATGGGTGAAGCGCTGGTGCGCGATCCCCGTTTTTACCCCTGGTCACTGGACTTGTTGCATGACACCGTCAGGCGCTTCCGCCTCGATCAGAAAATCCGGGAACTCTTCACCTACATGCACCAACCCGATCCGTTGTTGCGGGCCCGGATCGATCCGCATCTTCTGGCTCTTGTGCGGTTGCGCGAGGGCGATCTTGTCGGGCGAAGCGCGCGACGGGATCGTAACGCCCTCTTTCAGGATAGTGAGCACGCGTTCGAACTCGACTGTGATGAAAATACGTTGCAGATGCGGCGGATTTTTCCTGACATGCCCAAGGCATTGGCCCAGGCATTGTGGCGCGATGCAAGTGCTGCCGATCGGCTGCACATGCATGACAAACCGGGAATGACGCGGTCAATGGCAGAAGAAGCGCTGGTAGCGCTGCGCGATTTTCGTCTGGCCAGAGCCTGTGAAGGTTTATATCTGGATTCGGTATCCAGCCTGGACAGTGACCGACTGGCGATGCATATGATCGAGCATCTTGCCGGTTGGCCGCAAAACGTTCGTATCGAGATCCGCCAGGGTTTGGTGGAGGACGGTATCGGCGGTGTCCGTACGCCATTCCATCACGTTCTGATTCGGCAGGACGCAGGCTATGTTATCCACAGCACCGAGGGCCTGTCGTCAACGGTTGAAGGCGATCTTTATTCGACAGTCTGGGGACTGTTGCACCCCGAGCAACGCCAGGCGTTCGGTGTGACGGAGGGAGGAGGGCAAGCGCTGCAGCATCTGATTCGTGCACAACCGCTGCCGCCGCGCCAGGTTGTGAGCGAAGCTCTGGGGCTTGCGCCGCTTCCGGGGGCTGTCGCTCCCGCCGCCGTGCAATACAGACAAACGGGAGGGTTGCGAGGCGGAGCCGATAACAACCCGCTTCCGGCAAAATCTGTTACAGACCGCGTACGTGATCTTTATCCGCAGCTAAAGGATGAGGAAGTGACGACGTTTATCAACGAGCGTTTGAAAAGTGATCCATCAGGCGTTTTGTTTCGCCTGGAGACAGAGCTTGCGACGTTGCGTGACGAATTGGCGACTTGGACTGCTGACGGGGTTCCACCCCATGGGCAGACGTCGGAAACACAAGTCGCGCCGACACCCGCCGACAGACGCCAGGCTCGTGAGCAGTTCAGCGCAAAATTGCAAGATATCTGGCAACGCAAGTCGGTCTCGACATGGGAGGAGGGAGCGCATCATTTTTCTCACTATGTCGATTTTTCGGGTGAGTTGCCAGGATTGTCCACCCGTTTTGAGCATATAACTGAGTTGATATTGACCGCAAATGAACCAGGCGCACGGATAGGTGCATTTCTTGACAGCTTTCCCAATCTTGAGTGTTTGGGAGTCGTTCGCATAAAAATGGAGGAATTCCCGTCAGGAATATTTCAACTGCGCCAGTTAAGGGAGCTTACGCTGGACGGATGCTCGCTAAAATTATCCGAGGTCACAGTTGAAGGGCTGTCCAGAATCGAAACGCTGACCCGATTGAATCTGGCAAACAACCCTCTGACAATTGCTCCGCATGTAGGCTTCATGTCGGGTTTAACCGGATTGATGCTGAGCAATGCAAATCTTTCCAACATTCCTTCAGGTATGGGTTCGCTCAGGAAACTTGGGGTCGTGGCATTGCATGATAATAATATTTCCGACGTGGGATATGAATTGTTCGAGATCCCAGATACACAGGATCTGTTCGTTGGTTTATCGAATAATCCGCTGAGTGACGCAACGAGACAACGGATCAATGAGTATCTTGAAAACTCCAGTATGGATCGAAAGGTGGAAATTCAGATGGATGAGTTGGCCTCAGACTCTGACTCCGATAGTGAATCTATAGAAAGCGGGTTCTCGACAGGTTCAGACAGTGATTGAATGTTGGTGGAAGTAACGGTTTCTTCGTTTACCTAACATAATCTGAAAAGAATCAACGGCTTTGTGGCTCCCCTTCTGACTCTGTGCGGTTGAGGTCAGGAGGGGGCAGGACTCGTTGAGTGCTGGAATCAAAGGAGCAGGAGCAGTGTCATAAAATTCGCTTCATGTGAGTTGCGTGTTTTTTTTGAGTGTATTAGCACCTGTGTGAATTGTTAGTGGTGATGTTGAAATATTGCTTGCTAATAATTTGTCGAATGTCGTGGCTGTTTTTATTTAAATAGCACCTCAATACTTTGCTAAGTCCTTTAAGGGCGAAACTATTAATCAGCAAGGTATTGTTAAATGTTTGATGAGCAAATTGGTATTTCCCGTATTGAGGTAAAACTCGACGCCACACGGTCTGGCCAGCATAAAGTGCTTTACGCCAACGGTCGCATGCAGGTGCGAGTGTTGGTGCTACTGCACGGGATCGATAACAATGGCGATGGCGCATCCCTGTATGGGCATCCCGCGTTACAGTCATTGAGGTTGATCGCCTATAACGGTGCGCGGCCTCTTGAGGGGGGCTGGAGTGTATCGCTGCAGGAAAATCGTTACGCCCATGAAATGTCAGGCGGTGCACCGCGGATTGCCGAAGTTCCACGTGCCACGCACAACCGGATAAGTGACGACTCTGATCCGGTGCAGATTTTCCAGTTTTGGGTTTCGGCAAGCAAGCCCGGAATCATGGAAGTGGCCGCCGAAATTGTCATGGATGGGGTGTTATTGCGAAGTAACGGAGTTGGCTTTGACAGCAGTGTTACGCTGGAGGCAGTTCCGCCTAAGAACTATTCGTTGAAGAGCTTTACGTTCAGCGAATATGGTGCAAAACAGCAGAAGGTGCGTTATGACTGGCTTCAAAGTTTTCATATAGGACTGAATGCGGAGGGCAGGCAAATTCACCTGCTTGACTGGTACAGCAGCGAGGTGAAACTTGATCCTTATGATTCCGAAGATGCGGTACAGGTCTATGCGTCCGGAAATATTCCCGGAACTCGGGATGGACGCAGAAATTTTTACGGCTATATGGCACCCATCTACGGGTTGAAAGCAACGTTTCGCAGTCCCGTTGGCACTATGCACGCGCCGATTAACAACGTGCCCGGACAGTTGACGTTGATTCAATATACTTCCGCGGACCTGCAAGTAGGACGAGAAAGCGAAGATGCATTTGAGTTTGCCGTGATTAATGAATTTGGTACGGAACACAGACTGTGTATCGACGGTGATAAAGAGCAGCGCGCTTTTATTCTGAGTGCTTCCAGGCGGCCAATGAAAAACGTCAACTGATTTTGCGATGCGGCCAGCGATTTTTAGCTGGTCAACCTGGCTTGTCCCTATCTTCATCTGGAATAAAGGAGATTTTTTCTATGGAAAGTAATTTATCTTCCGCTGTTCATTCAAACGCTTTTAACTTCGGTGAATTTGTTTCCGGGGGCGTTGATCCGCGCACGGGCATGTACACGTGTTCCTTTTCGTTGGGAAAGTTGCACTCGGCGGACCTCAATGGCCCTGAGCTTGCACTTTCAATGGGCTTCAATCCGCTCAATCAGGCGGACTCCGGTTTTGGCATTGGCTGGTCGTTGACCGTGACAAATTATGACGTGCGCAGCAAAATCATGACATTGTCCAACGGCGAGCGTTACAAGGCTGTCGAGACGTCTACCGGTCTGAAGTTCAAGGAAATGAAACTGCAAACGGCAAAGGTGTCAGTCACTGGAGCAGGGCGCTATGAAGTTCGATACAAGGATGGTCGGCGTGAGCTGCTAAAAGTCCTGGCTGGCACTCAAGTCGCTGTAGCGGAAAAAATAATCGCCGCGAACGGTGTAAGCATTTCGTTGAAGCACGAGTTGTTCAACCAGTACCCCAGGTTGAGCGAGGTCCGTGACGACAAACGATGCCTGTTGAGAATCACACGCAATGCTGGACAAGTCACATTGACCCGGCATCCTGATACCTCATCCAGTTCCGCCTACAAGTTGATTTTGAAGAACGCTCGGGTAACGGCGATTGAGCTTCCGGTCGGTAAAGGTTGGGAGCTGGAATATGAAGTTATCGATAAGGCCTGCTATTTGCACCGCGTCGTCAATCCATTGCGCGGCATCGAAATCATTCGCTACAAGCGCCACGGTCATAGCTTCGTGAATGGCGTGGAACAGACACTGCCGTTTGTTATCGCTCACGACACCTACCCTGGGCGCGATCAACCCAGACTCTGCAAAAGCTACACGTACTCCGATCACAACTTCCTTGGGCAGGGCCTCCTCCCGGCCAAGGATAATGATCTGGATCCGCTCTATCTGGCGCCCGGCAATTATGTCTACACCTCGGACGAGCAGTTGTTGGTAAACGGCAAAGTACATACTCGGATTAAACGCACTTACAACAAGTTTCATCTGTTGGTGGCTGAGGTTACAACCTGTGGCGACGCCCAGGTCACTATCGCCACGGAGTATCACTGTTCCGTCACCAGACCTTTCAATGAGCAGTTGGCTCAGTTCCGCATGCCGAAAATCCAAACGGTGACTCACCTCGATCGGCGCACCCAGCGGCAACGCGTTGAAACCACCGTCACCGAGTTCGATCACGAAGGCAACTTGCTCAAGTATGTTGAGCCAAGTGGCGTGATGACTTCGACGGAATTTTATCCGGTAAGCGGTGGAGATAATTGCCCGGAGGATCCGCTGGGTTTCTCCAGGTTCCCGAAAAAGAGGACGGTCAGCGCTGCCGCGGAGGGTGGCGCCTCGACAGTCACGTACTACGACCATGCCTTGCATCCCGCATTGGAAGGCGCGGAGTTGGCCTTCGTATTACCGGTTGGGGAGCGTTTTTTTGAAGTTGTGGATGGTGTTGAAGTCTTGCGTTCGAAAACTGAACGCAGTTATCTGAACTCGCCAAAGGACCCACTTAGGCACGGGGCCACAAAAGAGCAAAGTATCACCCTGAATGATAAAAAAACCTCGACCGAATTTTCCTATGAACTTGAAGGTGACAGGTTGCGGGTCAAGTCCAGCACACGCGGATTTGACGGCGCGGTGCAGACCCGTGAGAAAGTGCTCTCGACGTTGACCGGATTACAGACGTCTGAAGTCGGTGTCGATGGCGAGCACATCGAACATGAATACGACGCAATCGGCCGAGTCGTGTGCAAAACGGTTGCTTCCGGCACCCCTTATATGGCTGCTATCCGGTGGGTTTATCTTGCTGCCAGCAAGCAGCAGCCGGCCACCATGGTGACCACGGATCCTGTCGGAGGCGAGCAAAAAGTCTCCTGTGACGGTATGCAGCGGGTGATCACCGTTCAGGAAAAGGACTGTGACCATCCCGACAAGGACGGGCTTATCCCGACTCGCACGCTTTATTCTGCCCTGCACGATTCGGTCGGTCACAAGGTGCAAGTGACGCTGACCGACTGGCGTGATGGCAAGCCTTATCCGGTCAGCACCTGCTACGAATTCGATTCCTGGGGCCAGGTCAACAAGACGCTGCATGCTGATGGGCGTGTCGAACACAGCGAGATCGATCCGGTCCTTCGCCAGCAAACCAATTGGCTCCAGGGGATGGGCAAAACAATCACCCACGTCAATGACTTCGGTAAACCGCTCACCATCGAGAGCTTCAATCTGAAGAACAGGAGTCTTGGCAAAACCGTTTACACCTATGACGGGTTCGGGCGCACAACCAGCGAGACAGATCCTGTCGGCAATACCACTCGATATGAGTACGACGTTTTTGACCGGATAATTCGCACTGTCCTGCCAGACGCCAGTGTGGTGGTGGCCGATTACGCCGAACATAGCGATGAAGGGCTACCGATCAGCATCAAGGTCGGTGACAAAGTGCTGGGACAGAAAACTTATGATGGCCTGGATCGTTTGATACAAAGTACCGTCGGCGGACGAGAGTCCGAGGCGGGTTATGAAGCGGGCTTTACTCAGCCACAGTGGCACAAGAGTGCTGATGGCAAAAAAACCGAATTCACATATTTGCGCGATTTGGGTGGTCTGCTGACTGAGCGCAAGGCAGGGGAACTGGTCACGACCATGACTTATGACCCCAGTGGCAATCCCTTGACCTGTAATGAAAATGGCAAGGAGCGCAGTTTTAACTATTACCCCTCCGGACGCCTCAAGTCAGAAACAACGACCTTCGGCGCGATCACGAAAGCAACTTCCAGTACCTGGTCCCTGCAGGGGCGACCCATCGCCCATGTCGATGTACTCGGAGCCGAAAGCACATCCGAATACGATCAGTATGGCCGCCTGCTATCGACCTCGCAGGGCACGCTGAAAACCGAATTCCATTACGACACCCAGACGGGAATGCTGGACTGGACGAAAGCCGAAGAAACGTCGATCAAGCGGCAGTTGATCACCCGGTTTGCCTATGACGATATCGGTCGTGAAATCCGCCGTACATTCGAGATCAAGGGGCAGCCCGACCAGACGCTGGAATCGACTTATACGCTTGCCGGCAAACTGGCGCAGAAAGTGTCCAGGCGTGGCACGCAAATTTTGCGTGATGAACAATTTACCTACGATGTGCGCGGGCGTCTGATCCAGTACGACTGTGCCGGCACCCAAAAGCCTCGCGATCCGTATGGCAAGGAAATTCTCCAGCAGACGTTCACCTTCGATGCGCTGGATAACATTCTTACCGTACAGACCAAGTTCCCACTGGGCGTGAATCTGACCACCTTCAGTTATGACAATCCCGATCCTGTACAACTCAGCGCAGTCAAGCATTCTCATGCCGACTATCCGCCCGCAGTGACGCTGGAATACGACGCCAATGGCAGGATGATCAAGGACGACCAGGCGCGAACTCTGGCCTACGACGCATTCGGACGTCTTGAGCAGTTGTCCAGCGCAGGGGGATCAGTCATTCGCGGCTATCATTACGACGGTTTCGACGATCTGGTTGAACTGTCGCAACCCGATAAGGCAACTGCGCAGCGTTACTACCGCGCAGGCCGGGTCGCCAATGAGGTGAGTGGTGAAAACTCATCCAGTATCGTGCGTCACGGTGGAGCGCTTGTGGGGCAACTGCAGCTCGGTTTGAACGCCGGTACGCAGCTGTTCGGCACCGATCAGCAGCAAAGTGTGCTGGCAACGCTGGGCAAGGAACAGCTCACCGATTGCGCCTACAGCCCTTACGGGCGTCGTCCAGCCGAAGGTGGTTTGTTCAGTCTGGCGGGGTTCAACGGCGAGCAGCTGGATCCCGTTACCGGGCTGTATCTTCTGGGTAACGGTTACAGAGCCTATAGTCCGACACTGATGCGTTTTCTTGCCCCGGACAGCATGAGTCCGTTCGGCGCGGGCGGATTGAATGCCTACAGTTATTGCCTGGGCGATCCTGTCAATCGTGTCGACCCTACCGGGCATATATCCTGGCAATCGATCCTGGGCATCGGGCTCGGCGTTCTCGGAGTTGTTGCCAGCGTGCTGACGATGGGCGCGGCAACGCCATTGGCAGCGGCGGCATTGGGGCTGGCCGTTGCCTCAGGCTTGGCGGGTATTGCCAGTGAGGTGACCAATGAGGTGGCACCGGGTTCTCAAGCAGGTGAGATACTGGGCTGGATCAGTTTCGGTCTTGGGCTGGCTTCGCTCGGTGCAGGTCTGGCGGCTGGTGCAAGAGCTGCTTTGAATGCTGGCAATAAGTTGGTTTCAGCCTATAGCCAAGGACTCAGTAGCAAGGGGGCAGGCAACGCCGCGCAATATTTGAAGGCGGGTGGAAAAGGCGCCAAGGCAGCAGCCAAAAAAGCCAAGGCGCCCTCGGAGGAAGTGGCGGTTCAACCCTGGCAATTGCAGAAAGCCAAGAAAAGCTATATCTCCACTGATGCCAGGGAGGAAATGGCTGAAAGGTTCTACCAAAACGTGGAAAGCAATATGTCCGCCAGCCAGGCAGCCGCGGAGTCCGGGATGCTGTACGAGGAATTCGGACCCATCGGCAGTGGAAGAAAAGTGTCGCATGTTTTTTTTGCGAGTACGAAAGGACGTGGGGAGCGTATTTACTTTATAGAGGACAGTAAGCAGAGAGTTTGCAAAGTCTTGCAGGCGGGCGGCCATTTGTCCGACGGGCAGACCAACACGATGATGAAAACCGCTAAAACCATTGATACAACGCGCAGGTAAAACTTGGCTCATCCTTATGGGTCTGAAGGTCGGGAGTGCCGTTCCAGCGCCCACTCCACATGCTCCCTGACCAACGCTGACGGATAATCCCGTCGTGCCTTCAATGCTTCCAGCACGGGAATCGTTGAAGGCGCATTGCCCAGCCCCACCGCCAGATTCCTTAACCAGCGCTCATACCCGGCACGCCGCAAAGGCGATCCTTCAGTGCTGCTCAAAAACTTCTCTTCATCCCACAAAAACAGTTCTGCCAGTTCGGCATTGTCGAGGTTGTGCCGTGGCTTGAAATCGCTTTCGCCAGAGGGTTTGGCGAAGCGGTTCCACGGGCAGCAGATCTGGCAGTCGTCGCAGCCGAACACGCGGTTGCCGATCAGCGGGCGCAGGTCTTCGGGAATGGCATTTTTCAGCTCAATGGTCAGGTAGGAAATGCAACGTCGCGCGTCCAGCACGTAGGGGCCTACGAAAGCGTTGGTCGGGCAGATGTCGAGGCATGCGGTGCAGCGGCCGCAATGTTCGGTGCTGTGCGGTTCATCCACCGGCAACGGCAGATCGACGAACAGTTCGCTGAGAAAGAAATAACTGCCGGCTTTGCGATTGAGCACCAGAGTGTTCTTGCCGATCCAGCCCAGCCCCGCCTGCTCGGCGATGGCTTTTTCCAGCACCGGGGCGCTGTCGACGAAGGCTCGGAAACCGAACGGACCGATTTCGGATTGAATCCTGTCCGCCAGTTGTTGAACGCGCTTACGGATCAATTTGTGATAATCGCGGCCCAAGGCATAACGCGAAATGTAGGCTTTTTCCGGTTTGCCCAGCAATTGCGCCATTTGTGTGTCGCCCGGCAGGTAGTCCATGCGCAGCGACACCACGCGCAAGGTGCCCGGCACCAGCTCCTCAGGGTGCGAGCGTTTGCTGCCATGGGCGCCCATGTAATCCATTTCGCCGTGATAGCCGGCCTCGAGCCAGCGCTGCAGGTGCTGCTCATGCTCGGCCAGATCCAGACCGCTGATGCCCACTTGCTGGAAGCCCAGCTCGCGGCCCCAGTCCTTGATGGATCGGGCGAGGGCGGGAAGATCTGTGGTGATGGCGGACATGAGGCGAGAGAAACCGGAGCTGAGGTGCGTATAATTCTGCCAGACATCGGAGCCCGAAGACGCATGCCGCACACGAAAGATGAAATACCCGACGCGCTGTACCGCGCCACGCAGGTGCGGGCACTCGATGCGCGGCTGATCGCTGCCGGCACTCCGGGCTTCGAATTGATGCAGCGCGCGGCCCATGCCACATGGCGCGCGCTGGTTCGACATTGGCCATCTGCTAACGAATTGACGGTGCTGGCAGGGCACGGCAACAACGCGGGTGACGGCTACCTGGTGGCAGCGCTGGCGCGTCGGGCCGGTTGGCAGGTTCGGGTAGTGGCCGTGGGTGATCCGCAGCGATTGCAGGGTGATGCGGCCGTAGCGCATGCCGACGCCGTGGCCGAAGGCGTGGTGATAGCCCCCTGGTATCCTTCCTGCGAGTTGCGCGGAATCGTCGTTGACGGGTTGCTCGGCACCGGTCTGAGCGGTGAGGTGCGTGAGCCTTATGCCTCTGCGATTGCGGCGATCAATGCCAGCGGACTGCCAGTGGTCGCGGTCGATATCCCTTCCGGGTTGTGCGCCGACACCGGTCATGCGTTAGGTCATGCGGTGCGCGCTGACCTCACCGTGACCTTCATCGGCCTGAAGCTCGGGCTGTTCACGGGCGCAGCGGCGGATCACGTCGGGGAACTGCTGTTTAACGATCTGCAGGCCTCTGCCGAAACCTTCAGTGACATTCCTGTCGCCGCTCGCCGACTGAACGTGACTAACCTTCCGCGTCTGGCTGCACGTGCGCCAGCTGCGCACAAGGGGCGTTTCGGTCATGTGTTGCTGATCGGCGGCGATCACGGTTTTGGCGGGGCGATCCTGTTGAGCACCGAAAGCGCGCTGCGCAGTGGCGCCGGGATGGTATCGCTGGCGACTCGCCCGGAACATGTGCCAGCGGCATTGAGCCGGGTGCCGGAAGCCATGGCGTTGGGCGCCTCTTCGGCCAATCAATTGATGGGGCTGCTGGAAAAGGTGTCGGTGCTGGTCGTCGGGCCGGGGCTGGGGCAGGCCGCTTGGGGGCGGGCACTGTTGTCGGCCGCCGCCAATGCAGCGCTGCCGCAGGTGTGGGATGCCGATGCGCTGAACCTGCTGGCCTCAGGTTTTGTCCGTTTGCCCAAGGATTGCGTGATCACGCCGCATCCGGGGGAAGCAGCGCGTTTATTGGGGATCAGTACGGCCGAAGTGCAGGCTGATCGTCCGGCGGCAGCGCTGGCATTGAGCAAAAAATACACAGCGGTGGTGGTGCTCAAGGGGGCGGGCACTTTGATTGCTCATCCCGATGGTCGTCTGGCGCTGTGTCATCAAGGCCATCCGGCGATGGCCACTGCCGGGCTCGGCGATGTGCTGGCGGGCCTGATCGGCGCGTTGCTGGCCCAGGGCATGGACGGTTTTGACGCCGCGAGTCTGGCAGTCTGGCTGCACGCCAACGCCGGTCTGCACCAAGGTAAATTCGGCCGTGGGCTGGCGGCCAGTGATCTGATTCCAGCCATTCGTCAGTTGTTGGAGGAGCATGCACCGTGTCTGAAGTAACCCTGTACCTGGCCGATGAACAGGCCATGAGCGACTTTGGCGCACGCATCGCCCGTATCACCCAGGGCCATGGCCTGATCTTTCTCGAAGGCAACCTCGGGATGGGCAAAACCACGCTGTCGCGGGGCATCATTCGCGGTCTGGGGCATGTGGGAGCGGTGAAAAGTCCGACCTTCACGCTGGTCGAGCCCTACGAGATCGGTGACGTTCGCGCTTTTCACTTCGACCTGTATCGTCTGGTCGATCCGGAGGAACTGGAGTTTCTCGGCATCCGCGACTATTTCGAAGACGACGCCCTGTGCCTGATCGAATGGCCCGATAAAGGTGCAGGCTTTTTGCCAAAGCCTGACCTGACCATTACCATTAGCCCGCAAGACAGCGGACGTTCGCTGACCATTTTATCCCAGGGCTCGCGCGGCGAGGCCTGGTGTGCCGCTTTGGCATTGGAAACCAATTGAATGATGGGGTTAGGTATGCGCTTTCGCGCGTTGGTGGCTGCCGTTGGACTGATGTTGATGGCAGTAACCGTCAACGCTGTGGCCGAGACGAAGGTCAACAGCGTGCGCCTGTGGCGGGCGCCGGACAACACGCGACTGGTGTTCGACCTGACAGGCCCGGTGCAACACAGCGTCTTCACGCTGACTGCGCCGGATCGCCTGGTGATCGATATCAACGGCGCCACCCTCGGCGCGCCGCTCAATGTGCAGACCGCCAATACGCCGATCACTGCGATGCGTTCGGCCCAGCGCACGCCGACCGACCTGCGGGTGGTCATCGACCTGAAAAAAGCGGTCACTCCGAAAAGCTTCTCGCTGGCGCCGAACGCCCAGTATGGCAACCGTCTGGTGGTCGATCTGTTCGACAACCCGGCAGACGCGGCACCACCGCCTGCGCCGACGCCGTCGGTCGCTACCGTACCGGCGGTGCCTGTCACGCCGGCTGAACCTGCGATCAAACTGCCACCGGCCCCGGCCGGCAAGCGCGACATCATCGTGGTCATCGATGCCGGTCACGGCGGTGAAGACCCGGGCGCATCGGGATCTCGCGGCCAGCGCGAAAAAGACGTGGTACTGCAGATCGCCCGCGAGTTGCAGCGTCAGGTCAACGGCATGAAAGGCTTCCGCGCCGAACTGACCCGTACCGGCGACTACTTCATCCCGCTGCGCGGCCGTACCGAGATTGCCCGCAAGAAGGGCGCCGATCTGTTTGTCTCGATCCACGCCGACGCCGCGCCTTCTGCGGCCGCGTTTGGTGCGTCGGTGTTCGCCCTGTCCGATCGTGGCGCCACCTCGGAAACCGCCCGTTGGCTGGCCGACAGCGAAAACCGTTCCGACCTGATCGGCGGTGCCGGCAACGTCAGCCTCGACGACAAGGACCGCATGCTGGCCGGCGTTCTGCTCGACCTGTCGATGACCGCCTCGCTGACCTCCAGCCTCAACGTCGGCCAGAAGGTTCTGACCAATATTGGCCGGGTCACCCCGCTGCACAAGCAGCGCGTGGAACAGGCCGGGTTCATGGTGCTGAAATCGCCGGACATCCCGTCGATCCTGGTGGAAACCGGCTTCATCTCCAACGCCAACGAAGCGAACAAACTCTCGGCAGCGAGCCACCAGCAGGCGCTGGCGCGTTCGATCAGCAGCGGCGTGCGTCAGTTCTTCCAGCAGAATCCGCCACCGGGCACTTACATCGCCTGGTTGCGTGATTCGGGCAAGATCGCTCAGGGCCCGCGTGATCACCGGGTGGGCCCGGGTGAGACCGTGGCGATGATTGCCGTGCGGTATCAGATTTCGCCGGCCACGTTGCGCAGCGCCAACAATCTGAAAAGCGATGATCTGAAAGTCGGTCAGCACCTGACCATTCCCGGCACCGAACTGGCGTCCAAAGAATGAATCAGGTCCTGAACGCTGCCCGCATTGAACTGCTCAGCCCGCGGCTGGCGAACCAGATCGCCGCCGGTGAGGTGGTCGAACGCCCGGCCTCGGTGATCAAGGAGCTGCTGGAAAACAGCCTCGACTCCGGCGCCAAGCGTATCGACGTCGATGTCGAGCAGGGCGGTGTCAAACTGCTGCGAGTGCGCGACGACGGCAGCGGTATTTCCGCCGATGACCTGCCGCTGGCCCTGGCCCGTCACGCCACCAGCAAGATCCGTAACCTGGAAGACCTTGAACAGGTGATGAGCCTGGGTTTCCGGGGCGAGGCTTTGGCTTCGATCAGCTCCGTGGCGCGTCTGACCCTGACCTCGCGCACCCGCGACGCCGATCAGGCCTGGCAGGTCGAGACCGAAGGCCGCGACATGGCGCCCCGCGTGCAGCCAGCGGCGCACCCGGTCGGCACTTCGGTGGAAGTCCGTGACCTGTTCTTCAATACACCGGCACGGCGCAAATTCCTCAAGACCGAAAAAACCGAATTCGATCACCTGCAAGAAGTGATCAAGCGTCTGGCGCTGGCGCGTTTCGACGTGGCTTTCCATTTGCGCCACAACGGCAAGACCATCCTCAGCCTGCACGAAGCCCACGATGATGCGGCGCGCGCCCGGCGTGTGGCGGCGATCTGCGGTTCAGGCTTCCTCGAGCAGGCGTTGCCGATCGAGATCGAACGCAATGGCCTGCATTTGTGGGGCTGGGTCGGTCTGCCGACCTTCAACCGCAGTCAGGCGGACTTGCAGTATTTCTTCGTCAACGGCCGTGCGGTGCGCGACAAACTGGTGGCCCACGCGGTGCGTCAGGCTTATCGCGATGTGCTGTTCAATGGCCGGCATCCGACGTTCGCACTGTTTTTCGAGGTCGATCCGGCAGCGGTCGACGTCAACGTGCACCCGACCAAGCACGAAGTGCGCTTCCGTGACGGGCGCATGGTGCATGACTTCCTGTATGGCACCTTGCACCGTGCCCTCGGCGATGTGCGGCCGGAAGATCAGCTTGCCGGTTCGGTCACCACCGCGATCGTCCGGCCGACCGGCCTTGAAGCCGGTGAGTTCGGGCCGCAGGGCGAAATGCGTCTGGCGGCCAACGCGTTGCTGGAGCAGCCGCAGGCGCAACCGGCGTTCAATACCTCGTCGGGTGCCAGCGCTGGCGGCGCTTATCAGTATCAATACACGCCACGTCCGCAATCGACCGTGCCGGTAGCCGAGGCCCAGGCCGCGTACCGCGAGTTTTTTGCGCCGCTGCCCGAGGCCAATGCCAATGCATTGCCGGCCGGTCAGGAAGACATTCCGCCGCTTGGCTACGCGCTGGCTCAGCTCAAGGGCATTTATATTCTGTCCGAGAACGCCCAAGGCCTGGTTTTGGTGGACATGCACGCCGCTCACGAGCGGATCATGTACGAGCGCCTGAAGATCGCGATGGCCAGCGAAGGCCTGAGCGGCCAGCCGCTGCTGGTGCCGGAATCGCTGGCGGTCAGTCAGCGCGAGGCCGATTGCGCCGAAGAACATGCGGCATGGTTCCAGCGCCTTGGCTTTGAATTACAGCGCCTTGGCCCGGAAACCCTGGCGATCCGGCAGATCCCCGCCCTGCTCAAACAGGCCGAAGCCAACCGGCTGGTCGGTGATGTCCTGTCGGACTTGATGGAATACGGTACCAGCGACCGGATCCAGGCACATTTGAACGAACTGCTCGGCACCATGGCCTGCCACGGCGCGATTCGCGCCAACCGCCGCCTGGCCTTGCCGGAAATGAACGGCCTGCTGCGCGACATGGAAAATACCGAGCGCAGCGGTCAGTGCAACCATGGCCGACCGACCTGGACCCAATTGGGCCTGGACGATCTGGACAAACTGTTCCTGCGCGGTCGTTAATGAGTCAGCTTCCTCCAGCGATTTTCCTGATGGGCCCGACCGCTGCGGGCAAGACCGATCTGGCCATCGAGCTGACCAAGGTGCTGCCGTGCGAGCTGATCAGTGTCGATTCGGCGCTGGTCTATCGTGGCATGGACATCGGCACCGCCAAGCCTTCCAAAGAGCTGCTGGCGGAGTTTCCGCACCGACTGATCGACATTCTCGACCCGGCCGAAGCCTATTCGGCAGCGGATTTCCGTCGTGATGCGCTGGAGGCCATGGCCGAGATCACCGCACGCGGAAAAATTCCGCTGCTGGTGGGCGGCACGATGCTCTATTACAAGGCTTTGATCGACGGTTTGGCGGACATGCCGGCGGCCGATCCCGAGGTTCGCGCGCAGATCGAAGAAGAGGCTGCACGCCTTGGCTGGCAGGCCCTGCATGATCAGTTGGCGGTCATCGATCCGGAGTCTGCAGCACGCATCCATCCGAACGATCCACAACGACTGAGTCGTGCGCTGGAAGTCTACCGGGTCAGCGGTCAGAGCATGACTGAGCTGCGGCTGAAACAATCTGTACAAAGTACCGAAGCGTCCGCATCGGGACTGCAACAATTGCCCTATACTGTCGCGAACCTGGCGATTGCTCCAACTAATCGGCAGGTATTGCACGAGCGCATTAAACAAAGATTCACAAATATGCTGGAACAGGGATTCATCGACGAGGTCGTAGCCCTGCGTAATAGAAGTGACCTGCATGCCGGGTTGCCGTCTATACGTGCGGTAGGCTACCGCCAGGTCTGGGACTACCTGGATGGCAAGCTGACGTCGGCCGAGATGCAGGAACGGGGCATCATCGCCACGCGCCAATTGGCCAAACGCCAGTTCACCTGGCTGCGCAGCTGGAAAGATTTACACTGGCTCGACAGTCTGGATTGCGACAATCTGCCACGCGCCTTGAAATACCTTGGGACGATCTCCATATTGAGCTGAGTCCTTGCAATTGCCGTCTATCCTTGGGGGTGTGGCGGCAAAAGCCATCTGTTTACCTATTTTTTATATTGAATCCTTAAAGGAGTGCGGCACATGTCAAAAGGGCATTCGCTACAAGACCCTTACTTGAATACTTTACGTAAAGAGAAAGTGGGGGTTTCCATCTACCTGGTGAACGGGATCAAACTGCAAGGCACGATCGAGTCGTTCGACCAGTTCGTTATCCTGCTGAAGAACACCGTCAGCCAGATGGTTTACAAACACGCTATCTCTACAGTCGTGCCGGTTCGTCCAATTCGTCTGCCAAGCGCAACCGAATCCGAAGCAGGTGACGCTGAGCCAGGTAACGCCTGATAGGAGTCTCCTTTGTTCTTTGAGCGCCACGGTGGTGGTGAACGAGTCATCCTCGTTCACTTGGATGGACAGGACCCTGAGGCGCGCGAAGATCCGCAGGAGTTTCAGGAACTGGCAAATTCGGCTGGCGCCGAGACCGTTGCGTTTTTTAACGTGCCGCGTCATCGGCCAACCGCCAAATACCTGATTGGCAGCGGCAAGGTCGAGGAACTGCGCGACCTGGTCCACGCCGAAGAAGCTGATCTGGTGATCTTCAATCACGTCCTCACGCCCAGTCAGGAACGTAACCTCGAACGTGTTTTCGAGTGTCGCGTGATCGACCGTACCGGTCTGATTCTCGATATTTTCGCCCAACGCGCCCGTACCCATGAGGGCAAGCTCCAGGTCGAACTGGCCCAGCTTGACCACATGAGCACCCGGCTGGTTCGCGGCTGGACTCACCTTGAGCGTCAGGGTGGCGGTATCGGCATGCGCGGCCCGGGTGAAACCCAGCTCGAAACCGACCGGCGACTGCTGCGGGTTCGCCTGCGTCAGATCAAGGGCCGGCTGGAGAAAGTGCGCAGCCAGCGCGAACAGTCGCGTCGCGGCCGCTCGCGTGCGGATATCCCTACCGTATCTCTGGTGGGATACACCAACGCCGGTAAATCCACGCTGTTCAATAACGTGACCAAGTCCGACGTGTACGCTGCTGACCAGCTGTTCGCCACGCTCGATCCGACCCTGCGCCGTCTGGATCTGGACGACCTGGGGCCGATTGTCCTGGCCGACACCGTGGGCTTCATCCGCCACTTGCCGCACAAACTGGTCGAGGCATTTCGGTCTACGCTCGAAGAGTCGAGCAACTCCGACCTGCTGTTGCACGTGATCGATGCGGCCGAACCGGATCGCATGTTGCAGATCGAGCAGGTGATGGTGGTGCTGGGCGAGATCGGTGCCCAGGACTTGCCGATCCTCGAGGTCTATAACAAACTCGATTTGCTTGAAGGCGTTGAGCCACAAATCCAGCGCGATGAAAACGGCAAGCCCCAGCGGGTCTGGCTGTCGGCGCGTGATGGCACCGGTCTGGAATTGCTCGAGCAGGCGATTGCCGAGTTGTTGGGCAGTGACCTGTTCGTGGGAACCCTGCGCCTGCCTCAGCGGTTCGCGCGTCTGCGTGCACAGTTCTTCGAGTTGGGCGCGGTACAGAAAGAAGAACACGACGAAGAAGGGGTCAGCTTGCTGGCCGTTCGATTGCCACGCTCGGAGCTCAATCGACTGGTCAGTCGTGAAGGCGTTGTGCCGACGGAGTTCATCGAGCAACACACTTTGCAATAAAAGCCTGGCAAAGCGGTTGTGCCGCAACGGCAGGCATTCTGTAGCATTGGTCGGCGCGCCGTGGGTGCGTCTTTGCTTTATCAGATGGAGAGCGCTATGGCTTGGAATGAGCCGGGTGGCAACTCGAACAATCAGGATCCTTGGGGTGGCAAGCGTCGCAACAACGGCGACCGCAAGGGACCGCCGGATCTCGACGAGGCCTTCCGAAAGCTGCAGGAAAGCCTGAACGGGTTGTTCGGTGGTGGAAAAAAACGCGGTGATGACGGTGGTGGCTCGGGCA
The DNA here is from genome assembly GCF_052046055.1 of Pseudomonas sp. 22082. Lineage (NCBI taxonomy): Bacteria > Pseudomonadati > Pseudomonadota > Gammaproteobacteria > Pseudomonadales > Pseudomonadaceae > Pseudomonas > Pseudomonas sp. 22082. The sequence continues at coordinate 288,784 of NZ_JBQEQB010000006.1, forward strand.
AGAGCGGCGGCTTCGGCGGCCTGCTCGGCATCGGCCTTGTCGTGCTGGCGGCCGTCTGGCTGTACAGCGCGGTGTACGTCGTGGACGAGCAGGAGCAGGCCGTGGTGCTGCGCTTCGGCAAGTACTACGAGACTGTCGGTCCCGGCCTGAACATCTACTTCCCGCCGATCGACAAGAAGTACATGGAGAACGTCACGCGTGAGCGTGCCTACACCAAGCAGGGCCAGATGCTGACCGAAGACGAGAACATCGTCGAAGTGCCGCTGACCGTGCAGTACAAGATCAGCAACCTGCAGGACTTCGTGCTGAACGTCGACCAGCCGGAAATCAGCCTGCAACATGCGACCGACAGTGCGCTGCGCCATGTGGTGGGTTCCACCGCGATGGACCAGGTGCTGACCGAAGGTCGTGAGCTGATGGCCAGCGAGATCAAGGAGCGTCTGCAACGTTTCCTCGATACCTATCGCACCGGTATCACCGTCACCCAGGTCAACGTACAGAGCGCAGCGGCACCGCGTGAAGTGCAGGAAGCCTTCGATGACGTGATCCGCGCCCGTGAAGACGAGCAGCGTTCGCGCAACCAGGCTGAAACCTACGCCAACGGCGTGGTGCCGGAAGCCCGTGGTCAGGCCCAGCGCATCCTTGAAGATGCCAACGGTTACCGTGACGAAACGGTCTCGCGCGCCAAGGGTGAGGCGGATCGCTTCACCAAGCTGGTCGCCGAGTATCGCAAGGCGCCCGAGGTCACTCGCCAGCGTCTGTACCTGGACACCATGCAGGAAGTCTTCAGCAGCACCAGCAAGGTTCTCGTGACCGGCAACAAGAACGGCCAGAGCAACCTGCTTTACCTGCCGCTGGACAAAATGATTCAGAACAGTTCGGGCAGCAATGCACCGGTCACCGGTTCGGCTGCCGCCAGCAACAACACGGACGTCACGCCGCATGTCACTGACGTGCCGCAGTCGCGTACAAGGGAGACCCGCTGATGAGCAATAAATCGCTGATCGCCCTGATCGTTGGCGTTGTCGTGGTACTGGTTGGCTGGAACTGTTTCTACATCGTGGCTCAGACCGAGCGTGCGGTGTTGCTGCAGTTCGGTCGCGTGGTTCAGGCTGATGTTCAGCCAGGTCTGCATGTGAAAGTGCCTTACGTTAACCAGGTGCGTAAATTCGACGCACGTCTGATGACGCTGGATGCACCGACACAGCGCTTCCTGACGCTGGAAAAGAAAGCCGTGATGGTCGATGCCTATGCCAAGTGGCGCGTGAAAGATGCCGAGCGCTTCTACACCGCAACGTCCGGCCTCAAGCAGATCGCTGACGAGCGTCTGTCCCGTCGACTGGAATCGGGTCTGCGTGACCAGTTCGGTAAGCGCACCCTGCACGAAGTCGTGTCCGGTGAGCGTGATGCACTGATGGCTGACATCACCGCATCGCTGAACAAGATGGCGGAAAAGGAGCTGGGTATCGAAGTGGTCGATGTCCGGGTCAAGGCCATCGATCTGCCGAAAGAAGTGAACCGCAGCGTGTTCGAACGTATGAGCACCGAGCGTGAGCGTGAAGCTCGCGAGCACCGCGCCAAGGGTAACGAGCTGGCCGAAGGCATCCGTGCCGACGCCGATCGTCAACGCCGTGTGCTGCTGGCTGAAGCCTATCGTGAATCCGAAGAGATTCGCGGTGACGGTGATGCCCAGGCCGCTGCGATCTACTCCAAGGCCTACGGCCAGGATCAGGAATTCTACGGTTTCTACCGTAGCCTGCGTGCCTACCGTGAAAGCTTCGCGAACAAATCCGACGTCCTGGTCCTCGACCCAAGCAGCGACTTCTTCCGTTACCTGGAAAAGTCCAAGCCTTGATACGACGTTGACCTGAATCATTCCGCCCGGCGGCTAATACCTAGGGCGGGGTGATCCTTTGGGAAAACGTGTGTATGATGCGGCAGCCGGGAAATTCCCGGCTTTTTTGCGTCTGCACGTTTGATTGCTGTTTTTGTTGCAGAAGATCGGGTTGAATGGCCCGACAGTTTTTCGAGGAAAGTGATGGGCGAAGCCGGTAACAGGCCTTTCGCCGCGTCGTTCATGCGCGTGCGTTTTGAACGGGCCGGTCATTTTCTGCTTCACTCAAGGCTCGCCCTCGGGCTGGCCGCCCGGATCTAAGGGGAATGGCGTAATGGCAACGGTAGACCGCTGGCTGCTGCCAGATGGCATCGAAGAAGTACTGCCACCGGAAGCGGCGCGCATTGAAGTTGCGCGTCGTCAGGTGTTGGATCTGTTCCAGAGCTGGGGTTACGAGTTTGTCGTGACTCCCCATATCGAGTACCTGGAATCCCTGCTGACCGGCGCGGGCCAGGACCTGGATCTGCGTACCTTCAAGGTCATCGACCCGCAATCGGGCCGGCAGATGGGTTTCCGTGCCGACATCACGCCGCAAGTGGCGCGCATCGATGCGCACACCCTGCGTCGCGAAGGCCCGAGCCGCCTGTGCTACGCCGGCAGCGTGCTGCATGCCCAGCCGCGTGCCTTGTCGTCCTCGCGCAGCCCGATCCAACTGGGCGCCGAGTTGTACGGCGATGCCAGCCCGAGCAGCGACGTTGAAGTCATCAGCCTGATGCTGGCCATGCTGCAACTGGCCGACGTGCCGGACGTGCACATGGACCTCGGGCATGTCGGCATCTACCGCGGTCTGGCCCAGGCGGCCGGTCTGTCGGGTGAAGTCGAGCAGCAGTTGTTCGATGCATTGCAACGCAAGGCCATCGACGAGGTCATTACCTTGACCGAAGGCCTGCCGGCCGATCTGTCCGGCATGTTGCGCGCGCTGGTCGACCTGTGCGGCGGCCGTGAAGTGCTGAGCGCTGCCCGCGAGCGTCTGGCCAATGCGCCGGCGCCGGTACTGGCGGCGCTGGAAGATTTGCTGGCGATCGCCGAGCGTCTGTCGGTGCGCTTCCCGGAGCTGCCGCTGTACTTCGATCTGGGCGAACTGCGCGGTTATCACTACCACACCGGTGTGGTGTTTGCGGTATTCGTGCCGGGTGTTGGCCAGTCCATCGCCCAGGGCGGTCGTTACGACGACATCGGCGCCGACTTCGGTCGCGCCCGTCCGGCCACCGGCTTCTCCACCGATTTGAAAACCCTGGTGACCCTGGGGCGTGCTGAGATCGAGCTACCGTCTGGCGGTATCTGGATGCCTGACAGTACGGATGCGGCACTCTGGCAGCAGGTTTGCCAGTTGCGCAGTGAGGGTCAGCGTGTCGTTCAGGCATTGCCTGGACAACCTTTGGCCGCCGCCCGTGATGCGGACTGCGACCGGCAATTGATCCAGCAGAACGGGCTTTGGCAAGTATCGCCACTGGCTTCTTGAGTTTTCCTGCCGGCTGACGCCGGCACCAAGTTTGCGCGAATGAGGACAAGTGTTATGGGTAAGAATGTCGTAGTCCTGGGCACCCAATGGGGTGATGAGGGCAAAGGCAAGATCGTTGATCTGCTGACCGAACATGCTGCCGCCGTAGTGCGCTACCAGGGTGGCCACAACGCCGGTCACACTCTGGTGATCGACGGTGAAAAAACCGTCTTGCACCTGATCCCTTCGGGCGTGCTGCGCGAAGGCGTGCAGTGCCTGATCGGCAACGGCGTGGTGGTTGCACCTGACGCCCTGCTGCGCGAGATCACCAAGCTGGAAGAGAAGGGTGTACCGGTGCGCGAGCGCCTGCGCATCAGCCCTTCCTGCCCGCTGATCCTGTCCTTCCACGTGGCGCTGGACCAGGCCCGTGAAAAGGCCCGCGGCGAGCTGAAGATCGGTACGACCGGTCGCGGCATCGGCCCGGCTTACGAAGACAAGGTTGCACGTCGTGGCTTGCGTGTTGGCGATCTGCTCAACATGCCGCGCTTTGAAGACAAGCTGCGTGAACTGGTGGATTACCACAACTTCATGCTGGTCGGTTACTACAAAGAGCCTGCCATCGAGTACGAAAAGACTCTGGCCGAGTGCAAGGAATACGCCGAGCTGCTCAAGCCGCTGATGCTGGACGTGACTGCCGAGCTGCACGACCTGCGTCGCGCCGGCAAAGACATCATGTTCGAAGGCGCCCAGGGTTCGTTGCTCGACATCGATCACGGCACCTATCCGTACGTGACCAGCTCCAACACCACCGCGGGTGGCGTGGCGACCGGTTCGGGCGTTGGTCCGATGTTCCTGGACTACATCCTGGGCATCACCAAGGCTTACACCACTCGCGTAGGTTCGGGCCCATTCCCGACTGAGCTGTTCGACGAAGTCGGTGCGCACCTGGCCAAGCAAGGTCACGAGTTCGGCGCTACCACCGGCCGTGCCCGTCGTTGCGGCTGGTTCGACGCCGTTATCCTGCGTCGTGCTATTGATGTGAACAGCATCTCGGGCATCTGCCTGACCAAGCTGGACGTACTCGACGGCCTGGAAACCATCAACATCTGCACCGGCTACAAAGACGCGCAAGGCAATGCCGTTGCTCCGACTGACGCTGACAGCTACGTGGGCCTGCAGCCTGTGTACGAAGAAGTGCCAGGCTGGAGCGAATCGACCGTTGGCGCCAAGACCCTGGAAGAGCTGCCGGCTAACGCTCGTGCCTACATCAAACGCGTTGAAGAGTTGATCGGCGCGCCGATCGACATTATTTCGACGGGTCCGGACCGCAACGAAACCATCGTTCTGCGTCATCCGTTCGCTTGATAAGTCGTTGATGTAAAAACACAAAGGCCCCTTCATCGGGGCCTTTGTCGTTTATGCCTGTTGGACGGCATGACCTTTGCTGTGATTCTGTCTACAAGAGTGCCATCAAATTAATGGCGTCAGACGTAGAGGGATTCAAAGTGTCAGCCGTTCTCTCACTGTTACAAAGCCGTCTGTTGCGGCCCGTGTTCGTTACCCTTGGTATCGCTCTTTTGGTGCAAGTGCTGGTGGCCGTCGCCCTGACGCGGAGCACCGTCACCGCGCTGGAAGCCGATCTCGGCACTCGCCTGGGCGCCGACAGCCAGAAGTTGTCCGGTGAGTTGGAGCAGGCCGGGCGCGAAGTCACGTCGAGTCTCGACAACCTCTCCTCAAGTACCCGTCAGCGTCTCACCGCCGGTCTTTCCTCGCGTCTGAAGGAAGAGCAGGCGCAGCTGCGTGCGACGTTGGAAAAAGACCTGAAGGATTCGGCCAATGACATGGCCCAACTGCTGGCCTCCGTGGCGCCCCGTGCCATGTGGGACAGCGACGTGCCGACCCTCTCCGAGTTCGCCCGCCGGGCCCAGCGTAATCCCAACGTGCTGTTCGTGGTGTATGACGACGCCACCGGCCAGCATCTGACCCGCTACCTTAATCGCGAAAACCCGATCAACAAGGCCCTTTTGGAGAAGGGCCAGGGCGAGCGGGCGCTGGACAAGGTGTTGGATGCGGCGAAGAACGATCCGTCGGTCTACTACCTCGAAGCCTCGATCAACCCCAATGGCGTGGAAATCGGCAAGGTGCTGATGGGTGTCTCGACCGCCTCGGTTGAAACCGATCTGGCGGCGCTCGATCAACGCTTCACGGCGTTGATTGCCAGCAGCGATCAACTGGTCGGTGACAGCCTCAAGGGCGCCGCTGCCGACAGCGCCACCGCCATGCAGGCTCGCCTGCAATCGGCGCAGTCCACAGCTGCCGAAATGAAAGCCAACACCACCAGTACCGTGCAGGATGCTGCTGCAACGCTGCGCTGGCGTATCGGCATGGGCCTGGCGCTGGTGGGGGCCGGGGTGCTGTTGCTGCTGGCGGTGGTGCTCGGTCATCGGGTCGTCAATCGCCTGAAAATGCTCAACGCCGCCATGGATGACCTGGCCGCAGGCGAGGGTGATCTGACCAAACGCGTGCAGATCAACAGCAAGGACGAAATCGGCGACATGGCCTCGGCGGTCAACCGCTTTGTGGACAAGTTGCAGCCGATCGTGCGCGAGGCCGGGGATGTGGCTCAGCGCACCGGTGTGGAAATCGGCGCCATGACCCTGCGCAACGCCGGGGCCGACGCAGCGGCCGGGATGCAGCGTGATGAAGTGGCCGAAAGCCTGCGAGCGCTGTCGCAAATGGCCGATGAGGCTCAGTCGGAAAGCCATGCGATGCAGGCGGCGTTGAAGCAGGTGGTCGATATTCGTCAGGCCACCGACGAGAACACTCGCACCTCGGCCAAGGTCGGCAGCTTGATCGAGGCGCTGGCGGGGCAGGTCGATACCGGGGCGAAAGTCATTGAGCGGCTGGCACAGCAGAGCGAGCAGATTGAAGTGGTGCTGACCGTGATTCACGGCATCGCCGAGCAGACCAACCTGCTGGCGCTCAACGCGGCCATCGAAGCGGCCCGGGCCGGCGAGACCGGTCGCGGGTTTGCAGTGGTGGCGGATGAAGTCCGGGCGCTGGCGAGCAAGACCCAAAGCTCCACCGGCGACATTCAGGCGCACATCGTGGCCCTGCAGCAGGGCGCCCGTGAGGCGGTGGAGGCGATTGGTCAGGCTGGGCGTCAAGCGAGCGAAGGTTTGCTGGTGCTGCGTGACAGCGCGCGACTGCAGCAGTCGGTGCAGGCGTCGGTCGAGCAGGTGCATGCGGCGATTGGCCTGGCGACTCAGGCAGCGGCGCATCAGGCGCAGGGCGCGCAGGCTGTGCGTGGGCGGGTCGAAACGATTCATGCCCAGGCCGAAAAAGCTGCACAGGCGGTGGTCGAGACCACGGCCAGCGGCAAGGTGCTGGATGGTCTGGCGGCGCAGCTCAAGGCCAGTCTGGGGCAGTTCCGGGCCTGATAGTGCGAGCAAAAAAATCGCAGCTTCGGCTGCGATTTTTTTATCGGCTCAAATACATCCGGGTTGTCAGCAGGTAGACGGGCAATCCCGACACCACAATCAACAACGCCGCATAAGGCGCTGCGGCTGCGAACTCGACATTTGCGGTATGCGCCCAGACTTCAGTCGCCAATGTGTTGAGCCCGGTCGGACTCAGCAGCAATGTAGCCGTCAGTTCTTTCATGGCATCCAGAAACACCAGCGCAAAGGCTGCGCCCAGTGCCGGGAAGATGATCGGTAAAGTCACCCGACAGAACGCCGTGAACGAGGAGGCGCCGAGGGTGCGGGCGGCTTCTTCGAGTTGCGGCGCGGCCTTGTTCAACGCCGTGCGGATCGGCGCCTGAGCCAGCGGCAGAAACAGCAGTGCATACGCAATCAGCAATAACGCGGAAGTCTGGTACAGCGCCGGCACGTAATGCAGGGCGAAATACACCAGCGTCAACGCGATTACCAATCCCGGCAGGGCGTGCAGCAGATAGGGCAGGCGTTCGGCCCAGATCGCCAGTTGGCCTTTGTAGCGCACCACCAGCAATCCGACCGGCACTGCCAGCACCAGACACAATCCAGCGCCACCCAGCGATAGCGCCAATGAAGACAGCAAGGCTTCAGTGATCGCCGCAACCGGGAATGCCGCTGACGATCCCACGGCGAGCCAGTAGGCCAGCATGCCCAGCGGAATCCCGCTGCCGACAATCGCCAGCATCAGGCAATACAGCTGACCGGCGATCGCCCAAGGTCCCAGTCGCACTTGTTCAGCCCGACGCGCCGCACCTTGGCCGGTACGTACATGTCGTCCCTTGCCGCGCACCCGCAACTCCAGCCACAACAGCATCAGGCACAGCGCCAGCAATACCGCCGACAGCATCGCCGCGTTGGCATTGCTGAATTCCAGTTCGAATTGCTGATAGATCGCGGTGGTGAAAGTTTGCAGGCCGATGATCGACAGTGCGCCGAATTCCACCAGCATGTGCAGCGCAATCAGCAGCGAACCGGCCAGCAAGGAAGGCCAGAGCAGGGGCAGGGTGACGCGGAAAAACACGCCCCAGCGATTCTGTCCCAAGGTGCGAGCCGACTCTTCAAGGGATGGATCAAGATTGCGCAGCGTGGCGGCCACCGGCAGAAAGATCAGCGGATATTTCGACAGGCTCATTACCAGAATGGCCCCGCCGAGTCCTTCGAACTGCGCGCTGAGCGAAACCCAGGTGAAGCTGCTGACAAACGCCGGCACCGCGAACGGCAGGCAAAGAATCACGCCCCACAGCCGTCGGCCCGGCAGATTGCTGCGCTCCAGCAGCCACGCCAGCGACAGGCCGATCACGCCGCAAGTTACGGTCACGCCAACCATCAGCGCCAGCGTGTTGCGCAGCAGGCCGAACACATACGGGCGCCACAGCAAGTGCAGCGCCTCGGACCAGCCCGCCTGCCAGGCTTTGATCCCGACGTAGGCCAGCGGCAACAGGCTCATGATCACCAGCAGCAAAACCGGCAGCACCAGCCAGATCGACGGCCGTTTGCGCCGTGGTACGTAACCCCCGCGTGTAGCGGGGGCGGATAACGATGCGGTCATCAGTTCAGGCCAACTTCGCGTTCCAGCTCCAGCGCCTCTTCGGCATTACCCAGATCGGCCGGCGTGACATCCGGCGCTTCCAGTTCGCTGAATGGCTTGAGGCCGCGATCCGATTCCATGCCTTTGTGCAGCGGGTATTCGGCGGTGGTCTGGGTGATCACGCGCTGGCCTTCTTCGCTGGCCATGTAGGCGAGAAATTGCTGGGCTTCTTTTGGATGTTTGCTGGATTTCAGCACGGCTGCGCTGGACACGGTGATCAGGCCACCCACATCGCCGCCGGTGAAGTAATGCAGTTTGGAATCAAGCTGGCCTTTCTCCCGCTGCAGGGCGAACCAGTAGTAGTTGTTCACCAGCACGGTGGCGACTTCGCCGTTTTCCACCGCCTTGAGGGCGACCATGTTGTTGCTGTAGGTCTTGCCGAAGGCGCGCAGGCCGGTCAGCCATTCTTCGGCGGCTTCGCGACCGTGCTTTTTGATGATGGCCACGGCCTGTTCCTGGAACGCGCCGCTGGTCGGGACGAAGCCGACCTTGCCTTGCCACTGCGGATCGGCGAAATCCAGCACCGATTTGGGCAGATCTTTTTCGTCGATCAGTTTCGGGTTGAAGGCCACCACGCGAACCCGGGCGGTGACGCCGATCCAGGTGCCGTTGCCGGCGACGTATTTTTTCGGCAGAACGGCCAGGGTCGCATCGTCAGCCTTGGCCAGCAGGCCTTGCTCGCCGAGGTTGTTCAGCGGCGGGGATTCTTCGGTGTAGATGACGTCGGCAGGTGAGCGGTCGCCTTCTTCGATGATCTGGCTGGCGAGCTGGTTGCTGCTACCCTTGCGCACATTGACGTGAATGCCGGTCTTGGCTTCGAAGGCTTTGGCGATCGCGTCGCCGACTTCCTTGTGTTGACCGTTGTAGAGCGTCAGGGAAACCGTGTCGGCAGCCTGGGCGAGGGGAGTGGCGAGGGCCAGCCCGAGCAGGGTGAAGGTCAAGCCGCGGCGCAGGGTATTTCGAAACATCATTCGCAGGGTTCCTCACTGTCGCATTGCAAAAACTTGCAACAATGATAAACGATATTGTTTCTCAAGTGCGCCTTGCAGGGGAGGGGTGGGTCTGATAGGCGTTGGGATTCAGGTTTTCCAAACCCCGGAAACGCAAAAACCCGCTTTCGCGGGTTTTTGTGAGATTCAAGATCGTAACCTTGAATTTGAATTGGTGCCCAGAAGAAGACTCGAACTTCCACGACCGTAAGGTCACCAGCACCTGAAGCTGGCGTGTCTACCAATTTCACCATCTGGGCTTCATCTTCAGCGTCGCCGCTGTTGATGTGGCGCACTATACGGAGCGCCTTTTGATCTGTAAACCCCTGATTTGATTTTAATAAATCAATTTCAGAAAAAGCGGGGGGCAGAATGCAAAAAACCCGCTTTCGCGGGTTTTTGTGTGAGTCTTGAAACTGATCTAGTCTCAAACTCGAAATTGGTGCCCAGGAGAAGACTCGAACTTCCACGACCGTAAGGTCACCAGCACCTGAAGCTGGCGTGTCTACCA